>NZ_JBFBAS010000009.1:0-217379 GCF_040682335.1 Streptomyces sp. NPDC051219
CGTCGTGTCAAATACCGAGCCCCCCGGTCTTTCTCCCCCAAGAACTTACGGACCCCCGCAGCCCCCCCCCCGGGGGGCGTCCCGGGCCGGCGGGGCGCACCGGCCACGCCAGGAGTGCGATCACGGCGGCGATCACGGTGAAGACGGCCGCCACGATGAAGGCCGCCGAAACCCCGGAGGTGAGAACCTGGTCTCCCCATTGACCGGGGAGCTGCCCAGTGCGCTCGAAGCTCAGGCGCTCCTCCGGCGTGGCCTGGGCCAGGAAGAGCGGCACCTGTTCCTCCGCCTCGTTGTGGCTTGCGGTGCCGAACACCGTGACCAGGATGGACAACCCCAGGGAACCGCCCACCTGCTGAGTGGCGTTGAGCAGTCCGGAGGCTGCGCCGGATTCGTGGGCCGGTACGCCGGAGACGGCCATCAGAGTCAGCGATACGAATTGCATGCCCATGCCCAGGCTGAAGAGGAGCATCGGCCCGAGGACGCTGCCCAGATACGTGGAGTGGATGTCGGTCAGGGTCAGCCAGCTCAGGCCCGCCGCGGCCAGGATCGCGCCGGTCACCATGAACGGCTTCGGGCCGTATCTCGGCAGGAGTCGCGACGCCAGACCGGCGCCGACGGCTATGACTGCGCTGACGGGCAGGAAGGCGAGGCCGGCCTCGAGGGGGCTGAAGTCCAGCACCTTCTGCACGAAAAGCGTCAGGAAGAAGAACATGCCGAAGATCGCGGCGGCAAGGCTCAGCATGATCCCGTACGTGCCCGCCCGGTTGCGGTCGGCGAACATCTTCAGCGGGGTGATCGGTTGTCTCGACCGCCTCTCGACCAGGAGGAAGACCGCGAGCAGCACGATCGCCGCGGCGAACGACCCGAGGGTGAGGCGGTCCCGCCAGCCTTCCTGGGCGGCGCGGATGAAGCCGTAGACCAGCAGGACCATACCGAGGGTGGAGGTCAGCGCCCCGGCAAAGTCGAACCGGCCGGGATGGCGTTCGGACTCTCTGATCCAGCGGGGCGTGGCGAAGACGATGAGAAGCCCGATGGGCACGTTGACGAAGAAGACCCAGCGCCAGTCGAGCCATTCGACGAGCATGCCGCCCGCCAGCAGGCCGATCGCGCCGCCGCCGGCCGAGACCGCGGCGAAGACGCCGAACGCGCGGTTGCGTGCCGGCCCTTCGGTGAAGGTCGTGGTGATCAGGGCGAGTGCGGTCGGCGAGGCGATGGCACCGCCGACGCCCTGGAGGGCGCGGGCGGCGAGGAGTTCGCCGGAGCTCTGCGCCAGGCCGCCCAGCAGCGACGCAAGAACGAAGACCACGACACCGGAGATGAAGACCCGGCGGCGGCCCAGGATGTCACCGGCGCGTCCGCCGAGGAGGAGCAGGCCGCCGAACGTGAGCGTGTAGGCGCTGACCACCCAGGCCAGGCTCGTGGTGGAGAAGTGCAGCGAGCTCTGTATGTGCGGCAGCGCGATGTTCACGATGGTGACGTCGAGGACCACCATCAGCTGGCACGAGGCGATGACGAGAAGGGCAATACCGCTCCCGTCGCCCTTTTCCGGGGCGGCGGTCCGGGAAGTCGGAGTCGGCTGGGAGGTGGCCATGACGAATCGTGCCCACACGAGTGGGTCAGTAGACGGTTCCGTCCACTATCCGACCGTAAGCCCGGGCCGGGCGTGCCACCAGTCGATCAAGCCTGGCCCCGGGACGGCTCGGGGGCCGTCTCGCCGATGAACGCGCGCAGGGCCGCGGACAGCCGCTCCGGCTGGTCCTCCGGGATCAGCGTGCAGCTGTCCTCGATCTCCAGCAGCCTGCCCTGCGGAAGGAGTTCAGCCAGGTGGCGGCCGTGGGCACGGGGCATCATCCGGTCCTCGGCGGCCCGGACGACCAGCGCCGGGCGGTCGAACGTACGCATCCCCTCGGCGGCTTCCAGGACTTCCGTGCTGCGTACGCCCAGGTTGTAGCGGCGGAAGTCGGCACGGATCGCCTTGTCGGTGAGCAGCGGCCGCAGCCAGCCGTCGACGATCTCGTCCGGCATGGGGCGTTTGGTGTTGCACCGATACCGACCGGCAGGCGGCGCAGCGGACGCAGGTTTTTAACGGGCGCCGAGGCGCCGCTTGGGGCGCGGCTCCACCGGTTCGTCACGGCCCTGCGCCCACAGTGAGCGGACATGGCCCAGGTGGCGGGCCATGCATTCTTCCGCGCCCGTTTCGTCACCGGCCAGCATCAGGTCGAGCAACTCGTGGTGTTCCTCGGCGGAGGAGACCAGCAGTCCTCGCTCGGCGAGGCCGGTGAGGCCGTACAGCCGGGAACGCTTGCGCAGATCGCCGACGGTTTCGACGAGCCGGTCGTTCCCGGCCAGCCCCAGCAGGGTGAGGTGGAAGCGGCGGTCGGCATCGAGATAGCCGATGAGGTTGTGCTCGCGCGCGTTCACCACGATCTCCTCGGCGACGGACCGCAGTTGTTCCAGCTGCTCGGGACTCGCGAGCTGAGTCACCCGGCCGACCGTCGGGACCTCGATCATGGCCCGGAGTTCGGTGTACTGGTCGAGGTCGCGCTCGCTGACCTCGGTGATCCGGAAGCCCTTGTTGCGTACGGGTTCGACAAGGCCTTCGCGGGCGAGATCCAGCATCGCCTCGCGTACCGGGGTGGCGGAGACGCCGAAATCGGCGGCGAGGCCCGGTGCGGAGTAGACATTGCCGGGGCGGAGTTCACCGGCGATGAGCGCCGCGCGCAGAGCGTGGGCGACCTGGTCACGCAGGCGCTCCTGGGCGGTGATCAGGCTGCGCTGTGTCAGGTCGCCCATGGCATTTCCTCCGTAATCCGCGAGGTGCCAGCGTACAATGTCACGTTTCGCCGTCGGGTGTGATGGTGCGATGGACGGCAGCCGCGACCGCCAGATCCTCCCAGGCCATGCCCACACTCTTGAACAGGCGGGGACGTCCGGGTGAGGGGGCGACCCGGCCGTTGACGAGATCGGCCAGCGTGCCCGTCACATGGTCGGGGCCGATGGCCCCCTCCGCCTGCGGGATCAGCAGATCCCCGGCCTCGCGCAGGGCAGCGGCGCGGGATTCCACGAACACCGCCGAGCGGCGTACCAACAGGGAGTCGGTCTCCCGGGCGTCCGGTTCGTGCGAGCCGACGGCGACGACAGTGGCGTGGTCCGGGGCCAGCCGCCCGTCGAAAAGCGGCTCGCGCGCGGTGGTGCAGCAGATGACGAGATCTGCGCCGGAGACGTCGGCAGGTGTACCGGTACGCGCGTCAAGGCCGAGCCCGCAGGCGTACACGACCAGCGCGTTGGCCGGTTCGTGGCTGCGGCCGACGACCGTCACCGTGGCCAACGGCCGCTCGGCGCGGGCCGCGTCCAGATGTCCGTACGCCTGCGGACCCGCCCCGAAGAGGAGCAGGTGCGCGGCGTCCGGCTCGGCCAGGTGCCGGATCGCCACCGCGGAGACGGCCGGGGTGCGCAGGGCAGTGAGTGCCGCCCCGTCCAACAGCGCGAGGGGCAGCAGCGTCCGGCCGTCGAGCAGGAGGTAGCTCCCCGTGATCCGGGGCAGGCCGCGCCCCGGGTTGGCCGGGGCGACACCGGCCACCTTCACTCCGGCGTACGTTCCGGCCGCCGCGGGCATCAGCAACAACTGCCCCGCCGGCACGATGACGTTGACGCGCGGAGGGCAGGCCTCCGGGTCGACTCCGGCCCGGAGCGCGGCAGCCACTGCGTCGGCCGCCGCGACCGGGCCCAGCAGGCGCGCGACGGCGTCCGCGTCCAAGAGGACCACTCCGTGCTCACTCACAGGAGGAAGCCTGCGGGGAACGGATCGGAGGGGTCCAGGAAGTACTGGGCCGTGCCAGTGATCCAGGCGCGGCCGGTGACAGTCGGGACGACGGCGGGCAGCCCTCCGACGCTCGCCTCGGCGATGAGCCGTCCTGTGAACTCGGTGCCGATGAAGGACTCGTTGACGAAGTCCTGGCCGAGGGGCAGTTCACCGCGGGCGTGCAGCTGCGCCATCCGGGCGCTCGTCCCTGTTCCGCAGGGCGAGCGGTCGAACCAGCCCGGATGGATGGCCATGGCATGCCGGGAGCGTACGGCGTCCGAGCCGGGGGCGGTGAGACAGACATGCTTGACGCCGGTGATCCGCGGGTTCTCGGGATGGGTGGGGCGGTCGGTGGCGTTGATGGCGTCCATCACGGCGAGGCCGGCGGCGAGGAGGTCGTCCTTGCGGGCGCGGTCGAAGGGCAGGCCGAGGGCGTCCAGTGAAACGAAGGCGTAGAAGTTTCCGCCGTATGCAATGTCATACGTGACCGTGCCGTGTCCGGGGACATCCACCTTGTGGTCGAGCGCGACGCAGAACGACGGCACGTTGGTGAGCGTGACGGCCTGCGCCGCCCCGTCCTCGACCTGTACGTCCGCTACGACCAGTCCGGCGGGCGTGTCGAGGCGTACCGTGGTGACCGGTTCGGACACGGTCACCATGCCGGTCTCGACGAGGACGGTGGCGACGCCGATGGTCCCGTGTCCGCACATCGGCAGCAGCCCGGACACCTCGATGTAGAGCACGCCGTAGTCGGCGTCCGGCCGGGTGGGCGGCTGCAGGATGGCGCCGCTCATGGCGGAGTGTCCGCGCGGCTCGTACATCAGCAGGGTGCGTACGTGGTCGAGGTGTTCGGCGAAGTACTGCCGGCGCTCGGCCATCGTGGCGCCCGGGATGACACCGACACCGCCGGTGATCACGCGGGTGGGCATGCCCTCGGTGTGCGAGTCCACCGCATGGTAGACGTGGCGCGTGCGCATGGGTCCCCTTTCTGGCGGCTGCTTGCTACTGCAGGCCTTCGGCGAGCGCCTTCTCGGTAGCGGCGCGCACGGCTGCCTCCGCCTCCCCGGCGAGTGCGAGGCGCGGCGGCCGGACCGGACCGCCGGGACGGCCCACCAGGTCCATGGACAGCTTGATCGCCTGCACGAACTCCACCTTGGAGTCCCAGCGCAGCAGCGGGTGCAGGGACTTGTAGAGCGGCAGAGCCGTGGTCAGATCGCCGGCCGTGGCGGCGCCGTAGAGGGCGACGCTCGCGGCGGGAAGGGCGTTGGGGTACCCGGCGATCCATCCGACCGCGCCCGCGAGGGCGAGTTCGAGCAGGACGTCGTCGGCGCCGATCAACAGGTCCAGTTCGGGCGACACTTCCGCGATCTCGTAGGCGCGGCGGACGTCGCCGCTGAACTCCTTGACCGCGACGATGCTGCCGTCCCGGTGGAGCTGCGCCAGGAGGGCGGGAGTCAGATCGACCTTGGTGTCGTAGGGGTTGTTGTACGCGACGACGGGCAGGCCGGCCCTCGCCACCTCGGCGTAGTGCGCGCGAACAGCGCTGTCCTGGGCGCGGTAGGCGCTGGGGGGAAGCAGCAGAACCGATCCGGCGCCCGCTTCGGCGGCCTGCTCCGCCCACCGGCGGGACTCGGCGCTGCCGTAGGCCGAGACGCCGGGCATGACGCGGGCGCCGTCCCCCGCCGCGTCGACCGCGGCACGGACCACTCGGGCGCGTTCGTCGTCGGTGAGGGTCTGGTATTCGCCCAGGGAACCGTTGGGCACGACGCCGTCGCAACCGGACGCGATGAGCCAGGCGACGTGTTCGCCGTAGGCGTCGTAGTCGATGGAGAGGTCGTCCCGCAGGGGCAGGGCGGTGGCGACCATGATCCCGTGCCATGGACGGACGCGGGGACGGCGCTGCGCGTCGCTGGACTCACTGGTCATTGCAATGACTCCCTGATGTGAGATGTGACATTTTACGAAGCGCCGCAAGGAGCCCACAAGAGCCCCTTGCGCTGATCAGTCGTCAGTGGGCAGTGCGGCGAGGTGCTTCAACGGCACCGGGCAGGAGAGCGGCCGCAGGTCCTGGGACGGCTCCGTCCCCGCCAGCCGCGCCACGGCCGGGCCGCACATCCGGCCCTGGCACCACCCCATGCCGGCGCGCGTCAGCAGCTTGACACTCCGGGCGTCCCGAGCCCCGAGGTCCGCCACCGCCTCCCGGATCCTTCCGGCCGGGACCTCCTCGCAGCGGCACACCTCCGTGGTGTCGTCCAGCCAGTCGGTCCAACCGGGACCGGGCCGGTGCGCGGCTGCCATCGCGTCGGCGAAGGCACGCAGCCGCGTCCGGCGCCGTGCGAGAGCCGCCGTACGCCGGGAACGCGCGATGCCGAGCAGCTCGTACGCCACGGAGGCGGCGGCGATCTCCCCCTCGGCGAGGGCGAGCGCCGCGCCGCCGACGCCTCCGGTCTCCCCCGCCGCCCAGACGCCGGGTACGGAGGTTCGCTGGTCGGCGTCCAGTTCCAAAGCGAGGCCGGCGTCGGGGGTGCGACGGGTGGCACACCCCAGGGCGGTGGCCAGTTCCAGCTGCGGTACGAGGCCGTGCCCGACGGCCAGCGCGTCGCACGGAATGCGCAGGCCGGTGCCGGGGAGGGCCCGCCAGTCGCCGTCGAGGCGGGAGACGGTGACGGCCTCCACACGGTCGGTGCCGTGCGCGGCGGTGACCGCGTGCCGGGTGAGCAGCCGTACGGAGTGCCGCAGCAGGCCTGCGCCGTGCACCACGCCCTCGGCGAACTTGCCGGGGTTGCGTACGAGCGCGGGGGCGTCCCGGGCGTAGCCCGTGTAGTCGGCGGCCTCGACCACGGCGGGCACCCGCGCGCCCGCGGCGGCCAGCGTCCCCGCGACGGCGAGCAGCAGCGGCCCGCTGCCGGCCACCACGATCCGCTTCCCGGGCAGCACCAGACCGGACTTGAGCATGGCCTGGGCGCCACCCGCGCCCACCACACCGGGCAGGGTCCAGCCGGGGATGGGCAGTTGGCGCTCGTACGCGCCGGTGGCGAGCAGTACGGCGGATGCCCGTACGGAGGCGGGGGTCTCGTCGGGGCCGGCGACGGCGTGCAGGTGCCATGCGGTCGCTCCGCGGACCACGGTCCACACATGGTGCGAGGGGAGGTGTGTGACCTGGCCCGTCGCACGGTGCCGGGCGAGGCGTCGGGCACGTTCGGCGAACTCCCGCCACCCGTGGTGCAGAGCCTGTGGCCGGGCGGCGCCGAGGCCGGGGGCGGGGTGGCGGTAGTACTGGCCGCCGGGGCGCTCTCCGGCATCGATCAGGACGACGCGCAGCCCGAGGTCGGCCGCGGTGACGGCCGCCGTGAGCCCCGCGGGTCCGGCTCCGACGACGGCGAGCTGGGCGGGTTCAGACGGCGAGGTGGCCATGGCCCGTACCCTCCTGGCTGGACACTTCGTCCCCGGGTCGGGCCTGGACGAGGCAGGCGCGTCGGCCGGGCCGGCCGTTGACGGTGACCAGGCAGTCGAAGCAGGAGCCGATCCCGCAGAAGGCACCGCGCGGCGCGCCGCCCTTGCGGGTGGTCCGCCAGGCGAGGATGCCGGCGGCCCAGAGCGCGGCGGCGACGCTCTGGCCGGGCAGCGCGGTGAGGGGGCGTCCGTCGAACGAGATCTCGTACGGCGGCCCGGGCTCTGCCCGTACGAGTGCGGCGGGGGTGCTCGTCACTGTGGGTCTCCTGCCTGCTGGAAACGCGCGGGGCTGAACGGGGCCGGGTCCAGGGCCGCAAACCTCTCCTCCCGCAGCGCGGCGGTGATCAGCAGCCCGGTGGCCGGGGCGAGCCCGATTCCGGCGCCCTCGTGCCCGCAGGCGTGGAAGAGCCCCGGCACGTGCGGGTCGGGGCCGATCGCGGGGAGATGGTCGGGCAGATAGGGCCGGAACCCGTGGTAGACGCGCATCACCCGTACGTCGGCGAGGACCGGGAAGAGCGCGGCGGCCTGGGCGGCGAGGCGGTGCAGGGCCTCGGTGGACAGGGTCCGGTCGAAGCCGACGCGCTCGCGGGTGGCGCCGATCAGCACCGGGCCCGCGGGGGTGCCCTCGACCACCGCCGAGGACTGGAGAGCGGCGGAGCCGCTTGCGACGTCGGCGATGTAGTCGGCGGCGTACACCTTGTGGCGTACGACGCGCGGCAGGGGTTCGGTGACGAGCACGAAACCGCGGCGCGGCAGGACGGGCAGTTCGGTACCGGCGAGTCGCGCGAGGGCGCCGGCCCAGGTGCCGGTGGCGTTGACGACGGCAGGGGCGAGGAGTTCACCGCGTGCGGTGCGTACGCCGCGGATGTCGCCGTGGGGGCCGGTGAGCACCGCCTTGACCTCATCGCCGAGGCGGATGTCGGCGCCGGCTCGGCGGGCCGCGCGGAGCAGTTGGGCAGTTGCCTGGGCAGGCTGGACCTGTGCGTCCTGGGGGTAGTGGCAGCCGCCGGCCAAGCCGGGTGCCAGGTGGGGTTCGAGTTGGTGCAACCGGTCGGCGGGGACTTCGTACGCCTCGACGCCCGCGCCGCGCTGGCCCTCGGCGAACATGCGCAGGGCAGCGAAGGCGGTCTCGTCGGGTGCCACGACGAGACCGCCTTTGGCCTCGTGTTCGGCCTCCGGTGGGAGGACCTGCGCGAGCTCGCGCCAGAGTCCGATGGACAGCAGCGCGAGGTCGAGCTCGGGGCCCGGCTCCTTGTCGGAGACGAGCACATTGCCCTCCCCGGCGCCGGTGGTGCCCGCTGCGACGGGACCTCGGTCGACGACGGCAACGGCGAGTCCGGAGCGGCTTGCGTAGTAGGCGCAAGCCGCTCCGACGACACCGGCACCGATGACGACGACGTCCGGGGAGTGTCTCGTGGTCACGACAGTAATATGTCACATTGCTCTGCCATGGCCAAGACCACACACCGCAGTCCCGTCTCAGCTTCTCAGCGGCCCGTCGCAGGAGTAAGTGGCGGTTCCCGCACGGCCATTGGTCCAAATGTCGACCGGACCGAAAGAGCAGTTCATGTCGGCGAAGTTGTCGCCGCCGCCTTCGCTGCGTTCCAGGACGAAGTAGTCCACGGTCTCGGCCACGTCCTTGAAGACGAGGTCGGGGCTGGCTGCGTCGGCGAGGGTGGCGGTGATCAGCCCGGTGCACATGAAGCGCGGCCTGCCCGTGGGGTCGGGGGTGTTGCGGCAGTCCGGCGTGTTCTGCGTGGAGGCGGCGAAGGCCGCCCGGATCTCGTCGGCGCTCGCGTGCCGCAGCGTCGCCGTCGGACGGAAGGTCGTGTGGGGCACGAACAGCTCGTCCACTTTGGCGATCTGCGCGTCGAGAAAGGCGTCGTATCCCCGCTGCAGGGCCGGGTCGGAGCCCAGCCGGTCGCGCCAGGCGTCGAAGGCCGCGGGGTTGTCGGCGCGCAGGTGTCCGTACATGCCCTGCAGGAGCGCGGGCCGTTCACGCCACAGGAACTCGAAGAACGTGCCCGCGTACGAATAGAACCGGAAGCCGTCCCCGTCGTACGTGGCGTGCAGCAACTGGTCGACCGTCATCCGCGGGCGGTCCCCTGCCGTGTCCGTGATGACGCTGCGGACCAGCGACTTCCGGACGGCGACGCCGTCGTCGCGGGTCGCCCCGCCGAGGAACTCCGCCGTTCCCTCGTCCATGGCGGTGGTGCGATCGCCGGCGTACCACGGGCCTTCACCGAAGTAGCCGGGCACGGCGAATCGGCCGTTGAGGTAGTGCACGTACTCGTGCCGGAACAGCTCCTCGAGCGTCAGGGACGAGTCCTGCGGCACCCGGCGCTGGTAGGTGTAGAAGGTCGCGCCCCGCTCGATGTAGATACCGCCGTTGTCCGTGCCCATGCCGGTGAGGATCGGGTGGTAGGTCTCGTAGTCGGACCGCGACGCGTACAGCACGACGTGCAGACTTGCGTTGGTGTCCCCCGTCAGCGGCCGGTCGGTGCCGACGATCCGGTGGAACTGCGCCTTGACCTGCTTGCTCGCGTAATAGAGCTGGTCGACGGTGGCGCGGTCGAGGCCGGTGCGGACCTTGATGGCTCCGTTGTCGTAGGTGTGGGCGTACGGGAAGATCCGCCGTTCGATGTCCGCCCTGCAGACGCGGTGGGGGGCACAGGCGTCGTAGTGGTTCAGCCAGGAGACGAGCGCGGCCCAGGGCTTGCCGCCCGTACCGAAGTTGCGCTCGGCCGGATCGAGCAGCGCACCGAGGTCGGGCACGATCGCGGAGTGGAGGGCTGGAATCTGGCCGAAGCGACCGTACTCGCCGAGGGCGTCTCGCACGACCCACTCGTTGGCGGTGCCCTTGAGGTGGACGAACCCGGCGAAGGACTTGAAGGCGTTGCGGTACGAGGCGTTCTGCGTGACCACCGTGTGGAAGGCGGTGTCCCTGTTGCCCGGGTAGACCCCCAGGTAGTTGACGGAGAGGGCGGCGAGGGCCGCGCCGCCCCAGGCGGCGTCCTTGTAGGTGGTGGTGTGGTACCGGTCCAGGGTGGCCAGCACCTTTTTGATCAGCCCGAGCTGGGAGTGGCGCAGGCCGGGGGCGCCGGCGGCGTA
Organism: Streptomyces sp. NPDC051219; assembly: GCF_040682335.1. Classification (NCBI taxonomy): domain Bacteria; kingdom Bacillati; phylum Actinomycetota; class Actinomycetes; order Kitasatosporales; family Streptomycetaceae; genus Streptomyces; species Streptomyces sp. NPDC051219. The sequence continues at coordinate 10,367 of NZ_JBFBAS010000009.1, forward strand.
GAGGGCTTCACGCAGGGTGTCGGCGTTCGACCGGGTGACGTTGAAGGTGCGGGGTGCCGTTCCGAAGGCGTGGACGGCCCGCCGAATCGTTTCGACGGTCGGGATGTCGGTCAGGTCGATCTCGTCCCGCGAGAAGTCGTGGTACGCGACGGCGTGCAGGTACGTGAACATCTCGTACAGCCGGCTGCCGTTCCTTGCGTCGTGGGACGGGGCGAGCGCGGATGCCCGGCGGGCCACGGCCTGGACGTGGGCGTCCGACATGACCGGTACGAGACGTGCGTCCCACTGCCATATGAGGGAGCGCAGACAGCCGTCGGCGGTGACGGCCGGATCAGCCAGGAAGTCGGCGAACCGCTCGGTGCCGAGACCGGTGACAGCGTCGAGGGTGCAGGGGACACCGGCAGCCGACAGCGAGGTGGAGGGCGTGGGGGCGGGGGCGGTCCGGGGGCCGGGGATGCGGCCCTGGGCGGTCTCACCACGGCCGGGCGCGGGGGCCGGACTGGGGGTGAACTTCGGCGCTCTTGCGAGGCGTTCGACCTCGTCGAAGGGGTCGCTCCCCGGGACGGCCTGGGGGGTGGCCACTGCTGCTGCGGGTCGGGCGGCGAGGCCGGCGGGTTCGTCGGCGGGGCCTTCGTTGGCATGGACGGTCTGCGCGACGGTCGCGAGGATTGTAGCCGCGGTGATGCCGGCTATCAGGGATGTACGCACGGATCTGGGCTGGGACACCGGTTGCTCCTGAGGGAGGCGGAGGGGGGTGTGCAGCGGTGCGGAATGCGATGGCATGGCGCGCGAAGTCCCCGGCGCGCGGCGCGAGTTGACCGGGTGCCCACCATGTGACCCATAACATAGTAATGTGAAATTGCACTGACAACCCGTATGCAGTCCCTATCTCCGGACGTCCGTTCCCCCGGGGGTCCCGCGGCAGGTCAGGGCAGTACCGCGAAGCCGTCCAGCTCGACCATCGCCTGCTCGTCCCAGAGCCGGGCCGCCCCGATCACCGCCATCGCCGGATAGTCGCGGCCCGCCAACCGCCGCCAGATGGCGCCGAGTTCCGAGGCGTGGGCCCGGTACGCTGCCACGTCGGTCGCGTAGACGGTGACGCGGGCGAGAGCGGCCGGGGTCCCACCGGCCACGCGCAGGGCGGTCAGCAGATTGGTGAGGGCGGTCTCGAACTGGGCGGGCAGCGTCTCACCCGTCACCTTGCCGTCCCGGTCGAGCGCCGTCTGCCCGGCCAGGAAGACCAGACGGCTGCCGGTGGCGGTGACGGCGTGCGAGAAACCGGTCGGCGGGGACAGTTCGGCAGGGTTGATGCGCTGCAGGCTCATGCGTACAACTCCTTGGCGATGATGGTGCGCTGGACCTCGGTGGCGCCTTCGTAGATACGAGGGGCGCGCACCTCGCGATAGAGGTGTTCGAGGAGGTGGCCACGCTGGAGGGCGCGGGCGCCGTGCAGTTGGACGGCGGCGTCCACGACGTACTGCGCGGTTTCCGTGGCCAGGAGCTTCGCCATGGCGGAACGCTGTGCGACATCGGGGGCTCCGCCGTCGTACGCGCAGGCCGCCGCGTATACGAGGAGCCGGGCCGCCTCCGTGCGGGTGGCCATTTCGGCGACGCGGTGGGCAACGGACTGCAGTGCCTTCAGCGGGCCGCCGAACGCGGTACGGCCGGCGGTATGAGTGAGGGTGGCGTCCAGTGCGGCCCGGGCCATGCCGACGGCGAACGCGCCGACGCTCGGACGGAAGAGGTTCAGGGTGTTCATGGCGACGCGGAACCCGCGGTCCGGCTCGCCGAGTACGTCGGCCCGGGTGACCGGGACGGCGTCGAAGGTGAGGGCGCCGATGGGATGCGGGGAGAGCATGTCGAGTGGGGCACCGGTCAGTCCGGGACGGTCCGCCGGGACGAGGAAGGCGGTGACTCCGCGGGCGCCGGCGCCCTCGGTCGTCCGGGCGAAGACGGTGTAGAAGTCGGCCTCGGGGGCGTTGGAGATCCAGCACTTCTCGCCGGACAGCCGCCAGCCGCCGTTCGCGCCTCCCCCGGGAGCCGGGTCCGCGTGCAGGGTGAGGGCGGCGGCGTCCGACCCCGCGCCGGGCTCGCTGAGCGCGAAGGCGGCCACGGCGCGGCCGGCCATCACCTCGGGCAGCCAGCGCTCCCGCTGTCCGGCCGTGCCGGATTGCACGATCGGGTACGTGCCGAGACCCTGAAGGGCGAGGGCGGTCTCGGCCTCGGTGCACGCGTACGCGAGCGATTCGCGCATGAGGCAGAGGTCGAGCGCCCCGGATGTGAAGAGGCGTTCGAGGAGGCCGAGTTCGCCGAGGGCGGCGATCAGCGGGCGGTTGACGCGGCCGGGCTCACCCTTCTCCGCGAGGGGATGCAGTCGCTCGGCGGCCAGCGCGCGCAGCTCCGCACACCATTCCTGCTGTTCCGGCTCCAGCGCGAATCCGGGCATCGCCCGCCCCTCTCTTATCGCGAACTGTTGACTGTCGTCACCATCACGATACGCTCGTTCCGCGACCGCACGGCCGGCCCAGCCCACGGGGTCTGGGGATTCTTCCCCCCAGAAAACACAACGGACCGTCGCAAGGGGGCGAATCCGCCTTGAACCTCAAGCCTTCGGCGCACACGGACACTTTCCCGCGCGACCATCTGCCGCCGGTCGACCAGTGGCCCGAGCTCGCGTTCGACTTGCCCGGGTTGCGCTACCCCGACCGGCTCAACTGCGGGGCCGAGCTGCTGGACCGCACGGCCGAACGGTTCGGCACGGACCGGCCCGCCTTCCGGACCGCCGCGGGCCTGGTCTGGACGTACGGAGAGCTGCAGGGCCACGTCGACCGGATCGCGCATGTGCTGACCTCCGATCTGGGGGTGGTGCCGGGGAACCGGGTCCTCCTGCGCGGACCCACCACTCCGTGGCTCGCCGCCTGCTGGCTCGCGGTGATGAAGGCGGGAGGCGTGGCCGTCACCGTGTTGGCGCAACAGCGCGCCGCCGAGTTGGCGACGATGTGCGAGATCGCACGGGTCGGCCATGCGCTGTGTGACATTGCAACGGTCGACGACCTGGCGAAGGCGGAAGTGCCGGGGCTGCGCATCACCGCGTACGGCGGAGACGCGCCGGACGACCTGCTACGCCTCGCGGCGGGCAAACCCGAGCGGTACGCGGCGGTGGAGACGTCGGCCGACGATGTCGCGCTGATCGCCTTCACGTCCGGGACGACAGGGCGCCCCAAGGGCTGTATGCACTTCCACCGCGATGTACTGGCTGTCGCCGACACCTTCTCCCGGGAGGTGCTGCGCCCCGGGCCGGACGACGTGTTCGCGGGGAGCCCGCCGCTCGGCTTCACCTTCGGGCTCGGCGGCCTGGTGATCTTCCCGATGCGCGTGGGTGCTTCAGCGCTGCTGCTCGAACAGGCCGGCCCCCGGCAGCTGCTGCCCGCACTGGCCGAGCACCGCGTCTCGGTACTGTTCACCGCGCCGACCGCGTACCGCGCGATGCTGGACGATCTCGGCCCGTCCCACGCACCGCACGACACCCCGTCCGACGGACAGCAGGCAGGCCACCACGCGGGCCACCGCGACGGCCGGCACAACGGGCAGTACGACATCAGCGCCCTGCGGCGCTGCGTGTCGGCAGGAGAGAACCTGCCCGCCGCCACCTGGCAGAGCTGGCACGAGCGCACCGGGCTGCGCATCATCAACGGCATCGGCGCGACCGAACTGCTGCACATCTTCATCTCCGCGGCGGACGAGGCGATCAGACCCGGGACGACCGGCCTTCCGGTGCCCGGCTGGGAAGCACGCGTGGTCGACGGGGCGGGCCGGCCGGTGCCCGACGGTCAGCCGGGGCTGCTCGCGGTGCGCGGGCCGGTCGGCTGCCGCTACCTGGCGGACGCGCGCCAGCGCGAGTACGTGCGGCACGGGTGGAATGTCACAGGTGACACCTACGTCCGCGAGCCGGACGGCTACTTCCGCTACGTGGCCCGCGCCGACGACATGATCATTTCGGCCGGCTACAACATCGCCGGACCCGAGGTCGAGGAAGCGCTCCTACGGCACCCGGACGTGCTGGAGGCCGCGGTGGTCGGGCGGCCCGACGAGCGGCGCGGCCAGATCGTGGTGGCGTACACCGTGCTGCGGGAGGGCGCCGAGCAGTCGGCGGAGAGCCTGAAGGACTTCATGCGGTCGGAACTCGCCCCGCACAAATGCCCGCGCGCGTTCGTCTTCCTGGGCGCCCTGCCGCGCACCGCCACCGGGAAACTGCAGCGCTTCCGGCTGCGGGATCTAGAGTGACCACGTGGCCGAGCAGCACACACCGCGATCCCTGATCGTCACCTACTACGGCGCCTACGGACGCGCGTCCGCGGGCTCTGTCCCGGTGGCCGCCCTCGTTCGGCTGCTGGGGACGGTGGGTGTCGACGCCCCGTCCGTACGCTCCTCCGTCTCCCGGCTCAAGCGCCGCGGCTTCCTCGTCCCGGGCCGTACGGAGGAGGGTGCGGCGGGCTATGCACTGTCCCCCGAGGCCCGCCAGCTCCTGGACGACGGCGACCGGCGCATTTACGACCCTCCCACGCCGCAGTTGTCCGAGGGCTGGGTGCTCGCAGTCTTCTCCGTGCCGGAACAGGAGCGGCACAAGCGGCACTTGTTGCGCTCCCGGCTGGCCCGGCTCGGCTTCGGGACGGCGGCACCCGGCGTCTGGATCGCTCCCGCGCGGCTGCACGACGAGACCCGGCACACCCTTGAGCGGCTGCATCTCGGGTCGTACGTGGACCTGTTCCGCGGTGACCACCTCGGCTTCGCGCCGACAGCCGAGGCGGTGGCGCGCTGGTGGGACCTGGCGGCCGTCGCCAAACAGCACGAGCAGTTCCTGGACCTGCATGAGCCGGTACTGCGCTCCTGGCAGGCGGGACGGACGGTCACGCCCGAGGACGCCTACCGGGACTATCTGCGGGCCCTGGACTCCTGGCGGCAGTTGCCGTACGCGGACCCGGGCCTGCCCGCAGAGCTGCTGCCGGCGGGATGGCCGGGCGGCAGGTCGGCGGCCGTCTTCGGTGAGCTGCACGCCCGGCTGCGGGACGCGGGAGCGGAGTACGTCCGGTCGTCGTGACCGCCCGCAGGACCGACCGGGTGGCAAACTCGATTGGCCGAGCCGGGGACGGCGCCGTGGCGGGTGTGGTGCTGTGGACACCACCGCATCCGGTGCTGGTCGGGACCGCGCCGCCGGAATCGGTGGTTCCGCTGGCGCGGGCACTCCACGCACACGGAGCCGCCAGTTTCAACGCCGAGCGCGCGACCGCGCGGGCCCTGGCCGCCGCATGGCAGCGGCACACCGGCGCGGCACCGGTCACCGCCATGGAACAGCGGCTCCACCGCCTCGACCGGCTGACCCCGCCCGAACCCGCGCCCGCAGGCAGCTCACGGTTGGCCACGGTGGCCGACCGTGAGCTGCTCGTCGAGTGGCTGCGGGCGTTCGGGCGGGCCACCGGCCAGTCCACCTCGACCGTCGAGGAGCACGTCGAGGACCGCCTCGGTTACGGCGGGCTGACGGTCTGGGAGGACGGAGGCACGCCGGTGTCCCTGGCGGGAGCCGTCCGCTCCCCAGGCGAAACGGGCGGGACAGGCGGGACAGGCGGGACGGGCGGGACGGTCCGTATCGGAACCGTGTTCACGCCCGAGGAACACCGCGGCCACGGCTACGCGGCGGCCGTCACCGCGGAGGTCAGCCGCGCGGCACTGGCCGCGGGTGCCGCGGAGGTCCTGTTGTTCACGGACCTCGCCAACCCGACGAGCAACGGCGTGTACCGGCGGATCGGTTACCGGCCCGTGGCCGACTGGCTGCTCGTCACAGCAGAGCCGGCCGGGTCCTGAGCGAGGAAGCCGGACGGGCGTGGCCGGCCGGGCACGGAGGCCCCGGTGCGGTGCGGTTCCGAGGTCTGGGCGGGCCTCAGTTCAGTGTGAGCCGCGGCTTCGGGCCGTCCGTGCGGCCCGTCGGAGGTTTGCGGCTGCCCGCCCGATACGGGAGTGGCCAGGGGGCACCCGGGCCCGTGTAGTTCTGGTCGGCCGCGGCGTGCAGCGTCCAGTGGGGGTCGTACAGATGCGGGCGGGCCAGCGCGCACAGGTCGGCGCGGCCCGCCAGCAGCAGTGAGTTGACGTCGTCCCAGGAGGAAATGGCCCCCACCGTGATGACGGGGACGCGAAGTGTGTTGCGGATCCGGTCGGCGTACGGGGTCTGGTACGAGCGGCCGTACTCGGGACGCTCGTCCGGTACGACCTGGCCCGTGGAGACGTCGATCGCGTCGGCCCCGTGGGCGGCGAAGGCTCGGGCGATCTCCACGGCGTCCTCGGCGGTGTTCCCGCCGGCCGCCCAGTCGGTGGCGGAGATCCGGACGGTCATCGGCCGGTCGGCCGGCCAGAGGTCGCGTACCGCGTCGAAGACTTCGAGGGGGAAGCGCAGCCGGTTCTCGAGCGGGCCGCCGTACATGTCGGTGCGCCGGTTCGTGAGCGGGGAGAGGAAGCCGGAGAGAAGGTAGCCGTGGGCGCAGTGGAGTTCGAGGAGGTCGAAGCCGCAGCCGGCGGCCTTCCGGGCAGCTTCGGCGAACTGGTCGCGGATGTCGTCGAGCCCGGCCCGGTCGAGTTGTTGCGGGACCTGGCTGACGCCGGGCCGGTACGGGATCGCGGAGGCGGCGGTCAGGGGCCAGTTTCCGTCCTCCAGCGGCTGGTCGATGCCTTCCCACATCAGCCGGGTCGAGCCCTTGCGTCCGGAGTGGCCGAGCTGGATGCCGATCGCCGTGCCGGGAGACTGCTGGTGGACGAAGGCGGCGATCCTCTGCCAGGCGGCTGCCTGTTCGGGGGTGTAGAGGCCGGCGCAGCCGGGGGTGATACGGCCCTCCGGACTGACGCACACCATCTCGGTCATCACCAGCCCGGCTCCGCCCAGGGCGCGTGCGCCGAGGTGGACGAGGTGGAAGTCACCGGGGACGCCGTCCTCGGCGGAGTACGTGTCCATGGGCGAGACGACGACCCGGTTGCGCAGGGTGAGTCCCCGCAGCCGGAACGGGGTGAACATCGGCGGAGTGCCAGGTGGGCAGCCGAAGTCCCGCTCGACCGCCTCGGTACAGGCGGGGTCACGCAGCCGCAGGTTGTCGTGGGTGACGCGGCGGCTGCGGGTGAGGAGGTTGAAGGCGAACTGGTGGGCCGGCTGGTCGAGGTACGTCGGCAGCTCCTCGAACCAGCGGAGGCTGGCGGCGGCGGCCCGCTGTGTCGACTCGACGACGGGCCGGCGCTCGGTCTCGTACGCGGCGAGGGCGGCGGGCAGGCCGGGTTGTTCCTGGATGCAGGCGACGAGTGCGAGGGCATCCTCGACGGCGAGTTTGGTGCCGGAGCCGATGGAGAAGTGGGCGGTGTGGGCGGCGTCGCCGAGCAGCACGGTGTTGCCGTGCGACCAGCGCCGGTTGACGACGGTGCGGAACGCGGTCCAGGTGGACTTGTTGCCGCGCAGCGGGCGGCCGCCGAGCGCGTCGGCGAAGATCTTGGCGCAGCGCTCCGCGGATTGCTGCTCGTCGCATTCGTCGAGGCCGGCGGCCCGCCAGACCTCCTCACGCATCTCGACGATGACGGTGGAGGCACCGGTGCCGTACGGGTAGCCGTGCAGTTGCATCACCCCGTGCTCGGTCTCGGCGATCTCGAACCGGAAGGCGTCGAAGGCGAAATCGGCGGCAAGCCAGATGTAGCGGCAGCGGTGGGTGGTGACGCGGGGCGCGAAGATGTCGGCGTGCGCCTCGCGGGTGAGGCTGTGCACGCCGTCGGCCGCGATCACCAGGTCGTATGCCGTGGACAGTTCGGCTGCGGGTGGCGCCTCGGTGCGGAAGCGGAGGTGTACGCCGAGCGACCGGCAGCGCTCGTGCAGGATTTCCAGCAGCCGGCGCCGGCCGAGGGCGGCGAAGCCGTGGCCGCCGGAGGTGACGGTGCGGCCGCGGTGGACGACGTCGATGTCGTCCCAGCGTACGAACTCCTCCTGCAGGGCACGGTAGACGGCCGGGTCGGCGTGCTGGATGCCGCCGAGGGTCTCGTCCGAGAGGACGACGCCGAAACCGAAGGTGTCGTCGGGGGCGTTGCGTTCCCAGACGGTGATGTCGCGCTCGGGGCCCAGTCGTTTGAGGAGGGCCGCGGCGTAGAGGCCGCCCGGCCCGCCGCCGATGACGGCGACGCGCATGGCGGTGCCCGGGGCAGGGGCAGGGGCAGGGGCCGGGTCCAGGGCGGGGGCCACGGCCTGGGCTTGAGCCGGCGCTCGGGCCTGGCCGCGGGCTTGGGCTTGGGCCGGGGGCATGCCTATCTGCCCTGCCACGTGGGCGGCCGCTTCTCGGTGAACGCGGCATGGAATTCGGCGTAGTCCTCGCCGTTCATGAGAAGCGCCTGCGTCGCGGCGTCCAGCTCTACGGCGGCGGCGAGGGGCATGTCGAGTTCGGCGGTGAGCAGCGCCTTGGTCTGTGCGTACGCCAGCGCCGGCCCGTCGGCGAGACGGCGGGCGAGGTCTTCGGCCCGGGTGTCGGTGTCTCCCTCGTCCACCAGCTCGCTGATCAGGCCGATCCGCTCGGCCTCGGGGGCGCGTACCGTTTCGCCGAGCATGAGCAGCCGGGTCGCGTGGCCGAGTCCGACCACGCGTGGCAGCAGGTAAGCGGCTCCCATGTCGCCACCGGAGAGTCCGACCCTGGTGAAGAGGAACGCGAAGCGTGCGGTGGGGTCGGCGATACGGAAGTCGGCGGCCAGGGCGAGGACTGCGCCGGCGCCCGCGGCGACGCCGTGGATGGCTGCGATCACAGGGAAGGGGCATTCGCGCAGGGCCCGTACGACCTGGCCGGTCATCCGGTTGAAGTCGAGGAGCTGGGCGGTGTCCATGGCGAGCGTCGCGCCGATGATCTCGTCGACGTCGCCGCCCGAGCAGAAGCCACGCCCTTCGCCGCCGAGTACCAGGGCTCGCACGGACCGTTCGCGGGACAGTTCGGCGAGGAGGTCACGCAAATCCGCGTAGGCGCCGAAGGTAAGGGCGTTGAGCTTCTCGGGCCGGGCGAGGGTGACGGTGGCGACGCCGTTGTGCCTGGTGAGCCTCAGGTGCCGCCATTCTTCGGTGCGGGGCGCGGAACCGGTGAAAGGGCTCATGGAGATGCGGCCTCCTTCGTCGGAAGGGCTGCGGGCTGCCGTCCGGAGACTCAGCAAACCGTATCACCGTAGCGTGACCGCCGTCACGAGCACGCAATAAGGGGACCCGGACGACGAGCCGATATGCGCGCTCCGTATGGTTGAAAGCAGCATTTCTTGACATTGAACGGACCCGCCTTGCCCGACCCGACGCCCGGCCCGGCCGCGTGGCGCATCACGCTGCCCCACACCACTGCCGCCGTGCCCCTCGCCCGTGCCCTGGTGCGTACGGTGCTGGCGGATGTCGAGACGCCGGCGGACAGCGAGACCGCGGAGCTGCTCACGGCGGAACTGGTCGCCAACGCGGTGGAGCACACCTCGGGCGACTCCCCCATAGGGCTGGTGGTCGAGATGCTGCCGTCGGGCTGCCAGGTCGAGGTGCACGACGACGACCCCGAGCCGCCGGGCGACCTCACTCCCCCACTGCCGGACTCGATGCCCGACCCGTGGCAGGAACACGGCCGCGGGCTACTGCTGCTCCGCTCTCTCAGCTCGGCGTGCGGTCACCGCCGCACCGCCGACGGCAAAGCGGTGTGGTTCACCCTGCCGGCGCGCCCGCAGCCGGCCTGAACTACTCCCCCGCGCCTTCGCCCGCGGTCACGACCCTTCCGGGCCCGCCATCGTCGCGACCATGACGGCCTTGATGGTGTGCAGCCGGTTCTCCGCCTCGTCGAAGACGACCGAGTACGCGGACTCGAAGACCTCGTCCGTGACCTCGAGCGAGGTCAGGCCGTGCCGCTCATGGATGTCGCGGGCGACCTGAGTACCGAGGTCGTGGAACGCAGGCAGGCAGTGCAGGAACTTCACCGCGTCGTTCCCGGTGGCGCGCAACACGTCCATGGTGACGGCATAGGGCGCGAGGGCTTCGATGCGCTCGTCCCAGACATGCTTGGGCTCCCCCATCGACACCCACACGTCGGTGGCGACGAAGTCGGCGCCGGCCACCCCTTCGGCGACATCCTCGGTGAGGGTGATCCTGGCGCCGCTCACCTCGGCGGCCTTGCGGGCCCGCGCCACGACCTCTTCGGCCGGCCAGTACGACTTGGGGGCGACTATCCGTACGTCCATCCCGAGCAGCGCGCCGGTGACCAGGTAGGAGTTGCCCATGTTGAAGCGCGCGTCACCAAGGTAGGCGAAGGCGAGCAGTTCCAGCGGCTTGCTGGTGTGCTCGGTCATGGTGAGCACGTCGGCGAGCATTTGGGTGGGGTGCCAGTCGTCGGTGAGCCCGTTGAAGACGGGGACTCCCGCGTATGCGGCCAGCTCCTCGACGGCGTCCTGACTGTCCCCGCGATACTCGATGCCGTCGAACATCCGGCCGAGGACCCGGGCGGTGTCCTTCACCGACTCCTTGTGACCGATCTGGGAGCCCGAGGGGTCGAGATACGTGGTCGAAGCTCCTTGGTCGGCGGCGGCGACCTCGAAGGCGCAGCGGGTACGGGTCGAGGTCTTCTCGAAGATCAGGGCGATGTTCCGGCCCCGCAGCCGCTGGACCTCGGTGCCCGCACGCTTGGCCGCCTTGAGTTCGGCAGCGAGTTCGATCAGGCTGCGGAACTCGGCCGCAGTGAAGTCCAGCTCCTTGAGGAAGCTGCGGCCTGCGAGGTCGGTCGCCATGGGGCGCTCCTAGGTCACGAGTACGAAGACCATGGAAGTCTATACGACACTCTGCATTGCTATACGGCCCCTTTGTGATCTCGGGAGGTGGCGATGCGACTGGACGGCGTCGCGCTAGACCGCGTCGCGCTCGACCGGACAGCTCATGCACCGGGGCCCTCCACGCCCCCGCCCCAATTCGCTGCCACGGATCTCAATCACCTCGATGCCCTGCTTCCGCAGGTGCGTGTTGGTGGTGACATTGCGCTCGTACGCCACCACCACCCCGGGCTCGACCGCCAGCACGTTGCAGCCGTCGTCCCACTGCTCCCGCTCTGCCGCGTGCACGTCCTGCGTCGCCGTCAGTACGCGGATCGAGTCCAGGCCGAGGGCGGCCGCGATGGCCCGGTGCATGTGCTCGGGCGGGTGGTCGGTGACCTTCAGCTCCCGCCCGCCGTCGCCCGGTTCGATCGTGTACGAGCGGAGCATGCCCAGCCCCGCGTACTGGGTGAACGTATCGCCGTCGACCATCGTCATCACCGTGTCCAGGTGCATGAGCGCCCGCCGCTTCGGCATGTCCAGCGCCACGATGGTCTTCGCGGAGCCTGCCGCGAAGAGGCCGCGCGCCAGCATCTCGACCGCCTGCGGGGTGGTGCGCTCACTCATCCCGATCAGGACCGCTCCCCTGCCGATGACCAGCACGTCGCCGCCCTCGATGGTGGAGGGATAGTCGGACAGGCCTTCCGACCAGTGGTGGAACGCGCCCGACCCGGTGAACAGCGGGTGGTGACGGTAGATCGCCTCGAAGTGCACGGTCTCCCGCTGCCGGGCGGGCCACCGCATGGCGTTGATCGACACGCCGTCGTAGATCCATGCCGATGTGTCCCGGGTGAAGAGATGATTCGGCAGCGGGCCCAGCAGGAAGTCGTCCAGATCCATCACATGGAACCGTACGGACGTCGGCTCCTGGTGGTGCTCCAGGAACTCACGCTTGGTCATCCCGCCGACCAGCGCCTCGACGAGCGCGGCGGCCGGCAACTCGTCGAACGCGGCGCGCAGGTGGTCGGTGGCCAGCGGCCCGTATTCCTTCTCGTCGAAGACCCGGTCGAGTACGAGCTTGCGTGCCTCGTGGATCTGGAGCGCCTCGCGCAGTAGATCACCGAAGAGATGCACCTCGACGCCGCGGTCGCGCAGTACGTCGGCGAACCCGTCGTGCTCCTGACGGGCCCGTCGCACCCACAGCACGTCGTCGAAGAGCAGTGCGTCCTTGTTGCTCGGGGTGAGCCGCTTCAGCTCCAGATCGGGCCGGTGAAGGATGACGCGGCGCAGCCGCCCGGTCTCGGAGTCGACATGGAATCCCATGAGGACCACGTTCCCAGAGACCGCCCGGTCACGTGCCCCAACGGCACCTTTCCCGCCCAGCGGCTGTGGGCGGGAAAGGGTACGCGAGGCGCGGATCGCTCAAACCGGTCCGCGGGTCGCCCGAGCCGACGCCCGAGCCGACCTAGAGAATCCGGAAGACGCCGGCCGGCTGACCGCGAAGCGTCGGAGGGATCAACCCGGCCTCCGGCGCGACCAGGTCGGGGAGGCCGGCGTCGCCCCGCCGCGGCGGCGACAGCGGTGCGTCCACGGACGCACCGGGACTCTGCGCCCGCAGCGCCATCGGGGGCGTCGAGGCGATTGTCGTGACCTCCTCGGCGTGTCCGACCAGACTCGGTACCGGGGCGTCGACCAGGGTCGGCGGCAGCTCGGTGGTCACCGGAAGCGTCGGAAGGATGTGCTCCGGCAGCAGTCGGCCCGGATGGTGGCGTGGGGGCTCGACCGGGCCGGCCTCCGGTACGGGTACGCCGGTGCTCAGCGTGGGCAGGGGCATGCCGAGCGGCCTCTCGAGCGCCTCGAGCGGCACATTGACCGGCCGGTGCTCCCCGGCCGCGGCAGGCGTCACCGCCCCCGCCGCGGCCATACACGTCATCAGCGCCGCAAGGCTCCCGCGCGCGGTCATCTTCATACTGCACTCCGTCCCTTCCACGATTCACGGACACTCCGCCGTCCTGGATGAACGAGCCACCGGCCCAAAGTCCGGCAACTTTCCCCCATCCGGCCCAGTGGCGCCCGCGCGGGCCGGCTCAGAGCCTGGGGTCCACCGGCTCCGACTCCAGGGCCAGCACGGCGAAGACCGCCTCGTGGACCCGCCACAGCGGTTCGCCGTCGGCCCGCCGGTCCAGGGCCTCCAGCCCGAGCGCGTACTCGCGCAGTGCGAGCGAGCGCTTGTGGCCCAGAAACCGGTTGCGCAGACGGGCCAGGTTCTCCGGACGCGTGTACTCGGGCCCGTAGATGATCCGCAGGTATTCGCGGCCGCGCACCTTGATGCCCGGCTGGACCAGCCGGCCCTGCTCGGTGCGCACGAGCGCCTGAAGTGGCTTGACCACCATGCCCTCGCCGCCGCGGCCGGTCATCTCCAGCCACCAGTCGGTTCCCGCCCGGACCGAGTCCTCGTCCCCTGTGTCGACGATGAGGCGGCGGGTGGTCTGCAGCAGCGCGGTGGGGTCGTGTTCGACCAGCCGGTCCAGCCACGCCAGCTGCTCGTCGTGCGGTACGGCGGCCAGACTGCGGCCCTGGACGGCGAGGAGCTGGAAGGGCGCGAGACGCACGCCGTCCAGACCCTCGGTGCTCCAGCAGTAGCGCCGGTACGCCTCGGTGAAGAGGGCGGCGTCAGCGGCGCGTTCGCGCTGCCGGCCGAGGAGACCTTCGGCCTCGACACCGCGGGCCGCCGCCGCTTCCAGGGCGGCCACGGCGCCGGGGAACACCGCGCCGGAAGAGGCACCCACCGCTGCGTACTGCTTGCGCAGCAGGCCGGACGCCTTCAGCGACCAGGGCATCAGCTCGGCGTCCAGGAGCAGCCAGTCGGTGCCGAGCTCCTCCCAGAGCCCGGCCGCGGTGACGGCCGTGCGGAGCCGGCCGAGGATCTCCTCCGTGACCTCGGGGTCGTCGAAGAACGGGCGGCCGGTGCGGGTGTGCAGCGCGCCCGTGGGCCCGTCGACCCCGAACCGGTCACGCGCCACGTCCGCGTCGCGGCAGACCAGGGCCACCGCCCTCGAACCCATGTGCTTCTCCTCGCACACGACCCTCGAGACGCCGTCCGCCCGGTACGTGGCGAACGCCTCGGCCGGGTGCTCGAGGTACCCCTCGACGTCCGACGTCCCGGTCGGCGACATGGTCGGCGGCAGGTAGGCGAGCAGGCGCGGGTCCACCGCGAACCGGCTCATCACCTCCAGCGCGGCGGCGGCGTTCTCCTCGCGGACGGCGACCCTGCCCATGTGGCGGGTCTCCACGATGCGCCGGCCGTGTACGTCGGCGAGGTCCAGGGGGCGCCCGTCGTGCCCGCCGGGTGCCTCGGTGACGAGCGGCTTCACCGGCTGGTACCAGACCTTCTCGGCCGGTACGTCGACGAGTTCGCGCTCGGGCCAGCGCAGTGCGGTCATCCTGCCGCCGAACACGGCTCCTGTGTCCAGGCAGATGGTGTTGTTGATCCACGAGGTGTTCGGGACGGGGGTGTGCCCGTAGACGACGGCGGCGCGGCCGCGGTAGTCCTCGGCCCACGGATAGCGCACGGGCAGGCCGAACTCGTCGGTCTCGCCGGTCGTGTCGCCGTACAGCGCGTGCGAGCGGACCCGGCCGGAGGTGCGACCGTGGTACTTCTCGGGCAGGCCGGCGTGGCAGACGACGAGCTTGCCGCCGTCGAGGACGTAGTGACTGACGAGTCCGTCGATGAACTCCCGCACCTGCGCGAGGAAGGTGTCGTCCTCCTTCTCCAGCTGCTCGATGGTCTCGGCGAGCCCGTGCGTGTGCTGGACCTTTTTGCCCTTGAGGTAACGGCCGAGCTTGTTCTCGTGGTTCCCGGGCACGCACAGGGCGTTGCCGGAGGCGACCATGGACATGACCCTGCGCAGGACGCCCGGGCTGTCCGGTCCGCGGTCGACGAGGTCGCCGACGAAGACAGCCGTGCGGCCCTCCGGGTGCGCACCGTCGACGTAGCCCAGCGTGGCGAGCAGGCTCTCCAGCTCGGACCGGCAGCCGTGGATGTCACCGATGATGTCGAATGGGCCGGTGAGGTGTGTGAGGTCGTTGAACCGGCGCTCGGTGACGATCTCGGCGTTCTCGGCCTCCTCCACGCTGCGCAGGATGTGCACCTTGCGGAAGCCCTCGCGCTCCAGCCCGCGCAGCGAACGCCGCAGCTCGCGGCGGTGGCGCTGGATGACGTGGCGCGGCATGCCGGCCCGGTCCGGGCGGGCGGCGTTGCGCTCGGCGCACACCTGCTCGGGGATGTCGAGGACGATCGCGATCGGCAGTACGTCGTACTGGCGGGCCAGTTGCACCAGCTGCTTACGGCTCTCGGACTGCACGTTGGTCGCGTCCACGACGCATCGCCGGCCGGCGGCCAGACGCTTGCCGGCGATGTAGTGGAGGACGTCGAAGGCGTCTCCACTGGCGCTCTGGTCGTTCTCGTCGTCGGCGACGAGGCCGCGGCAGAAGTCCGAGGAGATGACCTCGGTGGGCTTGAAATGTGTCCTGGCGAACGTGGACTTCCCGGAACCGGTGGCACCGATCAGCACCACGAGGGACAGGTCGGTCACGGCGAGAGTGCGTTTGCTCGGGCTGGTCATGCCGCCTTCTCCTCCTTCGTGGTCGTGGCGGTCGGCGCAGTCGGCGTGGTGGGGGCCGCCGGCGGTGTGGTGGAGGCGGTCTTCGGCGTCGCCAGGGCCCCCTTACCGCGGAAGACGGCCATCTGGGTGGGCGCCCCGACTTCGGGGTCGTCGGGCCCGACGGGTGCGAACTTCACGCTGTACCCATGGCGCCGGGCGACGGACTCGGCCCACTCCCGGAACTCCGTTCGCGTCCACTCGAAGCGGTGGTCACTGTGCCGGACGTGCCCTGCGGGCAGGCTCTCCCAGCGGACGTTGTACTCGACGTTCGGCGTCGTCACGAGCACCGTCTGCGGGCGCGCGGAGCCGAACACCGCGTGCTCCAGGGCAGGCAGCCGTGGCAGGTCGAGATGCTCGATGACCTCGCTGAGCACCGCGGCGTCGTATCCCTTCAGACGCTTGTCGGTGTACGCGAGGGAGCCCTGCAGCAGTTTGACCCGCTCGGCCTGCCGCTCGCCCATCCGCTCCAGCTTCAACCGCCGGGCCGCGACAGTGAGGGCGCGTATCGACACATCCACACCGACTATCTCGGTGAAACGAACGTCCTTGAGCAGGGCCTGCACCAACTGCCCCTGTCCGCAGCCGAGGTCGAGCACCCGGCTTGCCCCCGCCGCGCGGAGCGCCTGGAGGATGGCGTCGCGGCGCTGCACGGCGAGCGGCACGGGCCGCTCCTCGGTGTCGGTCGCCTCGTCCACCGCGTTGTCGATGTCCTCGACCTCGGTGTCGTCGGCCTCGGCCAGCCGCACCAGCTCCAGCCGCTCCCTCGCCTGCCGGGTCAGCCCCCAGCGGCGGGAGAGGAAGCGGCTGGTGATGAGCTGCTGTTCCGGGTGGCCGGCCAGCCAGCCGTCACCGGCGCGCAGCAGCTTGTCGACCTCGTCGGGTGCGACCCAGTAGTGCTTGGCGTCGTCGAGGACCGGCAGCAGCACGTAGAGGTGCCGCAGGGCGTCGGCGAGCCGCAGCTCTCCTTCCAGTACGAGCCGTACGTACCGCGAGTCGCCCCACTCCGGGAACTGCTCGTCCAGCGCCACCGGCTCGGCATCCACCGTGGCCCAGCCGAGCGGGCCGAAGAGCGCCCGCACCAGGTCCGCACCACCGCGGGCGGGCAGCGCGGGCACCTCGATACGCAGCGGCAGCGGCTGCTCGGCCAGCTCCGGACGGGTGTTGCACCGGCCTTTCATGGCACTGGAGAAGACGCTGCTGAGCGCGACGGCGAGCAGCGAGGACGCGGCGTACGGCCGGTCGTTCACATACTGGGCGAGCGCCGCGTCGGGCGCGCCCGAGCGCCCCTTGCCCTTGCCGCGCCGGACGAGCGCCACCGGGTCCACCTCCAGCAGCAGCGCGGCCGTGCAGCGCTCGGCGGACGCCTCGGGGTAGAGGACATGCGCGGTGCCGTACGAGGTGGAGAACGCCTGCGCCTTGTCGGGATGCTTGTGCAGCAGGAAGCCGAGATCGGTCGCGGGTCGCTCCGGGGTACCGGTGGTACTGATCGTCAGGAACATCCAGCGCACCTCTTTGACGTTTGCATTACGGGTTGAAACGGCTGTGACCTGCTACGACGCGCTTCAGAGGCTATCGGAGGCAGTCAGCGCCAACCACTGGGTTTCGGAGCCGGTCACGGTCCCCGGATCAGCGCGGCCATCGAGGCCTCGCTCACAGGCGCGCGTGGACTCGGCTCAGTGGACGCCGAGGAAGATGCCACCGGGTGTGTTCAGGTCGTCGTTGTAGAGGTGGAACGCCCGGAGCGACCTGGCGACTTCTCGCTGGGAGATGAAGGCGTCGCCGTCCAGGTCCAGCCGCTGAAAGATGATCGCGGCGTCGGCGCTGGAGATCTCGCAGAAGGCCAGGTAAGTGGCGAACTCGTCCCTGCTGATCCGCTTGTCGCCGTCGACGTCCAGGATGTTGAAGATGGCCTGGGCCGTGTCCTCCAGCAGGTGGGACGCATGGGCGCCGTAACCCGCGGCGCGGTGCGCCGCGACGAACTCGTCCTGGGACAGCCGGTCCTGCCCGGGGGTCGCCTGCGTCAGGAGTCCCAGCCATTGCGCCCAGTACGCCTTCTCCAGCGCCTGGATCCTGGCGTCGCTCTTCGCCAACGCGTAGCCGGTCATGTACTTGTCCACGATCCGCTCGTAGTCACCCCACGTGACGAAGCCCTCCTCGCCGGTGTCCAGAACCGCGAAGAGCCGCCGGAGTCGGCGGGTGATCGGATCGAACGTCGCCATGCGTTCAGTGTCCTTCCAGGAGAGCCTGCTGTAAGCGGTCCGCCTTCTGAAAGCGGACTTCGACGTGACAGACGTGCACGGGCCGCCGGAGGTTCACCGGCCGCCGGATGGTCGCGACCGCGCCGACGATGATGAGCGCCCTCGCGGAACAGTGACGCCACGCGGGCGGGTACGGTCAGCCGACATGTACGTGCGGGCGGCGGGCGCGGTCCGGTTCGGCCTCGCGCGGTACAGCGGTCGTGTAGACGAACACGACGGAGATCACCCCCGAAGGCTACTGTCCAGCCGCGTTGGCGGGCCCGGCGGGCCGCGATGGTGACGTCGATGGCGGCGTTGGTCTCGCGGATGCGACCGACCGGCTTGTCCTCGGTGTCGCCCGGCTCGCCCTTCACCTGCGGCATGACGGCCACGCCCGTCTCGAAGCCGGACAGGCCCAGGGCCAGCTTGGGAAAGACGACGAGCGCGATGGCCACCATCATCAGGGGGTCGCCGTGTTCGGCGGTCAGCGCTTCGGACCAGCCGAAGTGTTCGGCGGTCAGCGCTTCGGACCAGCCGACGTGCGGGTGGGTGATCACCTGCCACATGCCCGTGGTGACGACGGCGAGGTTCAGGGCCGGATAGGACCCCACGAGCACGATCGTCTCTGCCGAGCCGTCAGGGACGGCCGGCTGGCTCAGCATGGTCGCCTTCCGCCCGGCTCGCACGCCGTTCGCCCGTGAGCCGCGTCAGCTCCGCGATCTGGCGGGGGCCCACCCGGCAGCAGCCTCCGACCAGCCGTGCGCCGGCCGTCCGCCACTGCCGCACGCGCGCCGGGTCGTAGGTGACCGGGCCGCGCCAGGACCTCGCTCGCGCATCCCACCCCTCTCCGCTGTTCGGATAGACGACCACCGGCTTGCCGGTCACCTCGGCCGCCACGGCCACGGCCAGGTCCGCATCCCGTGGCTCACAGCAGTTGATCCCGGCGGCGATGACCTGGTCGACGCCGGCCACCAACGCGAGCGCCCGGTCCAGGGGCTGTCCGGCCCGCGTCGTACCGCCGGCGATGCTGTACGAGAGCCAGACCGGCACCCCGCACCCCTCCGCCGCGCGCAGCATCGCCTCTGCCTCGTCCGCGTCCGGCACCGTCTCCAGGGCGAGGACGTCGGGCCCGGCCGCGGCCAAAGTTTCTATCCTCGGCCGGTGAAAGCGCTCCAACTCCGCGACGGACAGGCCGTACCGCCCGCGGTACTCGCTGCCGTCGGCCAGCATCGCGCCGTAGGGCCCCACCGAAGCCGCGACCCAGACGTCGGGGTCGGGCGAGGCGTCGGCGGCACGCCTCGCCAGTCTCACACTGCGCGCCAGCAGTTCTTCGGCCTCCTTCCGCCCGGTCCCCCGTTGGGCGAAGCCCTCGTAACTGGCCTGGTAGCTGGCGGTGATGAGGACCTGTGCTCCCGCCCGGACGTACGCCTGGTGCGCTGCCTCGACCTGTCCGGGGTCGTCCGCGAGCAGCCGGGCGGACCACAGTGCGTCGGAGAGGTCGCACCCCTGCGCCTCCAGTTGGTTCGACAGACCGCCGTCGAGGACGACAACTCCCTCGGCGAGCGCGTCGCGGAGCGGCCTGGCGGGGTTCACGGGTGCCCCTACGGCTGGTTCAGCTGTGCCTGGACCTCCGAGGAGATCAGCTCCAGGTGATCCAGGTCGTCGAGGTCCAGCATCTGCAGGTAGACACGCGACGAGCCGATCGCGCCGTACCGTCCGATCTTGTCGACCACCTCGGCCGGCGATCCGGCGAGGCCGTTGGCCTTGATCTCGTCCACCTCCCGTCCGATGGCCGCCGCCCGGCGCGCCACCTCGGCGTCGTTCCTGCCCACACAGGCCACCAGCGCGTTGGAATACACCAGGTCACCCGCCGTGCGTCCGGCCTCCTCCGCGGCCTTCGCCACCCGCCCGAACTGCCGCTCGCTGTCCTCGATCGAGGCGAACGGCATGTTGAACTCGTCGGCGTACCGCGCGGCCAGTCGCGGGGTACGCGTGGCACCGTGGCCGCCGATGAGGACCGGGATCTTCTCCTGCACCGGCTTGGGCAGCGCCGGCGAGTCGGTCAACTGGTAGTGCGCGCCCTTGTAGGTGAAGGTCTTGCCGACTTCGGTGCCCCACAGCCCGGTGATGATCGCCAACTGCTCCTCCAGCCTGGGGAACTTCTCCTTGGGGAACGGAATCCCGTATGCCCGGTGCTCCTCCTCGAACCAGCCGGCGCCCAGGCCGAATTCGACCCGTCCCCCCGACATCTGGTCGACCTGCGCCACCTGGATGGCGAGCACGCCGGGCAACCGGAACGTGCCCGCGGTCATCAGCGTGCCGAGGCGGATCCGCTTGGTCTCCCGGGCCAGGCCGGCAAGGGTGATCCACGCGTCCGTCGGTCCCGGGAGTCCGTCGGCGGAACCCATGGCCAGGTAGTGGTCGGACCGGAAGAAGGCGTCGAAGCCGAGGTCTTCGGTGGCCTTGGCCACCTTGAGGAGGGTGTCGTAGCTCGCCCCCTGCTGGGGCTCGGTGAAAATGCGAAGATCCATACATCCATCATGACGCCCCCGCCGTCGAGTCGTGAGCCGCGCCCGGAGTGCTGCCCTGGTCTCGCAGCGTGAGTCTGCGGAGCATGGCGCGCACCCGGTCGCTCGACTCGTCGGCGGCATCGATGGCCTCGATGCACTGCCAGTACAAACCCTCCTCGTCAGTGGCGCATGCGACCCCGACGAGCGCGATGCCGACCTCCCCGAGCAGACCGCCCAAGCCGAGTAGTGCCTCACGCGCATCACTGACGTCGGTGAGCTGCGCCGCCCGTATCCCACCGGCCCGTATCACCAGCTGGTCCAGTACCCCACAGCCTCGCCCGCCGGACTCGCTGAGTCCGCGGGCCTCGACTCTCAGTTCCGGCGGCCCCATGAGGGCCAGTTGTCCGCCGATCGCCTGAGCCAGGGCCTGCGCCTGCCAGGCCTCCGCCACGATGTCCAGCGCCGCCCGGCTCTGCGCCAGAGCGTGCCGGCCGGCCCTGATGAGCCGCACCGCATCCATCGCGATCCCCCGTCCCGTACGACATCCCTCAGTACCGCCTCCACTACCCAGAGTGAAGGCAAGAGGACCGTAAAGCCAGGGGTATTCGGAAATCTGTGGACACCAGAGCGGTTTTGAACAACTTCGTCACTCCGAAGAGTGACGATCCTTGCTGGGGGAGGACCGCGAGGCGGGGAATCGCAGCTCATTCCGGTCGATCTTGGCCGCCAGAGCCGCCAGCACATCGACGCCCAGCACGTCGCAGAACTGCAGCAGGTACGCCAGGACATCGGCGACCTCGTCCGCCACCCGGTGGGCGGAGTCCGGCTCCTCCATGATCCGCGCCGACTCCTCGGGCGTCAGCCACTGGAAGATCTCGACCAGTTCCGACGCTTCCACGCTCAGCGCCACCGCCAGATTCTTGGGCGTGTGGTACGGCTGCCATCCTCGCGCCGCAGCGAATTCGGCCAGCCTGCGCTGCAGCGCGGCCAGGTCCTCTGCTTTCCCCGATGCCTCAGTCACGGCACCAGGTCTACCACCGAGACACCGTCCACCCCGCGGGCACGGTCCCCGTCACCGACCGCCCCGACCAGCCGGATGTGCCCGCGCCCGCACGACATCACCGCCAGCCGCACCAGTTCCCGCGTCTGCCGCGCGTCCAGAGAGCGGTCGAACCCGTCGGCCAGCACCGTGAGCACCTGCTGCGCCGGCAGCAGCTCCGCCGCCGGATCGACGGCAAGCACACCGGGCCCGGTGAGCAGCACCAGCGCCAGCGCGAGGTACCGCAACTCGCCCTCGCCCAGCCGCCCCACCGGTGTGGCCCCCTCTGCGCCGCGGCCAAGTACGGCCCGCACCCGCCCGTCCGTCAGGTCCTCCGCGGTCAGGTCGTCCACCGTCCCCGCGCAGCCCGCCCGCGCCGCCGTGATCAACGCGGCGTGCCGGGTGGTGCACTCGGTCCGGGTGCGCCGCAGTACCTCGGCGAGGTTGTCGCAGCCGCCGCGCAGCCGTCCGCCGGCGACCGGTACCGGCGCCCGCATCCGCTGGGGCTGGGGATCGCACGCGAACACCGACCGCAGGGCCACCACCACCTGTTCCGCAGCCGCGAGCACCTGCCGCTGCCCTTCCGTGCTGCCCGCGACGCGCAGTGGCAGCAGTGCCGTCCCCAGCCGGTCGTCCGGGAGCGGGGCCCTGGTCACGGCGACCGCGCCACCGGTGTGCCAGGCGGCCTGCACACTGCTGCGGCCGGGATCGCGGAGGGCGGTGGTCAGCAGTGTCCGTCCGTCCGCGGTCAGCCGTTCCCCGACGACGCGGAGCTCGGGCTCGGCCTGTACGGCGAGGTCGAGACGTACGGGTCCGACGGGGCCGTCGACCGTGCAGCCGATCCGGAAGCCGCGCCGCCCCTGGGCGTCCGCCTCCGCCCCCTCGGGCACGCAGCCCGGCGGATCCCGGAAGACCTCGCCGAGTGCGGCGCCGGAACCGAGCCGCGCCAGCGCCTCGTACGCCTGCAGGGCACTCGACTTGCCGCTGCCGCTGGCCCCGGCGAAGAGGGTCACGGGGCCCAGCGGGAAGGTGGCGCCACGGTGCGACTTGAAGGCGGACAGCCGCAGTTCGGTGACGGTGGGGCGCTTGCGCGTTGCGTCCATGCGGGGGACGCTACGCAGCGCACAAGGTGCCGAACCGTTCCGCCTGGACGACCTTCCTACGAACGGGGGACGGCGGCGGCCGCGATGCCCTCGACCTCGGTACCGACCGGCGCCAGCAGGAAGACGTTCCGGTCGACCCGGTGCATGCCGCTGCCGAGTCCGAAGACCACACCGCTGCTGAAGTCCAGGATGCGCTTGGCCACTGCGGCGTCGGCGCTGGTCAGATCCAGCAGGACCGGGATCTGGGCCACGAGGTACTCGGCCACCTCGCGGGCGTCCGCGAAGACCTGCACCCGGAGTACGACCATGCGGCGCTGCTCCGCCTCGGCGTACTCGTCGGGGAGGGCGCGGTGGTCGACTCTGGAGGGCCACTCGTTGCGGCTGCGCAGCGGAACGACCTGGGCGAGCCCTTCCCATTGTTCGTCGGTGACGTCGTACCTGCTCACCGGACCCCCTCACCCGCACGCTTCATCTGCATCCTCCCATCCTCGCGCCCCTCACCCGTTCGGCCCAACAGCGACACGCTCGGTCGTGCGTCGGCTCAGGCGATTCGCGGCGCAGTCGCGACGTGGTGGGGGCAGACCGCCATCACGCTGCGTGAATGACTCGAATGGCGGACACCGCCGTGCCCCCGTCCCCTTTTCGGCCCAGCCTGTTCGAAGACTCACGAAATCGGACCCGAACGCCGAGGTGCAGGACATCGAGATCCACGGCCCGTACGGAGGAGACCGAATGAACACCGCTCTCTCGCGCAGCTGGCAACACGCCGTCGTCACCGGTGGTGCCGGATTCGTCGGTTCGCATCTGTGCACCGCGCTGCTGGACTCGGGCGCCGCGGTCACGTGTGTCGACGACTTCAGCACCGGGAGGCCCGAGAACATATCCGCGCTCCTGGAGCGCCCCGGATTCACGCTGGTGCGGGCCAACGTCGCGGAGCCGTTCACCGTCGACCGTCCGCCGGACCTGGTGCTGCACTTCGCGTCCCCGGCGTCGCCCGCCGACTACCTGCGTCTGCCGCTGCACACGATGGAGACCGGCAGCCTCGGTACGCGCAACGCCCTCACGCTCGCTCAGCGCTCCCAAGCCCGCTTCTTGCTCGCCTCCACGTCCGAGGTGTACGGCGACCCGCAGCAGCATCCGCAGAACGAGCGGTACTGGGGCAATGTCAACCCGGTCGGCCCTCGCAGTGTGTACGACGAGGCGAAGCGGTTCGGCGAGGCGCTCACCACCGCCCAGGCCGACGCCCATGGCACCGACACCGCCATCGTGAGGCTGTTCAACACGTACGGCCCGCGGATGCGCGGTTACGACGGCCGCGCCGTCCCCACGTTCATCCGGCAGGCCCTGGCCGGCGAGCCGCTCACCGTCACGGGTGACGGCAGGCAGACCCGGTCGCTGTGCTACGTCGACGACACCGTGCGGGGCATCCTCGCAGCAGCCGCCAACGGGCTGCGCGGCCCGGTCAACATCGGCAATCCGGCCGAGATCACGATGCTCGAACTGGCGCGCCTCGTCATCGAACTGACCGGCTCCCACTCCGAGATCCGCTACATCGAACGGCCGACGGACGATCCGGCCGTGCGCTGCCCGGACATTACTCTGGCCCGCGACAAACTCGAATGGGAGCCGCGGGTGGCCGCCGAGCAGGGCCTGCGTCGCACCATCAGCTGGTTCCGCACGCAGGCGGACGCCGGTATCTGACCCGGCCGCACATCCGTTCCGGCCGACGCCTCCCCACTCGGGCCCGGCCGTACCACGATTCGCCGAAAGGCCTGGGACGCCCATGCGCATCCTCGGAATCAACGCTCTGTTCCACGACCCCGCCGCCGCACTTGTGATCGACGGCAGGACCGTTGCCGCCACAGAGGAGGAACGGTTCTCCCGGCGGAAGCACGGCAAGCGGCCGGTGCCGTTCTCCGCCTGGGAACTGCCCGAGCAGGCTGCCGCCTGGTGCCTGAAGCGGGCGGGCCTGCGCCCGCAGGACCTCGACGCCGTGGCGTACTCCTTCGACCCGTCGCTCGCCCGCCCCGCGGACACGATGGGACTGGACGACCCCTGGGACCACCTGAGACTGGCGTACGCCCGTGAGGTCCCGGGCTTCCTCGAGACCGCACTGCCGGGACTGGACGCGGAAATCGTGCAGTTCGTGCCACATCACATGGCACATGCCGCGTCCAGCGCGTTCGCCGCGCCCGACGCAGGCTCGTCGTCGGTACTCGTCCTGGACGGCCGCGGGGAACGCGCCTCACATCTCGCGGCCCGGCGGATCGGGAACCGGCTGGAGCCGCTCTACGCGCAGGAGCTGCCGCACTCGCTGGGCCTGGTCTACGAGGAACTCACCGCCCATCTCGGATTCCTGCGCTCCTGCGACGAGTTCAAAGTGATGGCCCTCGCCTCGCACGGCAGGCCTCGGATGCTGCCCGAGCTGCGCCGGTACGTACACCCCACCGGGGACGGCGGGTTCCGCGCCACCGGCGTGCCCTGGCACGAGATGTGCGCGCCCCGGCGGCCCGACGAGGCGTGGACGCAGGATCACGCGGACGTTGCGGCCAGCGCCCAGGCGGTGCTGGAGGAGACGCTGCTGGACCTGGCTCGCTGGCTGCACGGAAATACACACGACAGCGTGCTCACCCTCGCCGGAGGCGTCGCGCTGAACTGCGTGGCCAACTCGCGCATAGCCCGGGAAGGCCCCTTCTCCCGGGTGTGGGTGCAGCCCGCCGCCGGTGACGCGGGCACCGCACTGGGCAGCGCGCTGCTGCTGGCCGCCCGCGCAGGACACGAGCCGGAGCCCATGAGCGGCGCCGACCTGGGCCGCGACTGGTCCGACGCGGAACTCGGCGCCTGGCTCAAGACCGCGGCCGTGCCGTTCGACCGGCCGGAGGACATCGCCGCGACCGTGGCACAGGCACTGGCGGACAACGCGATCGTCGCCTGGTTCCAGGGGCGTTCCGAGTACGGGCCGAGGGCGCTGGGCCACCGGTCGCTGCTGGCCCACCCGGGTCATGCGGGGAATCTGGAGCGGCTCAACGACGTCAAGGGCCGTGAACAGTTCCGGCCGGTCGCGCCCATGGTGCTCGCCGACCGCGCTCCGGAGATCTTCGACGGCCCGATGCCCAGCCCCTACATGCTGTTCGTTCACGACGTGGCCGCGGCGTGGCGGGAGCGCATCCCGGCCGTCGTGCACGTCGACGGCACCGCCCGGATCCAGACGGTGGACCCGGCGGCGGAACCCCTCGTCGCCCGCATGCTCTCCGAGTTCGAACGGCTCACGGGACTGCCCGTGGTGGTCAACACCAGCCTCAACACGTCGGGCAGGCCCATGGTGGACGACCCGCGGGACGCCCTGGAGTGCTTCGGCTCCTCCCCCGTCGACCTCCTCGCCATCGGCCCCTACGCGATCCGGCGCGGCGACTTCTTCCGCTCCTGCGACGAGGGGACGGCCGACGAGGGCACTGCAGGGGACCGGACCGCCGGTGAGGGGGCGGCGCGATGACGGCCTACGGAGGACGTGTACGACAGCAGCCGGCCACCGCGTACGCCGTGGTCGTACCGACGCTGGGGAGGCCCAGCCTGAGCGTGTGTCTGCGGGCCCTGGCCGATTCCACCGGTACCTGGCCGGTACGGGTGGTGATCGTCGACGACCGCACGGAGGCCGACGGCGCCCCGCTGCCGGTGCGGATCCCGCCGCGACTGCGGTCCCTCACCACGGTCGTGCCCGGCCGGGCACGCGGGCCGGCCGCGGCGCGCAACACGGGGTGGCGGGCGGCCGGCCCGGTGCCCTGGATCGTCTTCCTGGACGACGACGTGGTGCCGGGCCCCGACTGGGGCGACCGCCTCGTACGGGACCTCGCCGCGGCGACGTACCGGACCGCGGGGGTCGCCGCCCGTATCGCGGTGCCCCTGCCTGCCGACCGCCGCCCCACGGACTGGGAACGCAACACCGCCGGACTGGCCACCGCCCGGTGGATCACTGCCGACATGGCCTACCGCCGGGAGGCCCTGGAGGCCGTGGGCGGGTTCGACGAACGGTTCCGGCGGGCGTTCCGGGAGGACGCGGACCTGGCGCTGCGGGTACTGGCCGCCGGCTGGACCCTGGGATCGGGCAGCCGGACCACCGCCCATCCGGTCCGGCCGGCCGACCGCTGGATCTCCGTACGCCTCCAGGCCGGCAACGCCGACGACGTACTCATGAACCGGCGCCACGGCCGGGACTGGTGGCTCCGGGCGGACGCGCCACGGGGGCGCCTGCCCAGGCATGTCGTGGTGAGCGCGGCGATGGCGGCCGCCGTGACGTGCGCCGTGCTCGGCAGGCGCGGCGCAGCCGGCAGCTGCGCCGGCGCATGGCTGGCCGGCACCGCCGAATTCGCCTGGGCACGCATCGCACCGGGCCCGCGCACCCTGGACGAGGTCGTCTCGATGGCGCTGACCAGCGTGCTCATTCCCCCGGCCGCCACGTGGCACTGGCTGCGCGGACACATACGGCACCGGCGGACCCTGCCGTGGGGCCCGCACGAGTCCGGCCCGCCGCCGCGCCCGCCGCGGCGGCCGGTCCAGGAGCGGGTGCAGTCATGACCGGTCATCCCGCGGCCCGGCCTCGCCGGGGCCGCCGGCGCCCCGCGACCGGTCCCTGGCTGTTCACCGCTCGTGCCGCCGCCGCACGCAGGGACGGTGCCTCCTTGGAGGCCGTCCTGTTCGACCGCGACGGCACGCTGGTGGCCGACGTCCCCTACAACGGTGACCCGGCGCGGGTGCAGCTCATGCCCTCGGCGCGGGAGGCGGTCGACGCCGTACGGGCCGTGGGAATCCCGGTGGGTGTGGTGAGCAATCAGTCGGGCGTGGCCCGGGGATTGCTGACCCGACGTCAGGTAGAGGCCGTGCAACGGCAGGTGGAGGCCCTCCTCGGACCGTTCGAGGTGTGGGCGGTCTGCCCGCACGGTCCGGACGACGGCTGCGGCTGCCGCAAGCCGGCGCCGGGGCTGGTGCTCGCCGCGTGCGAACACCTCGGGGTGCGTGCCGCGCGCACGGCCGTCATCGGCGACATCGGGTCGGACGTCGCCGCCGCGCGTGCCGCGGGGGCGCGCGGCGTACTGGTACCGACGGCGGTCACCCGGCCGGAGGAAGTCGGTACGGCCGAGGAGGCAGCCCCCGACCTGCTCACCGCGGTACGGCAGTTGCTGCGCGGCGTCGGCCGGAGCGGCGAGCACGCCGGCGGGGCGGGAAGCGCCGGGGGCGCGGGAAGCGCCGGGGCCGGCGGTCGTCGGACGCCTCCCGCCGAACGGACCCCGGGAGGCACTCGATGAGCGCTCCCCGCACGCTCGTCGTCCGCCTGGACAGCACCGGCGATGTGCTGCTCGCCGGGCCCGCCGTCCGGGCCGTGGCCGCCGGTTCCTCCTACACCGGCCTGCTGTGCGGGCCGTCGGGAGTACAGGCGGCCCGGCTGCTGCCCGGCGTGGACAAGGTGCTGATGTACGACGCGCCGTGGGTGGGACTGGAACCGGCGCCGGTGTCGCGCGGCGACACGCGTGACCTCCTGGCGACGCTGTCCGCCGACCGCTTCGACCGTGCCCTGGTGCTCGTCTCGTATCACCAGAGCCCGCTGCCCGTCGCGCTGCTGCTGAAACTGGCCGGCGTCGGCTGGACGGCGGCCGACAGCGAGGACTACCCGGGAACCCTGCTCGATCTGCGGCACCACCGGCTGCCGCACCGTCACGAGGCACAGGCGGCGCTGGACCTGGCGCGGGCCGCCGGGTTCGCGCTGCCGCCCGGCGACGACGGCGCGCTGCGCATCTGCCCTCCGCCCGACACCGCGCACCTGACCGGCCCCGGACCGTACGTCGTGCTCCATCCGGGCGCGGCGGCTCCGGCGCGCGCCTGGAGCGTGCGGCGGGCGGCGCGGGCCGCCGCCGCGCTGTCCGCCGCGGGTCACCGTCTGGTGATCACCGGGAGCCGGACGGAGAAGGACCTGACCGCGGCGGTGGCCGGGAACCACGCCCTCGACCTCGGCGGGGCCACCGATCTGCACCAGCTGGCCGGCGTACTGGCCGGGGCGCGGGTCGCGGTGGTCGGCAACACCGGCCCCGCGCACCTCGCCGCCGCCGTGGGCACGCCGGTCGCCTGCCTGTTCGCGCCCGTGGTGCCGGCCGAGCGCTGGGGCCCGTACGGCGTACCGCATGTGCTGCTCGGTGACCAGGACGCGCCGTGCGCGGGGAGCAGGGCCCGGCGCTGTCCGGTCCCGGGGCATCCGTGCCTCGACGGCGTGGGCAACGCCGATGTGATCGCGGCTGTGGCGGCGCTGGACCGCGGGACCGCTCGGGGCGTGAGCCGGGCCGCACCGGGCGGCGCGTCCGAAACGGAGCGAGGAGCGACCGTATGAACATCCTGCTGTGGCATGTGCATGGCTCCTGGACAACGGCCTTCGTCCAGGGCCCCCACACGTACCTTGTTCCGGTCACGCCCGGCCGAGATCCGGACGGCCTCGGCCGGGCCCGTACGTTCGTCTGGCCCGACTCGGTGCGGGAGACGGCGCCCGAACAGCTGCGCGACGCGCCGGTCGACCTCGTCGTCCTCCAGAGGCCGCACGAACTGGAGCTCGCCGAACGCTGGCTGGGCGGACGCCGCCCGGGCCGGGACGTGCCCGCCGTCTACCTGGAGCACAACGCGCCCGACGGCTGTGTTCCGGACACCCGGCATCCCTTCGCGGACCGCGACGACCTGACCCTGGTCCACGTCACCCACTTCAACAGGCTCTTCTGGGACAACGGCGGTACCCGGACCGAGGTGATCGAGCACGGGATCGTCGATCCGGGCCATCTGTACACCGGCCGCCTCGCCCGCGCGGCCGTCGTGGTCAACGAACCGGTACGGCGCGGCCGTTACACCGGTACCGACCTGCTGCCCGAGCTGTCCGAGGCGGCTCCGCTGGATGTCTTCGGCATGCGAACCGAGGGCCTCGCCGAGCATCTGGGCGTACCCGCCGACCGATGCCGTACGGCCGATCTCCGGCAACGCGATCTGCACGCCGCCATGGCGGAGC
This sequence comes from Streptomyces sp. NPDC051219, assembly GCF_040682335.1. Taxonomy (NCBI): domain Bacteria; kingdom Bacillati; phylum Actinomycetota; class Actinomycetes; order Kitasatosporales; family Streptomycetaceae; genus Streptomyces; species Streptomyces sp. NPDC051219. The sequence continues at coordinate 39,768 of NZ_JBFBAS010000009.1, forward strand.
GCCGCCTCTACCTGCATCCCGTGCGCTGGACGTCGCTGGGCCTGTCGCTCCTCGAGGCCATGCACCTGGGCATGCCGGTCGTGGCGATCGCCACCACGGAGGCGGTCGAGGCCGTCCCGCCCGGAACCGGAACGCTGTCCACCCGTCCCGACGTGCTGGCGCGGGCCGCCCGGCGCTATCTGGAGGAACCGCAGGCGGCGGCCGAGGACGGCGCGCGGGGCCGGCAGGCGGCGCTCGAACGGTACGGGCTCAAACGCTTCCTGGACGACTGGGAGCGCGTGATGACGGAGGTGCGCTCATGACATCCCAAGGCCCCATCCACCCCACGGACGGCGACGCCCTGTCGATCGCGCTCGTCTCCGAGCACGCGAGCCCTCTCGCCGTGCTGGGCGGAGTGGACGCGGGCGGGCAGAATGTCCACGTCGCCCGCCTCGCGTCCGCCCTCGCGGACCGCGGCCACCGCGTCATCGTCTACACGCGGCGGGACGCGCGGGACCTGCCGGACCGCGTGCGCCTGCGAGGGGGCGTAGAGGTGCGCCATGTGCCCGCCGGTCCGCCGGAGCAGATCCCGAAGGACGAACTGCTTCCCCACGTGCTCTCGTTCGGCCGGTACATGGCCCGGGAGTGGCAGGCGCGTCCCCCCGGCCTGGTGCACTCGCACTTCTGGATGTCGGGACTTGCCTCGCTGCAGGCGGCACGCGAACTGCGGCTGCCGCTTCTGCACACGTACCACGCCCTCGGAACGGTGAAGCGACGGCATCAGAAGTACGCCGACACGAGCCCGCCCGCTCGGATCGCCTGCGAGACGGAAGTGGGTCTGGGCTGCGACCGGGTGGTGGCCACCTGCCGTGACGAGGTGTTGGAGCTGGCCAGGATGAGCATCACCGTTGACAAGGTCAGCGTCGTGCCGTGCGGTGTCGACACCGCCCAGTTCACGCCGGACGGTCCCGCCGCCGATCCGGGGGCGCACCGTTACCGGCTGCTCCAACTGGGCCGCCTGGTCCCCCGCAAGGGCGCCGCGGTCTCCATCACTGCGCTGACCCTGCTGCCCGAAGCGGAACTCGTCGTGGTCGGCGGCCCTCCGGCGGACAGGATCGACGCCGACCCCGAGGTGCGCCGACTGCGCGGCATCGCCGGGGCGGCCGGGGTCGCCGACCGGGTCCGCTTCACCGGCGGCGTCGCAAGCGAGGAGGTGGCGCCGCTGCTGCGCAGCGCGGACGTGGTGCTGTGCCCGGCGGACTACGAGCCGTTCGGCATCGTGCCGCTGGAGGCGATGGCCTGTGGCAAGCCGGTCGTCGCCAGCGCGGTGGGCGGCCATCTGGACACGGTCGCCGATCCGGCCACCGGGCGGCTGGTGCCGCCCGGCGACCCGGAGGCCCTGGCCCGCGCCGTCGGCGAACTGCTGGCCGATCCCGCGCTGCGGAAGGCATGCGGGGCGGCCGGCCGCCGCCGGGTCCTGAGCCGGTACGGGTGGGCCGGGGTCGCGGCGGCCACCGAGTCGGTGTACCGCGCGGTGCTGGCCGCGCGGCCGACGGCGACGGGGGGAGGTGAGGCGGTGTGACACGTCACACCGCCACGTGACACCGCACACGGTCGCGTAACACACCACACCGGTACGTGACACGTCACATGGTCCGATCGACCCGCCCGTGCAGCACTGACGTCAGAAGGAGGTGCGGGGCCGGCCGCCGTCCCACCGGGACGCGGTACGCCCGACCGCCATGACCGAATTTCTTGCACTCCAGGCCGCGCAGCGGCACTGCCAGTCCCTCCAGGACGCACTGGGCCGGTTCCGGCGGCAGAGCCTCGAACAGATCACCGAGTGGGGCGGCGCTCTCGCCGGCGTCCTGCCGGCCGGCGGTCGTCTGCTGGCCGCGGGCAACGGCGGCAGCGCCGCCCAGGCCCAGCATCTGACCGCCGAATTGGTGGGCCGGTACCGGCGGGAGCGTCCTGCGTACTCCGCCATCGCCCTGCACGCGGAGACCTCCAGCGTGACCGCCATCGGCAACGACTACGGGTTCGAGCACGTGTACGCCCGGCAGGTGTCCGCCCACGGCCGGCCCGGGGACGTCCTCATACTTCTGTCCGCGTCGGGCCGCAGCGCCAACCTGATCACGGCGGCGGTGACGGGCCGGGCGGCCGGACTGCGGGTATGGGCGATGACCGGACCACAGCCCAACCCGCTGGCCGAGGCGGCCGACGAGGCGCTGTGCATCGACGCCGACAGCACGGCGACGGTGCAGGAGGCACACCTTGTCGCCGTGCACCTGCTCTGTGAGTGCTTCGACGTGGCGGCCGGCGCGCCACCGGCAACAGCGACAGCCAATGCGCCGACGCCGACCGCGACGCCGACCGCGACCGCGACCGCGGCGCGCAGCGTCGCCGCCCACCGGAGGTTGCCATGAGTACGCACCGGCCGCTCGTCGTCGTCGGGGACACCCTGCTCGACGAGGACATCGAGGGCGTCTCCACCCGGCTTGCCCCGGACGCCCCGGCCCCCGTCGTCGATGTCACCGCCGACCGGCGACGACCCGGCGGGGCGGGGCTGGCCGCCGAACTGGCCACTCACGGCGGCCGCGAAGTCGTGCTGGTGACGGCGCTCGGCGACGACCCGGCCAGCGAGGCAGTACGCGGCTCGCTGCTGGGCCGCGTCCGGCTGGTCGAGCTGCCGCTCCGTGGCTCTCTGCCGGTCAAGACGCGGGTTCTGGCGAGCGGCCGTCCTCTCGTACGGATCGACCGCGGTGGCGGCGCGCCCGGCAAACCCGACGGCGCGGTACGCGAGGCGCTCGCGGAGGCGCACGCCGTCCTCGTCGCCGACTACGGCCGCCATACGGCCGGTGCCGTACGGGAGCACCTGGCTGCGGCGGCCCGCCGGCTGCCGCTGGTGTGGGATCCCCACCCCAGGGGCGACGTCCCGGTGCCCGGCGCGCGGATCGTCACTCCGAACGCCGCCGAGGCCTGTGCCCTGAGTCCCGGCGACGGCCAGTCCCTGCGCGCCTACGCCGAGCGTGGCACGGATCTCGCGGAGCGGTGGAAGGCCGCCGCCGTCGCCGTGACGCTCGGCGAGGGCGGGGTGCTGCTGACGCGGCCGGGCGCCGGTACGCCGATGCTCGTCCCGGCGCCGTACCGGGCCGACGGTGATCCGTGCGGCGCGGGCGACTGCTTCGCCGCCGCCACGGCCGCCGCGCTGGCGGACGGCGCGTTGCCGGAGGAGGCGGTACAGCGGGCGGTCGCCGAAGCGGCCGCATTCGTGGCGGCCGGGGGCGCCGGCAATCCGGCGCTGTGGCAGATCTCGCCCCCGTCCCCGGCCCAGGAGGCCCCGGAGACGGATCCGTTCGCCCTCGCGGACCGGGTCCGGGCGCGCGGCGGCACGGTGGTGGCGACCGGTGGGTGCTTCGACCTGCTGCACGCGGGTCATGTCGGCCTCCTGGAGAGCGCCCGGCGTATCGGAGACTGCCTCATCGTGTGCGTGAACTCCGACGAGTCGGTCACGCGCCTCAAGGGCCCAGGGCGCCCGCTCAATCCCGTGCCGGACCGGATCCGGGTCCTGGCGGGCCTGGGCAGCGTCGACGCGGTCGCGGTGTTCGAGGAGGACACACCGGCGGCGCTGCTGCACCGGCTGCGACCGGACGTGTGGGTCAAGGGTGGTGACTACTCCGTCGACGAGCTTCCCGAGGCGGAGGCCCTGCGCGCCTGGGGCGGGCAGGCGGTCGTGCTGCCGTACCTCGACGGCCGCTCCACCACCCTGCTGGCCCGCCGGGCTGCGCGGGCGGCGGTCGTACCGGTGCGGCCGCCCGCGCCGTGACAGCGGCCGGCGAACCCGGCCCCGACAACAGTGTGGCCCCCGTCCCCGACCGGCAAGCCGTACCCGGCGCCGGAGAGGAGAGGCATCCATGACCGCGAGTGCCGAGAACGGTATCGCGCCCGGCCCGCCCGACGACGAAGCCCCCGGCGAGGCCGGAGCTTCCGACGTGTCAGCTGCTTCCGGGGCCTGTGGCGAGCCGGCGGCGTCCGCCGTGTCCCCGTCCCCCGCGTCCTCCCCCGCGACGAAGGAGTCCGACTCCGCTCCGCCGCGCGTGCTGGTGCTGCGGGCGCTCGGGCTGGGCGATCTGCTGACGGCGGTGCCCGCGCTGCGCGCGTTGCGGCGCGGCCTGCCGGGGTACGAAGTGGTGCTGGCCGCGCCCGAGCGGCAGGCGGCGGTGGCCGCCGCGACCGGGCTGGTGGACCGTCTGCTGCCGGCTTCGGCTGCGGGGCGGGCGGTCCCCGCCGAGCTGGCCTGGGACGGGCCCGCGCCCGCCATCGCGGTGGATCTGCACGGCAACGGCCCGCCCAGCCACGAGCTGCTTCAGCGGCTGCGGCCGGGAAGGCTCCTCGCGTACGCGCACCCGGACGCGCCCGGCGTCAACGGCCCCGCATGGCGCGCCGACGAGCATGAGCGGGACCGATGGTGCCGCCTGCTCGACTGGTACGGCATTACGGCCGACCCCGGGGACCTGCGAATTCCGCCGCCCCAAAGGCCGTCTCCCGTACCCGGCGCGGTCGTCGTGCATCCGGGCGCGGACGCGGCGGCCAGGCGCTGGCCGGGGGAACGCTTCGCCGCGGTGGCCGGGGCGCTGCACCGCTCGGGTCACCAGGTCGTGGTGACCGCGGGCGCGGGCGAAGAGGCGCTGGCCCGGTATGTGGCGGTGGAGGCCGGGCTGCCGCCGGCGGCGGTCCACGGCGGCACGGCCGACGTGCCGTTCGAGGAGCTCGCCGCGCTGGTCGCGGAAGCCCGCTGCGTGGTGGTGGGCGACACCGGGCTCGCCCATCTGGCCACGGCCCTCGGCACGCCGTCCGTGGTTCTGTTCGGTCCGGTCGCTCCCCGTCTTTGGGGTCCGCCGGCCCACCCGCGGCACCGGGTGTTGTGGCATCCCGGCGACGACGACTCACCACGCCCCGGAGACGCTCATGGCTACCTGCCGGACGAGCGACTGCTGCGGATCACCACCGGTGAGGTCGTCGAGGCCGTACAGACACTTCTGGAGCCGGACCGCGACGCGGACCGGGGCACCGGCCGCAGCACCGATCGCGGCCCCGACCGGGGCCCGTCGCTGGTGCCGGAGAGCTCGCGCTGACAAGCCCTCCGGACGGGGTCAGGCAGCGGTGCTCAGGCCAGGCCGGTCGGTCAGGGCGGCTGAGCGCGTCCGGAGGACGACGGGCACGGGGGTCTTGCGGTCGCGGAGCACGAAGCCGGCTCCGATCGCGCCGGCGATGACCAGGCCGCCCGCCACGAGGGCGCCGCGCGCCCCGGCCAGCTCCATGAGGAGGCCGAGCGCGGGAGGCCCCGCGAGGCCCCAGAGCGTGCGGATGCTGCCCCAGACTCCGAGCACGCGGCCCCTCATGTGCGCGGGCGGGTCGGTCTGCAGGACGGTCGTACCGGCCGTGTCGGAAACCGACTCGAACACTGCCATCGGCAGGACGACGAGCAGCAGCACGGTGAGCGACGGTGACAGCCCCGCCACCACCTGGAAGAGAGCACCGGCGGCGGCCAGAGTGCCCACGAGCCGTACCGAGGGCTTGCGCAGCCGGGCGCCGAGCACCGCGCCGAGAATGCCTCCGACCGCCAGGACGGTGGAGACCGTGCCGAACGCTCCGGCTCCGCCGGCGAGGGGCCCGGTGACGAGTACGGCGAGTGTGAGGCTGTAGTTCCGGCCCAGGACCGCGCTGATCCCGCTGATGCCGGCGAGCGCGACCAAGCGAGGCCGGCGCATGAAGAAGACCAGGCCCTGCCGCATGGTGAGGTCGTCGTCCGGGTTGGCCCCCGGCGGCGCGGGAGCGGCCGGCGTGGCCGGCTCGGAGCGCCGGGTCGCGTCGGCCACCGGCCGGAGGAAGGGAATGACCGCGGCCACGAAGAGGAAGGACAGCCCGTTGGCGGCGTAGGCGGCGGCCGTGCCGAACAAGCCCACCGTCACACCGCCGAGCGCGGCACCGGCGAGGCGGCCCGCGTTGTGGACCAGGGAGCCCACCCCGATCGCGGAGGGAACGTCCTCGGTGCGTACGAGATCGTTGCCCAGCAGCGCGCAAGCGGGCCCGTCGACGGTGGCGATGAGGCCGGTGACGGCGGCCAGCGCCATCAGTACCCCGAGGTTGAGCTGGTCGAACGCCACGAGCAAGGCTGTCGCGAACGCGACGGCGCCGAGCAGTGCCTGGCTGACGGCCGCGGTCAGCTTACGGGGCCAGCGGTCGACAGCCGCGCCGCCCGCGAGACCCATGAGGAGACCGGGAGCCGCCTGGACGGACATGGACAGTCCTGTCGCGGCGGCGGACCCGGTGATCTGGAGCACCAGCAGGTTCTGCACCGTGAGCTGCATCCAGGTACCGGCGTTGGAGACGAGGTTGGCGACGGACCACCAGCGCATGCTGCGGTACCTCAGGGAGCGCCACGGCGAGTGGTCTCCTGCGCCGGCCTTCGCGGAGCGGCCGAAAGGTCGGCCGGTGGGACGGCCGGTGCGGAACCGGCCGGCGCCCTGTACGGAAGCGGCGTCGGGAAGAGGGGCAGGGGCAGTGGCGGGCGCGCGGCCGGCGGAGGAAGAAGGCACGGTGATGTCACTCGGTGGCGAGCCCGGTGGACTCAGGTGGCGGAATACGGCGGAGGTTGAAACGCCGGCCGCTCTGCGCGGCCGCTCCACCGGATCTGTCAGGTGCCGTGCCACTCGTCGGGCGGGTCCCGGGGCACCTGCTGAAGGCGGGTTCCTGCCGGGGTACGGCGTCGACCATCGTGGCAGACCGGAGCCCACTGCTCCGGTCAGGTCGCGGGGCACCGGCGCCCGCGACAGCGTGGATCCCTTGCGCCGTCAGGGATCCGGTACTTCTGGTGTGCTTGCTCACAGTGACCGCCCGGCATGCCGGACCCGTCCGCGGGGGCCACAGTGAGATCCGGAGCGGTTGCCGCGGAACGGAGCACCGCCTCACGGGACTCGACGGAAGGCCACGGGCATGAGCATGGGCAACGGCGCGGGCAGAGGCGCGGGCAACGCAGTGCAGGTCGACCTTCATGGCAAGCAGGCCCTGGTCACCGGCGGGGCGCGGGGGCTGGGTGCTTCGATCTCGCGGAAGCTGGCCGGGGCCGGGGCGTCCGTACTGGTGGCGGACGTACGAAAGGACCAGGCGCAGGAGCTGTGCGACGACCTGGAACGGGAAGGCCGCGAGGCGCGCTTCGTGGACATGGACGTGCGCGACGCCAAGGCGGTCGCGGCCGTTTTCCGAGATCTGGAGGAGACCGGCCGACCGGTGGACGTCCTGGTCAACAACGCGGCCGTGGACGTTTCCAAGCCGATCGAGCACCTGACGGCCGACGAGGTGACACGGGTCATCACCACCAACCTGCTGGGGCCGATGTACCTGTGTCTGGAGACCTACCGCCGCATGGTCGCCCGTGGCGGCGGACACATCGTCAACATCCTCTCCACGGCGGCGAACCGCACCTGGACCGAGGCGGGCCCTTACTCGGCGGGCAAGTCGGGCCTCCGTGCGTTCACCCACACGCTGTTCAAGGAGGCGCAGCGGGACTGTCCGGGGATCGGTGTGACCGGAATCATCGCCGGCGGCATGGAAACCCCTTTCATTCTCGAACGGTTCCCGGACGCCGATGTCTCCATGCTGCAGAGCCCCGACATCGTGGCCGACACGGTGCTGTTCGCCCTGTCCGTCCCGAACGGCAGTGTCGCGTCCGAGCTGGTAGTGGTGCCGCGCCGGGAACCGTCGTGGCCGTGAGGGCCTCACCCCTCACCATCGGACGCCCGTCCACGACCACACACCCCGAGGAGCCCCATGCGCGGCGCTGAGGACGCGTTCACCCGTACCGCAGTCGTCACCGGAGCGGATTCCGGCATCGGGCGTGCCACCGCGGTACGCCTGGCCGCCGCGGGTATGGACATCGGCATCACCTTTCACACCGACCGGAAAGGGGCCGAAGCCACGGCGGAAGAGGTACGCGGGCACGGACGCCGGGCGGTCGTACGCGCCCTGGACCTGACGCTGCTGCCCGATGCGGCCGAGTTGATCGACCAGCTCGCCGGTGAACTGGGCCGGCTCGACGTCCTGGTCAACAACGCCGGCACCGGCACGGCTACACCGTTCCTGGACCTTGATCACAGCACGGTTCGCCAGGTCGTCGACGTCGACCTGATCGGGCCCTTCCTGTGCAGCCAGCGGGCGGCACGGCACATGGTCGAGCAGGGCGACGGAGGCAGGATCGTCAATGTGACGTCGGTGCACGAGCATCAGCCGCGCGTCGGCGCCGCGCCCTACTGTGCGGCCAAGGGCGGCCTGGGCCTGCTCACCCAGGTGATGGCGCTGGAGCTCTCCGAGTACGGCATCACGGTCAACGCTGTCGCCCCCGGCGAGATCGCCACGCCCATGACCGGGCAGGAGGACGAGGACGTGCACACCAAGCAGCGCCACGGCATTCCCATGGGACGGCCGGGCGACGCCCGGGAAGTCGCCGCTGTGATCGCCTTCCTGGCCGGGCCCGAGGCCTCGTACGTCACGGGAGCGTCGTGGGTGGTCGACGGTGGCATGCTGCGCATGGGCCCCATGGCGGGCTCCCACCTCCGGGACGACTCCTGGCGCCGCCCCTGAAAGGAACGCCGCGCAGCAGCACGTACGGGACGACGCACAGCATGAATACGCCGACCGGCTGGGGCTGCCCAGCTGTCCGCACGAGCCGCAGCAGGGCGTACCGGCTGCGGGCCGGGGCGCCTTCGTACGCTTCCGCTCACTTAGCGGTGTTCGGGATTGGGTTGGTCGAACCGGCAGCCGGCCTCCCACTCGGCGCGCTGATTGCCGTGCGCCGGAATACCGCCTGCCTGCTTGAGCATTGCGGCGAGGTGCATCAGGTTCCAGGTCATGAAAGTGGTGTTGCGGTTGGTGAAGTCGTTCTCCGGCCCGCCCGACCCGGGGTCGAGATACGACGGCCCCGGCCCCGCCTCCCCGATCCAGCCCGCGTCGGCCTGCGGCGGGATCGTGTACCCGAGGTGCTGGAGACTGTAGAGGACGTTCATGGCGCAGTGCTTCACGCCGTCCTCGTTGCCGGTCATCAGACACCCGCCGACACGTCCGTAGTACGCGTACTGACCGCGGTCGTTGAGCAGTGACGAGCATGCGTACAGCCGCTCGATGACCTGCTTCATCACCGAGCTGTTGTCGCCCAGCCAGATCGGTCCGGCCAGCACGAGGATGTCGGACGCCATCACTCGCGCGTACAGCTCCGGCCACGCGTCGGTGGCCCACCCGTGCTCGGTCATGTCCGGCCACACGCCGGTCGCGATGTCGTGATCGACCGCGCGGACGACGTCGACTTGGACGCCTTGCGCCTCCATGATCGCCCGGGTCTTGTCGATGAGGCCCTGGGTGTTGCTCACCTCGGGCGACCGCTTGAGGGTGCAGTTGACGACGAGGGCGCGCAGGTCGTCGTAACGGGGTGACTCGGCAGTCGGCGCCTGGGCGGTCACGGAACCCTCCGGGATTCAGCCACCGTGCCGTTCACGGCGGTGCAACGCCGCCCATCGTGCTGGTCAGGCACTTGCCACGACCGATACGGCACGGGCAGCCGCCGACGACCACCCCGCCGGCCCAACGGCCCGGCACGCCCGGTGGCCACGCCCCGCGCTTCGGGTGCATCCAGCAGGGGCGGCGGCCACGAAGTGGATACGTCGTCCCTGCCGGTACGGCTCGGTCCGCCGCGGATGTGGTCGCGACGGTAGGGGCCGTGATCGACCATGAGGGGAGGGCCAGAGAGAACCCGACCGCCCGAGGAGGCGCCCGTGAAAGCGGATGAGGCGCAGGACGAGACGAGGCTCGACTGCCTGGTGACCGGTGCGACGGGGTACATCGGCGGGCGGCTGGTGCCGGAGCTGCTGGCCGCCGGTCACCGGGTCCGGTGCCTGGCCCGCTCACCCGGCAAGCTCCGGGACCACGCCTGGGCCGAGGAGATCGAGGTCGCCGAGGGCAACGTCACCGACGTCGGCTCCGTCGCCGAGGCCATGCGGGGCATCGACGTCGCCTACTACCTGGTGCACGCGCTCGGCACCGGGTCCGACTTCGAGGAGACGGACCGCAAGGCCGCGCAGATCTTCGCCGACCAGGCGCGTGCGGCCGGGGTGCGGCGGATCGTCTACCTCGGCGGTCTGACGCCGCAGGGCGTCCCCCCACGGGAGCTGTCGCCGCATCTGCGCTCGCGCACCGAGGTGGGGCAGATCTTCCTCGATTCGCCCGTGCCCGCCACGGTGTTGCGGGCAGCCGTGATCATCGGCTCGGGTTCGGCCTCCTTCGAGATGCTGCGCTATCTGACCGAACGGCTGCCGGTCATGGTCACACCCAGCTGGGTGCGCACCAGGATCCAGCCGATCGGAGTACGGGACGTCCTGCGGTACCTCGTCGGCTCGGCCCGTATGCCGGCGGACGTGGACCGGGCGTTCGACATCGGAGGGCCCGACGTCGTGACGTACCTGGACATGATGCGGCGCTACGCCGTCGTCGCCGGACTGCGCAAACGCCTGATCGTGCCCGTGCCGGTGCTGACGCCCCGGCTCTCCAGCCACTGGGTGGGCCTGGTGACTCCCGTCCCGCATTCCATCGCCCGGCCGCTGACCGAGTCCCTGCGCCACGAGGTCGTCTGCCACGAGCACGACATCGCCGACCACGTTCCCGACGGGGCCGGACAGCCGTCGCCGTTCGAGGAAGCGCTCGCCCTCGCGCTGAGGCGGGTGCAGGACGCGCAGGTCGCCACCCGCTGGTCCTCGGCCGCCGTGCCGGGCGCACCGAGCGATCCGCTGCCCACCGACCCGGACTGGGCCGGCGGCAGTCTCTACCGCGACGAGCGCGAACTGCCGGTGGACGCATCGCGCGAGGCCCTGTGGAAGGTGATCGAGGGCATCGGCGGGGACAACGGCTGGTACTCCTTCCCGCTCGCCTGGGCAGTGCGGGGATGGCTCGACCGTTTCGTCGGCGGTGTCGGGCTGCGGCGTGGCCGCAGGGACGCCGAGCGGCTGCGGGTGGGGGACTCCCTCGACTTCTGGCGGGTGGAGGAGATCGAGCCGGGGCACCTGCTGCGGCTCCGGGCGGAGATGCGGCTGCCCGGCCTCGCGTGGCTGGAGATGTGCGCGGAGGATGACGGACAGGGCCGCACCCGGTTCCGGCAGCGGGCGCTGTTCCACCCGAGAGGGCTGTTCGGGCACGTCTACTGGTGGAGCGTGTCCCCCTTCCACGCCGTCGTCTTCGGCGGTATGGCGCGCAACATCACCCGGGCGGCCGCCAAGGGGCTGGGCGCGCACGCCAGCCTCGCAGAAGGCCCGGTGAAGCGGCCCGGCCGGTTCCCGCGCGGCTGACCGGTGCGTCGAGGACCCGGCCGGGGCGGTGCCGTGCTCACTCCGGGCGGTCGGCCAGCACCTCGCGTGCGGCGCGGGTGCCCGAGGCCGGCGCTCCTTGCACCGGTCCGGTCGCGCGGTGGTCCCCGACACCCGACAGAAACGGCCGGCGTCGTCCAGGGCGGCCGCCGCCGTCCGGTCCCGCTGCCGCTTCAGGAACTTCGGCGGCACAGCAGCTGGACCCGCAGCCCCGCCCGGCACAGGTCGAGAGAGCAAGCCAGGCCGGCGAACCCGGCGCCCACGACGACGTCAGGAGTGGCCTGCTGCCTCGGTGTCATCTTTCTTCATCTCTGCACCGCTTCGGCCGGACGGCGCGAGGGAGGCGTCCACGCGGGTAAGCAGGACACATGCAGACTTTCCTCCCCTTTCCGGGCTTCGTGGAATCAGCCGCGGCGCTGGACCCCCGACGGCTCGGCAAACAGCGGGTCGAGGCGTTGCAGGTGCTCCGTGGTCTGACCGTGCCCGGATACGGCTGGCGCAGACACCCGGCGGTCCGGATGTGGGCCGGTTACGAGGAGGCGCTCGTACGGTACGGGCTGGACATCTGCCGGGTCTGGACGAGCGAGGGGCGCTCCGACACCTGCGCGGTGACCCTGGTCGACGACTTCCGGGTCCGGCACCCGGATGTGGCTGTGCGGTCCCAGCAGCAGCTCGTGGCGGACGGCGACCTCCCGCCCTGGTTCGGCGACCCGGACTTCCATCGCAGCCACCAGTCGGCTCTGGTGCGGAAGGACCCGGAGTTCTACCGGGACCGGTTCCCCGGGGTGCCGGACGATCTGCCCTATGTCTGGCCGAAGTCCGACCGCGACCCGGAAGCGGGTCGGGAGTGAGCCGCGTGACGGCACTGTCCGCTCCTCGTCACTCCCGGCGGCACAGTTCCTTCAGTTCGCCGCCGTCGGCGAGGAAGGCGGTGACCGCCAGCGGCTCGCGGGCCGCTTCCCTGGGGTGGCGGCGGCGCCAGTAAGGGTTGTCGTGCGAGAGCTTGCGCCCGACGGCCATGCACCCCTTTCGTCGCGGCCGCGCCCGCCGGATGCGCCTTTTGCCGGATCCGCCCTGAACGGGTGTGCCCGGACCGGCGGGGCCCCGGCTCCGGTGCCTATGGTGAGAGAACGGCTCGCCGGACCACGCGGTGCGAATCGCCGCTCCGGTGGCACCTTCCCCACCGAGGAGGACCACGTGACGGGCTCAGTACGTCCTCTGCAAGGCCGCACCGCCGTCGTGACCGGCGCCGCCCGGGGACTGGGGGCGGCGATGGCGAGGGAACTCGCCCGACGCGGAGCCGCGGTTGCCCTCCTCGGCCGGGAGGAGTCGACCCTCGCCGAGGTCCGGGACACGATCCCCGGACCGGCCCGGTGCTGGGAGGTCGACGTCACCGACGACGACGCGATGCGACGGGTGGCCGCCGACGTACGGGACCGCCTGGGCCCTGTTTCCGTCGTCGTCGCGAACGCCGGAGTGGCCGAAGGCGGCCCCTTCGCGGAGTCCGACCCCGCACTCTGGCGCCGGGTGATCGAGGTGAACCTCGTCGGGAGCGCCGGCACCGCCCGCGTGTTCCTTCCCGACCTCCGCGCCTCCCGCGGCTACTACCTGCAGATCGCCTCGCTCGCCTCGATCGGAGCGGCGCCCATGATGAGCGCGTACTGCGCCTCCAAGGCCGGCGTGGAGTCGTTCGCCCACTCACTGCGCGCCGAGGTCGCGCACGAGGGCGTCGACGTGGGCATCGGGTACCTGAACTGGACCGACACCGACATGATCCGCGACGCGGACGAACATCCTGTGCTGCGGGAACTGCGGGCGCACATGCCGAGGCCCGCGAGGAAGGTCTATCCGGTCGAGACGGTGGCCGGCCGTATGGTGCGGGCCGTCGAACGGCGTAGCGCGGCCGTGTACGCCCCGGCCTGGCTCCGGGCCACGCAGGCCGTCCGCGCCGCGATGCCCCCGGTGGTCACCTTTCTGTCGAAGCGGGAACTTCCGCGGCTGCAGCGGAGAACCGCCTTCGAGGCGACGGGGCTGCTGGGAGCCGGCGGCCGGGCGGACGCCGCCGGAAGCCGGCAGACGCCCGCCCGCTCACCGGACCGCTGACCGCCGGCCGCGGACCGCGGACCGCCGGCCACCGCGGAGCGCCGGGTGGTGACGTCCCTTCCACGACGGGCGCTCTCCTGCGGTGGTCCACGACGCGACGGACTCCGGAGCAGGCATGCGGGGTCGAGACGCACGCCTCCTGGCTGACGATCCAGTACGCCTTTTGACCGACCACCCGCAGCGGGGGCGACGTGATGCCGGTGCTGTCTCCGGGCAGCGGCAGCACCGGCACGGCTTCCCCCGTCGAACCGAGATCAGGCGGGCGGCATCAGCACGGTGTCGATGAGTTGGACGGTCGCATTCTCCGTCGCGACGTCACCGCAGACGATCGAGGCCGAGTCGTTCACCTTGAACTGGTCCCCGGACCCGGACGTCGTCAGCCGGCCGCCCTGCATCGTCGTGAAGGTGCCGTCGGGCAGCTTGTCGACCGTCACCTGTTCGTCCACCACGTGGTAGGTGAGCAGGTCCGTCAGTTGCTCCTTGTCGTTGAGGATGGCGTCGAGATCCGCCTGCGGGACCTTCTCGAACGCGTCGTTGGTCGGCGCGAAGACGGTGATGTTCTCCGCGTTGTTGAGCGTGTCGACCAGTCCCGCCTTCTCGATTGCGCCTGCGAGGGTGGACAGTTCGGGGTTGCTCGCCGCCGCGGTGGCGACCGGGTCGTCCGCCATGTCGGCGGCGCTGCCCTCGCCGCTGGCCGGCAAAGAGGCGCAGGCGGGGCCGAACGGCTCCGCCGCCGCCCCCGCCTGGGCAGCGGGGGCGAAGGCGACGAGTCCGAGAGGGAGCAGGAGACCGGCGGCACCGGCGAGAGCCGCACTCCTGAAGCGGTTGGTGTTCATGAGCTTTCACCTTTGCTGGGAGGGGCGACGGGCTCTTACCGCTGCCCGTCACACCAATCCCTTCGGCCGATGCGCACTCCGCGGATGCCATTCGGACCGACTGATTCCTGACGAAATGTCCGACACCCTACAGGAGGGAGTGGCTGCATCAGCCGACGAGGGCGCCCCGCACGACGCTGCGTCCGGAGTGCGCCGGGTTCCCGTCGTACGCCTGGTCGGAGACGTCCACCATCGGGTACGCGGGCAGATCGACCCCGTCGGGCATTGGCAGCGTTGCCCTGCCGTCCTGACCCAGCGCGCCGACGGGGATGAGCCGGCTCCCGGAGCGGTCCATGAGCCACACCTCGAAGTAGCCCTTGGTGTCCGGGAGGCCGTGCACGGTGATTTGCAGTACCCGGCCTTCGGCGGAGCTGTCCGCGAGTCCGGCCGTCCCGACGGCGCTGTGGCCCGGCCGGGGGGCGAGCCGGTGCGGCGCCCCCACGCTCTGGACGGTCTGGGGCCGACTGTCGTTCGCCTGCCACCAGGCGACGCCGCCGCCCGTGGCGAGCCCGACGGCAAGGGCGAGGGCGGCGAGCGCACGGGCAGGCCGGCGACTGCCCCGGAGGGTCCCCGGATAGGGGGTCACGGTGGGCGCGGCACGGGGCTCGGAGGACTCGGCTTCCGATGGGGGGTCGGCAGCCCCCAGTTCACGCTGGATCGAACGCCACACCCGGTCGGGCGGTTCCGTCACCAGGTCGCCGGGACCGGCCGAACGTGCGGCGCGGACCACAGCACGCAAGGCCTCGAGTTCGCGCCGGCATTCTGAGCACACCGCGAGGTGCAGGCGCTGCTCGGCAAAGCGTACGGAGTCCCCGTTCTGCCCGTTCTCTCCGTTCTCCAGCGCGATCTCGGCCAGTTCGGCGGGGTCGACGTGGTCAGCCACCCGATCCTCCCTCCCGCGCTGTTCACCTGAGCCCCGCCCCCCGTCCCCGGTCGTGGGGCCGAAGAGGCGGGCGGGCTGTGCGCAGAAGGCACAACACCTCTTCGCTCGCGCGGCGGCCGGCGGATGCGGAAACACCCGGCGGAAACGGAGGCACCGGGCGTGACCGCCCGGCCCGGGAATCCGTGACCATGCCCCGGTGGCGCTGGACGGTCCCGGTCCGCAAGGACCGGGACCGTGACGGACCGCCGGCGGGCCGGGCCGCAGCACCAGGGTCGGACACCGGCGGTGGCCCCGTACGGGAGTCAGGGTCGGAGACGGGCCTCCTCGATGCGGCGGCGCAGTAGGTGCATTCCGCGCCGTGCATGACTCTTCACCGTGCCCAGCGGCAGGCCTGTACGCTGCGCGATCTGGACCTGGGTCAGGTCGCCGTAGAAGGCCAGGCCGAGGATCTCCCGCTGGGCCGGAGGCAGTCTGCGCAACTCGTCCGCGACGAGCACCCGGTCGAGGACGGCCTCCGGGGTCGCCTCCGGCCGCCCCGTAACCGGCATCTCGGCCGCGACGGCACCAGCGATCTCCGTCCTGCGCGTGCGTGCCGCCAACGCGTCGACGATCTTGCGTCGGGTTATGCCGACGAGCCAGGCGCCCAGCGGTCCGCGCTCCGGGCGGAACCCGGCCCGCCCTCGCCATGCCGCGAGGAAGACCTGCTGGGTGACGTCCTCGGCCTCTTTGGCGTCGCCCAGGGAGCGAGTGGCCATGGTGTGCACCATGGCACCCCACCGGTGGTAAATCGCGGCGAACGCCTGCTCGTCCCCGAGCAGCAGTCCCTGGGCGAGCCCCTCGGACTCTCTCGTCTCCTCGACTGGTGCGTACAGGGCGATGACGGGCACCTTCACCGGCGTTGCACTCATGATGCGCTCCCTCCGTCGGCGGACGGTGCGTACCGCGGCGGGCCCCGATCCGGTCCGGGGACCTCGTGGTTCGCGCGATTGCGCGACGGGCCCAGTCTTGGCCGGTGAAACGACGCAGGCAACGTGCGTCGGTTGTGCGTCGTACCATCGGCCTGTGGACGGTACGGACGACTCGCGCCCGGGAACGGGCGGCGGCCTCACCACCGGCGCGGTGGCGCGTCGCTTCGGCGTCGCGCCCACCACCCTGCGCTCCTGGGACCAGCGGTACGGCATCGCGCCGGCCGCGCACGAGGGCGGCAAGCACCGGCGGTGGACCGCCGCGGACGTGGCGCTCCTCGAGCGCATGTGCGCCCTCACCAACGCGGGCCTGCCGCCGGCCGAAGCCGCTCGCGTCGCCCGCGCGGGGACACGTACCGCGCCGGTGCCGGAGTCCCCCGGCTCCGACGGCGAGCCGAGCGCTCCCGCGCCCGACCGGCCGGCCCGGCCGCGTTCCACGGCGCGCCGCCGCGCCGGAAGCGGGCTGCAGTGGGGGGACGCCCGGGTGGAGTGCAAAGGGCTCGCCCGCGCGGCACTGCGCCTCGATTCGCACGCCGTCGACCGCCTGCTGGAAGCGGTGATTGCCGAGCACGGCCTCGTGGCGGCATGGACGGAGGTCGTCGTGCCGACTCTGAGGGCCGTCGGCCGCAAGTGGGAGAGCTCCGGCGAGAAGTACGTCGAGGTGGAGCACCTGCTGTCGTGGCACGTCTCCAGCGCCCTGCACCGCCGCCAGGCCGTCCCCGACGAGGGTTCGACCGCGGATCCGGTGGTGCTCGCCTGTGTCCCGGGCGAGACCCACACCCTGCCCCTGGAGGCCCTCGCCGCGGCCCTCGGTGAGCGGGGGCTGCCGGTGCGCATGTTCGGCGCCGCCCTGCCTGCCGAGGCCCTGATCGAGGCGGTCCGCAGAACCGGCCCGAGCGCCGTCGCGCTCTGGGCGCAGTCCCGGACGACGGCGAGCCGACCGCTCGCCCAGCACGTCGCGCAGATGACCTGGGGCGTGAGGGGGGCACGCCGGCAGCCGGCGGTGCTGACCGTGGGCCCGGGGTGGACGGCGCCGCTCGTGCCCGGAACGCTGCACCCGCTCGGGCTCCGTGAGGCGGTGGACACGGTCGCCTCGGTGCTCGGCCGCTGAGCAGGACCCCGTTCGGAGAAGCGTCCGCTCCTCCTGGCCAGGCGTCACCTCGCCTTCGGTCGCGTGGTCGTCGTCGGTGCCGGGCTGTCCGGCCTCGCCGCCGCCCTGCACCTGCTGGGCAGCGGCCGACAGGTGACCGGCCCTGCATCCGGACGGCGAAGCGCTCTGCAGCGCGGCCGTCGGGCAACTGGTACGTCATCGGCGCCTCGCGCGACATCGGCAGCGACGGCCGCCCGTTCGGACGGACGGTCGGCGGGCTGGAGGTCGTCGCCTGACGCACCGCCTCGGGCGAGCTGAGGGCCGGGCCGGGCGCCTGCCCGCACCTGGGCGCGCCCTGCGGGACAGCCGGGTCGTGTGCGCACCGTGGTCTGCCACTGGCACGGGCTGTCCCCGGGCGGGCGCCCGTTCGCCGGATGGGACCCGTTCCCCGCCCACGACGACGGTGTGTTGCTGAACGCGCCCGGCGACGTTACGCGAGGTCGGACAGCAGAGCGTCGAGGACCGTCTCCGCCTCGAACGCAGATGACGCGCACGCGCGGGCAGATCGTCCAGCGGGTGGAGAAGATGCTGGAGGACTCCGGCATCAAGCTCGCCGCGGTGGCCTCCGACATTATGGGCGTCTCTGGCCGGGCCATGCTGGAGGCGCTGATCGCGGGCGAGCGGGACCCGCAGGCCCTGGCCGAGCTGGCGCGGCGCAAGCTCCGGATCAAGATTCCCGAGCTGACCGAGGCGCTGACCGGACGCTTCCGTGAGCACCACGGGTTCCTGGCCCGCCTCCATTTGGACCAGTACGACCAGCTCACTGAAGTGATCCAGCAGTTGAACGAGCGGATCGAGGCCGCGATGGCGCCCTTTCGCCCCGTCCTGGAGCTCCTCGACACCATCCCCGGGATCAACCGGGCCGTCGCCGAAGTGATCGTCGCGGAGACCGGTGGCGACATGAGCCGCTTCGCCAGCGACAAGCATCTGGCCTCCTGGGCCGGGGTCTGCCCCGGCCACCACTCCTCGGCCGGTCGTTCCAAGAGCACCAAGGTCCGACCCGGTAACCCTCACCTCAAGGGCGCTCTGGGAATCGCCGCCCTCGGTGCCGTGCGCACCAAGGACACCTACCTCCAGGCCCGCTACAAACGGCTCACAGCCCGCCGAGGCATGATGAAGGCCCTCGTCGCCGTCGAACACTCGATCGTCACCGCGATCTGGCACATGCTCACCGACAACAAGCCGTACTACGAACTCGGCGGAACCTACTTCGCCCAGCGCGACCCCGAACGTGCCGCCCGACGCGCGGTCACCCAGCTCAACCAACTCGGCTACCGAGTAACCCTCGACCCACTCGGCACCGCAGCCTGACCCCAGACCACCCCGTGCTCGACGACCGCCACACTCGCCGCCGAGCACATCGAGCTGCCCGAAACCATCCTGACCTGCTGCTATTTACGCGTCAGAGGCCCTTTGTGGCAGGCTCCAAAATCGCCACGCACTCCACGTGCGAGGTCATCGAAAAGATATCGGCCAGGCCGGATCTTGAAGAACGGCAGGTCAGGCTCATCTTCTCGGCTCACCAGCTCGCTTGCTGACGTCCAGAGCGTCAGACGAGCGTCACAAAGGACCGTTACATCTGACGCGACGCACGCGCGCGTCGCCCCCTCGTGGGGAGCGATAGGCGGCGCCCCACGCGACGGTCGTCGGCCTGTTCAGGGTGTGGCCCTCTTGTCGAGCAGTGGGACGCAGTGACGGCTGGGCACCGTGTGCCGGATGACCGGGGAGAGCTGGGTGGACTCGGAAGCAGCGCGGTGTACCAGCTCAGTCGCGGTGCCCGTTCGGGGTGCATGACGGGGGCATTCCCTGGATCAAGTCGCCCAACGCTCTCCCAGGGTCGTCCGACTCCGTGGCCGAAAAGGGAACCGCCCTCGACGCCCTGGCGGAGACTGGCGGGCGACGATCAACAGGGCGACGAGGAGAGGAGAGCGTGCCGATGGAGGCGTTCACGTACAAGCTGGCCGCCGATCGGCTCTTCGGGGTGGTCCACATCGCGCTCGACCACGAGGGCGGGACGGTGACGGTGAGCGGCGACGGGCTGCCGCGCACCGAGATCCGGCGGAGCGCCGATACCCCGCCGGAGAGCCATGTGCCGATCGGTACGCGCGAACAGGGGCGGCTCACCCTGAGCGTGGACGGCGCGGACGAGGCCCTGCGCCCTGCGAAGGGCTTCCTGACCCGGCGTTCGTACCGGGTGGAGGTCGAATCCGCGGCGCGGGGACACGGGTATCTGCTGGTGCCGGACTCTCTGGGCACCAGCCGTCTGCTGCGCGACGGCCGTCTCCTCGGCGTCTTCACGTCGACCGGGGACCGGACGGTCAGCGCCGAGTGGGAGGAGCCGAACAGCGGCGAGCACGCGGAGCCCCACGACGCCGCCGTGGGGTACGCGCTCGCCGCCGCCTTCGGGACGGGGGCCGAGCCGATGTGGAAGCTGACGCTGAACGCCCTGCTGGAGATGTGGCCGTGAGCAGGGTCCGCCCTCATTCCTCAGCCTGCGGCAGCGGGTGGGAGCAGGTCGAGCGGGCGACGAAAGCGATGCCGTCGTAGTCCTTCGCCGGTACGAGCGGCGCGGTGTGGAAGCGGTAGGAGAACCGCGGCACGTTGGCGCCGAAGCTGCGCTGTGCCTGCGGCGCGTGCAGCCAGGGGGCGGTGCAGCGCAGGTCGATGTAGTAGTCGCCCTTCAGGGCGTCGGCGAGCCGTGCCTCGATGGACCGGGTTCCGGTGCCGATGCGGTGCCGTACGGGAGGGGCCTGGAGGTCGTCGCCCCTGCGGGCGAGGAAGGAGCCCTTGCCGAAGAGCAGGGCCAGGGCGTAGTAGCGGTCACCGTAACGCTCACGGAGCCTGCTGCCGAGCGCGGTGACCCGGTCCCCGTACGTGCCCTTCGCGAGGTGGCCGTTGTGCGCCCAGACCATGACCCGGGCCGTCGGGTCGTCATCCACGAGGCGGGCCACGGCGTCGGCCATGGCACGGTCGCGGACGGCGAAGGCGCTCTCCTCACCCGCGGACTGGTCGAGCGAGCGGGTCACGAGGTCGGCGGCGCGGACCAGGATCCGAGCGTGCTCGACGACGTCGTCGTCGGCGTCGTCGTGGTCGGCGAGGTGGCGGGCGACCTCCTCGGCGTGGTGCCGGAGCGCCTGTTCGGGGTCGGGACGCGAGCCGGGGCGGGCGTGGACCAGGACCTCCAGGGCGCGGGCGTCCTCCTCCCGTTCGGGCGCGCACGCGCGCAGGAAGGCCGTGACGGCCTCGACCGAGTCGGCACCGCGCTGCGGGTCGACGCCGACGAAGCGGACTTGGCGCTCCTCGGGGAGGTCTTGGTTGTGCGCGCGGAGCCACTCGACGAGGTCGACCATCTCCTGGGTCCGCCAGGTCCAGAAGCCGAGCCGGGCGACGAGCCGGGCGGGGTCGCCGACGCCGTGCCGGACGTATGCGTCCACGGCCCGGGCGGCGGACTCGCTGGCCTCCATGGCGAGGGTGGTGAACCCTTCCTCGCGTACCAAGAACTCCACGATCCGGTGCTTCAGCCGGAAGAACTCGGCGGTGCCGTGGGTGGATTCACCGAGACCGACGATACGGGCGCCGCGCAGCTTCACCCCCAGCGGTTTCAGGTCGTCGGTGGGCGCACCTGGGGTCAGCGTGTCCAGGGGGCGGGCATGCTCGGTCAGCCAGCGGGCGATGTCGTCGGGCACCGGGGTGCCTCTCCTCCCTGCGTGCGGCGGAGCGCGGCCCCTGCGGTCCGCCGGTGTCGCCACACCCGATCGTGTGTCAGTTCTCCGCCTCGCGGCACGCCGTCAGGATGTCCCGGAGGTCTCGTACGGCGTCCTCTCGGCCATGGTCGGAATACACGCCCGCGACGTTGACGACAACTTCGTCCACGCCCGCACGGCCGTATTCGGCCAGTCCGGCTGCGATCTCCTGGGCTGTGCCGTGCAGGAAGACGCCGGCGGCGACGAGGGCGCGGGCGCCGAGGTTCGGGCGACTGTGGTGCACGCGCAGCCCGGCGCGCCGCCCGGCCACCCCGGACTTCGTCGCCAGCCTGCACGGCAAGCCGTACGACAGCCCGCGACACCTGCGTCGCCTACCTCCGGGAGGTGCGCCGACTCCTCGGACCCGAGGATGACGACGGCGCCGTCCGATTGCCCGCGCTGCCGCACCCCGGCGTCGAGACCGGGCTCGGCGTGCTGCGCCCGGCGCTCGCGCGAGCCGCCGGTCAGGTCGCGGACGCCGCGATCAGCTGGATGACCCCGCACGGCTACGTCCAGGACACCCTGCTGCCCGCCATGGCCAAGGGCGCCGCCGAGGCGGGCCGCCCCGTGCCCCGCGTGGTCACCGTCGTGCACGCCGCCGTCAACCGCCCGCACCGCAACCCGTACCGGCTCGCCTACACGGCGGCCCGCGCTCACCTCGCCGGACCCCACTACTCCGACCAACGGTGGACCGAAGCGGGCTCCAAGGGCAATCACACCTTCGACCTTGCGAGCAACGAGTACCTGGGGGGCGGCCACACTCTGGAAAAGCACGTCGGCAAGACCGACGAGCAACTCGCTCAACGCCTGCGCGACCAGGCCGACGACAACAACAACTGGCCCGAGCAACGCAAACCAACGATCGGCGGTTCGTCGTCCTTCGACAACATGGCCGCCGCGCAACGGCTGACGGAACACAACCTGCGGACGAAGCAGCCCCAGATCGACGCATGGCTGGCCACCAATCCTGCGGAGGGGAAGACCCATGAAGCCCCTCGAACACGACCGGCGGTACGGCGAGTTGGACCAGGTGATGCGCGCGTACCGGGGCAGTCGGCCGACGACACTCCGGAGCGACGCAGCCGCGCGCTGGACGCGTACCTCCGTCACACCTGGCACACCCGCCCCTCGGCCATCCCGGAGGCGGAGCGCCAGCTGCGCGAGTACAGCCGCAACCCTCCGGGCCGCATCCGGCAGGGCCTGGGCGAGTTCTACGCGATCCCGGACACCGGGATGCCCCAGTCGGAGATCGGCGACTGGCTGATGGTGCTGGCCGACCACCTGAAGAAGAGCATCGAGGAAGGCGACGTCCCGGAACCGTCGTCCCCGCAGACGCACTCGGAGTGGCACGCGCGCTTCCCGGAGACTGCGCAACTGCTCGGCGGCTGGTTCTCGCAGGACATCGTCGACGAGTTCCCCGACCACGACGCCGCCGTCGCCGGCTACGCCGCCACCACCGACCCCCATCTGGTCGCCCGCCTCGTGGGCGAACTGCACGAGTTGCTCGCGCTCCCCCTGGACGAGGGGGACTACGCCCTGGCCGCCGCCGAACTCGGCATGGAGGTGGGCCCGCCGGAGCCGTTCTCCCACGGCGCCTGGTTCCAGTCGCTGGCGGCGACACTGTCCGGCGTTTGATCCGGCTGGACGACCGGGGGACGGGCGCTCCACAGCCGCAGGATGGCACGAACGTGGACAGCGTCGCAGGACCGAGCCCTCGTGAGACCCCATCTGAAGATCCGACCGGCCGGTCGCCGCAGTCCTTTGAGGACATCGCCAGGGCCCCACCAGCGCAACCCGGAGGAGACGCCGCCGCAGGCGATCCGCAGTCCGGGGCGGATGTATGTCAGCGCCCTGACCGCACCGACTGGGGCCAGGACGGCTACACCGACCCGGGCGGCCGGATGGCTCGCGGCGGCCAAGAAACCTCTCCTCCGTAATGACGCGACGACCCGTGCTGCTCGGTGGGTTCGAGGCTCACCTGACGCACCATAAGAACGAGCGTCAGGTGAGCGTCGAGCCTGTCGCGCACCATTCCCGACGAAGGCCACCGCAGACTGCCTGCCCCTGCACTCTTGGGTGAAGCCGCAGGTCAGAGCGGTCTGCCTGGAATGCCGCGCACTCCACGTCGTGTACGGAGGGAAACAGGTCGAGCGACCCACCCGAACCACAAAACCGCAGGTCAGGCACCCTTGTCCGCAGGCTCCAAAATGGCCACGCACTCCACGTGCGACGTCATCGGGAACAGGTCGAAGGCGCGCAGCGTGCGCGGCTTGTAGCCGCCCTCCCGGAAGTACGCCAGGTCACGCGCCAGCGCCGCCGGGTCGCATGCGACGTAAGCGATCCGGCGCGCTCCCAGTCCCGTCAGGTGCTTCACCGTCTGCTTGCCGGCGCCGGCCCGCGGCGGGTCGAGGACGATCAGATCCGCCTCGGTGATCTTGGTACGCGGCAGTACCTGCTCCACCTTGCCCTGCTCGATGCGCACGCGCTCCAGGTCCTGGAGGTTGTGCCGGGCGTCCTCGACGGCGCGCTTGGTGGACTCGATACCGAGTACGGCGCCGGTGTCCCCGACGCGCTCCGCGATGGCGCCCGCGAACAGACCCACCCCGCAGTACAGGTCGAGCGCCATCTCGCCCTTGCGGGGCATCAGCCCCTGCATCACGGCCTGGACCAGGATGTCGGCGGCCTGCGGGTGCACCTGCCAGAAGCCGCCCATCCCCACGCGGTACGTACGGCCGTCGGCGCGCTCGCGGACGAAGGGGCGGCCGTGCACCCGGTGCACGCCGCCGTCCCGCTCCTCCACGCGGAGCACGGAGACAGGCTTGTCCAGCTCGACCAGGGGCAGCCGGCCGCCCGGCTGCGGGGTGAG
This sequence comes from Streptomyces sp. NPDC051219, assembly GCF_040682335.1. Classification (NCBI taxonomy): domain Bacteria; kingdom Bacillati; phylum Actinomycetota; class Actinomycetes; order Kitasatosporales; family Streptomycetaceae; genus Streptomyces; species Streptomyces sp. NPDC051219. The sequence continues at coordinate 63,737 of NZ_JBFBAS010000009.1, forward strand.
GATGACCTGACGGTCGCCGGAACCGGTGGCGGCGATGGCCTCGACCGCGGCCATCTGCGGCCACTCGCGCTTCTCCACGCCGAGTTCCGAGACACCCGGGGCGGCGATCATGCAGTGCTCGATCGGCTCGACCTCGTGCGAGCGGTGCTTGCGCAGCCCGGCGTGCCCGTCGGCGTCGATCGCGTACTGCACACGCGTGCGCCAGGCCGGCACCTCTCCCGCCAGCAGCTTGTCGCCGGGCGCCGGGACGACGGTGCCGTCCCAGCCCGCCTCCTCGGGCGTAAGGCCCGCCAGGCGCTTCAGCTGCTCGGCGATCACCTCGCCCTTGAGCCGGCGCTGGGCGCCGGGCTTGGCGTGCTGCCAGTCGCAGCCACCGCACTTGCCCGGTCCGGCGTACGGACAGGGCGCCTCGACGCGGTCCTTGGACGCCTCGATGACGCTGACGGCATCCGCGCGCAGGAACCGGGAGTCCTCCTCGCCCTCGGTGACCCTGGCGACGACCTTCTCGCCGGGCAGGGCGTGGCGTACGAACAGCACGCGGCCCTCTTCGGTACGGGCGATGCAGTGGCCGCCGTGTGCGACGGGGCCGATCTCGACCTCGTACTCCTCCCCCACCAGCGAAGCCTTGGGTTCTGTCTGCATGGCGGGGTGACTCCAGAGGGTCTGAGGATCAAAAGAAACGGCCGGACAACGACCCACCAGTCTACGTGGGCATTGTCCGGCCCCTCACCACTCCGAACCAGGGCCTCAGCTCTTGCCGCTGGGCTCCTTGGGGCGCTGGTCCACCGGACCGCGGCGCACCGATCCCGGAGCGTTCCACTCCTGGCGCTTCTTGGCCCGCTTCTTCGCCAGCTCGGAGGACTCCAGCTGGTACGGCACCGAGGTGACCATGACGCCCGGTGTGAAGAGCAGCCGGCCCTTGAGCCGCAGCGCGCTCTGGTTGTGCAGCAGGTGCTCGTACCAGCGGCCGACCACGTACTCCGGGATGTAGACACTGACCGCGTCGCGCGGATTCTCGCTGCGCAGCCCCTTCACGTACTCGACGACGGGCCGCGTGATCTCGCGGTACGGCGAGTCCAGGATCTTCAGCGGCACATTGATGCCGCGCCGCTCCCACTCGTCCTTGAGCGCCTTGGTCTCGGCCGGGTCGACGCTGATGCTGAGGGCCTCCAGCCTGTCCGAGCGCGTCAGCTTGGCGAACGCGAGCGCGCGCAGCGTCGGCTTGTGCACCTTGGAGACCAGAACGATGGAGTGGACGCGAGAGGGCCGCACGCTGTCGTCGGACGGGCCCTCGGCGGCGGCGATCTCCTCGGAGACCCGGTCGTAGTGCTTCCGGATCGCGGACATCGTTCCGTAGAAGATCACCATGCCCAGCAGGGCGACCCAGGCGCCGTGCGTGAACTTGGTCGCCAGTACGACGACCAGGACCAGGCCGGTGAAGAAGGCGCCGAAGGTGTTGATCGCGCGGGAGCGGATCATGCGGCGGCGCGCGGCCGGGTCCCGTTCGGTCTTCAGGTGCCGGTTCCAGTGCCGGACCATGCCGGTCTGGCTGAGCGTGAAGGACACGAAGACGCCGACGATGTAGAGCTGGATCAGCTTGGTCGAGTCGGCGCCGTACAACCAGACCAGCAGGATGGCCGCGCCCGCCAGCAGCACGATGCCGTTGGAGAAGGTCAGCCGGTCGCCGCGGGTGTGCAGCTGGCGGGGCAGGTAGCGGTCCTGCGCAAGGATCGAGCCGAGCAGCGGGAAGCCGTTGTACGCGGTGTTGGCGGCCAGGAAGAGGACCAGTGCGGTGGCCGCGGCGAGCAGGACGAAGAAGAACGTGCCGTCGCCGAAGACCGCGGCCGCCACCTGCGAGATGACCGGGTCCTGGACGTAGTCGCTGCCGACGGGGGTGCCGTTCTGCAGCAGGTCGTGGGCGGGCTGTTCGGCCATCCTCACATCGGTGGCCATGGCCAGGCCGATGATGCCGCAGAACATGGTGACCGCGAGGGCGCCCATGAGGAGCAGTGTGGTCGCCGCGTTCTTGCTCTTCGGCTTGCGGAACGCCGGGACGCCGTTGCTGATCGCCTCGACGCCGGTGAGCGCCGCACAGCCGGAGGAGAAGGCCCGCAACAGCAGGAAGACCAGCGCGAAGCCGGCCAGCCCCTGCTCCTCCGCCTTGATGGTGAGGTCGGCGGTAGGGGCCTTCATGGTGTCGTCGAGGACGAGGCCCCTGTAGGCGCCCCAGGCGACCATGATGAAGACGCCGGCGACGAAGACGTAGGTGGGGATGGCGAAGAGCTTGCCCGACTCCTTCACGCCGCGCAGGTTCATCAGCGTCAGGAGAACGATTATCCCGATGGCGCAGGAGACCTTGTGCTCCACGACGAAGGGAATGGCGGAGCCCAGGTTCTCGACGCCCGAGGAGATCGAAACGGCGACCGTGAGGACGTAGTCCACGAGCAGGGCGCTGGCGACGGTGAGTCCGGCCTTGGGCCCGAGATTGGTGTTGGCGACCTCGTAGTCGCCGCCGCCGCTCGGGTACGCGTGCACGTTCTGCCGGTACGACGCCACGACGGTGAACATCAGCACCACGACCGCGGCCGCGATCCACGGGCTGTACTGGTAGGCCGACACACCCGCGATGGACAGCACGAGGAGGACTTCTCCGGGCGCGTACGCCACGGAGGAGAGCGGGTCGGACGCGAAGACAGGGAGTGCGATGCGCTTGGGCAGGAGGGTTTCTCCCAGGCGGTCGCTTCGCAGGGCCCGGCCGATCAGGATCCGTTTGGGCAGGTCGGTCAGTTTGGACACGCAGAGGATCGTATGCGTTCGATATGAACGGCGCCCCACCACCACCCCCACTTACTGGGGAAACTCGCGCTCCGACGGCGCTCCGACGGTGCTCGGACGGCATTCCGAGGCGCTTTGAGGGCACTCGACGGCACTCCGACAGCACAAGGGGTCCCGGGTGCGACCGCGCGTGTGTAGCTTTGGCCGCGGTCTGAGACCCTGTTAAACCTGAGCAGGACTGGGCCAGAACTCTCGGGCCAGAACTATTGACAGCCGGAAGGACGGCCGTGCACATCGTCATCATGGGCTGCGGAAGAGTGGGCTCCGCTCTCGCGCAGACCCTGGAGCAGCAGGGCCACACGGTCGCTGTCGTCGACCAGGACCCCACCGCTTTCCGCCGGCTGGGCTCGGGCTTCGGCGGCCGCCGCGTCACCGGAGTCGGCTTCGACCAGGACACGCTGCGCGAGGCCGGCATCGAGGACGCCGGGGCGTTCGCCGCGGTGAGCAGCGGCGACAACTCCAACATCATCGCGGCCCGGGTCGCGCGCGAGACGTTCGGTGTCGAGAACGTCGCCGCCCGGATCTACGACCCCCGCCGCGCCGAGGTCTACCAGCGCCTCGGCATCCCGACGGTCGCCACCGTCCGCTGGACGGCCGACCAGATGCTGCGGCGCCTGCTGCCGTCCGGTGCCGAGCCGCTGTGGCGCGACCCCAGCGGTGGCGTGCAGCTCGCGGAGGTACACACCTCGCCCTCCTGGGTCGGGCAGAAGGTCAGCAAGCTGCAGGACGAGACGGGCGTGCGCGTCGCGTTCCTCACCCGGCTGGGCGAGGCCATGCTGCCCACGTCCCAGACGGTGCTGCAGGAGGGCGACCTGGTACACGTCATGATGCGTTCCGACGAGATCGAAAAGGTCGAGGCGGCGTTCGCCGAGGGGCCCGAGGAGGCACACGCATGAGGGTCGCGATCGCCGGGGCCGGCGCGGTGGGCCGTTCCATCGCGGGCGAACTGCTGGAGAACGGGCACGAGATTCTCCTCATCGACAAGGCGCCGACCGCCATCTCGGTGGAGCGGGTGCCGCAGGCCGAGTGGCTGCTGGCCGACGCCTGTGAGATCACGTCGCTGGACGAGGCCGCGCTGCAGCGCTGCAATGTCGTGATCGCGGCGACCGGTGACGACAAGGTGAACCTGGTCGTGTCGCTGCTCGCCAAGACCGAGTACGGGGTTCCCCGGGTCGTGGCCCGCGTCAACAACCCCAAGAACGAGTGGCTGTTCAACGAGTCCTGGGGCGTCGACGTCGCGGTCTCCACGCCGCGCCTGATGTCGGCCCTGGTCGAGGAGGCGGTGAGCGTCGGCGATCTCGTACGGCTGCTGCGCTTCAGTCACGGCGACGCCAACCTCGTCGAGCTGACCCTGCCGCCCGAGTCGGCGCTGGCGGGCACCCAGATCGGTGATGTGGCGTGGCCCGAGGACACCTCGTTGGTCACCATCATCCGCGGCAACCGGGTACTCACGCCGAACGACGAGGAGACCCTGGAGCCCGGTGACGAGCTGCTCTTCGTGGCCGCCCAGGCGCGCGAGGAACAGCTGGAGGACCTGCTCTCGGTCCGCCGCGTCGACACCTCCGGCTGAGAGTGCCGCGCCCGGCCCCGCGTAGGGACTCCGTCCACGGGCCGGTACGCATACCGGAAGGGCCCGGGAAACCTGTCGGCGGTTTCCCGGGCCCTTCGACGTTCCGCGTCCTCAGAACTCGCGCTGCTGGGCCGCGGCGGCCGCGGCCTTGCGCTCCTTCTCGGCCTCCTCCTGCGCCTCCATCTCCGCGAAGACGTCGATGGGCGGCGGCGCCTTGGCCAGGAAGACCCAGGTCAGGTAGACCGCCAGCAGGAACGGCGGGATCTTGAGTGCGACGAGCACCCAGCCGAGGTGTTCGGTGTCCGCCCACCAGTAGAGCGGGAAGAGGATCATGCACTTGGCGAGCAGGATCAGGCCCCAGGCCCAGCTGGCCTTGGTGTACGCCTTCTTCCGGCCCGGGTTCCGGGTGCGCCAGGAGAGGTTCTCCTTGAAGACCGGGCCCAGGATCAGCCCGATCAGCGGGACGCCCGCGATCGAGGTGATGATGTACGCGAGCGCCAGGCCGAGGGTGTAGAGCATGCCCGGCAGATAGAAGTCCTTGGCGTTGCCGGTCATCATCGCGAAGACCACACCGAAGGCGACTCCGAAGACACCGCTGAACGCGTGCTTGACAGTGTCCTTCCTGATCAGCCGGACGGCGACGAGGAGCAGCGAGACCGCCAGGGCCGCGATGGCCGCGATGTGCAGGTCCTTGTTGATCGTGAAGATGGTCACGAACAACAGGCCGGGGAGAACGGTCTCCACCATGCCCCGCACCCCGCCGAAGGCATCGAACAGGGCGGCTTCGGTCACGGCTCTCGCCTCGCCCTCGCTGTCCTGTCCGGTCGTGGTCGGCTTGTCGATCGACGTCACCGGCTACTCCTGTCCGAGCGGTCGCAGTTCGTACTTGGGATTGAAGAGCACCCGTCGTCCGTGGCTCATGGAGATCCGGCCGGACGCGATCATCTTGCGGCCCGGTTCTACGCCCACGATCGAGCGGCGGCCGAGCCAGACCACGTCCAGGGCGGCGGAGCCGTCGAACAGTTCCGCCTCCAGGGCCGGCACACCGGCCCTCGGTCGCAGGGTGACCGTGCGCAAGGTACCAGTCACCTTCACTATCTCGCGGTCGTGACAATCGCAGATCCGCGTACACCCCGTGGCCTCTGCGTCCTCCTGGAGCTCCGCGGAGTGCAGATCCTCCTGCGAGGTGGAAAGCCGCTCGATCATCCGGCGGAAGCGGCCTGCCGGCTTTGCCGGCTTCTCGGAACGAGGTGCAGCACTCATGCGTCCAGCCTACCGGGGCGCCGGTCCTCGAACGGAGGGCCGTGCGGAGGACCGGGGGACCGTCCCGGCGAAGGTCAGGACCGCTCGAACCGGTACCCCATCCCCGGCTCGGTGACGAAGTGCCGCGGGTGCGAAGGGTCGGCCTCGAGCTTGCGGCGCAGCTGCGCCATGTAGACCCGCAGGTAGTTGGTCTCCGTGCCGTACGACGGCCCCCAGACCTCCTGGAGCAGCTGCTTCTGGCTGACCAGTCGCCCGGTGTTGCGGACCAGTACCTCCAGCAGGTGCCACTCCGTCGGGGTCAGGCGTACGTCGCGGCCGTCGCGGTGCACCTTCTTCGCGGCCAGATCGACGGTGAAGCCCTCGGTCTCCACCATCCCCTCGTCGTCGCCCGCGCCGGTCGGCTCGGCGCGGCGGACCGCGGCGCGCAGCCGGGCCAGCAGCTCGTCCATGCCGAACGGCTTGGTGACGTAGTCGTCGGCGCCCGCGTCGAGCGCCTCGACCTTCTCGTCGGAGGTCTGGCGGGCGGAGAGGACCAGGATCGGGACTCGGGTCCAGCCCCGCAGGCCCTTGATCACCTCGACGCCGTCCATGTCGGGCAGGCCCAGGTCGAGGACGATCACGTCGGGGTGGCGGGCGGCGGCCATCTGAAGGGCGCTCGCGCCGTCGGGGGCCGCGTCCACCTCGTACTTGCGCGCCTTGAGGTTGATCACGAGGGCGCGGACGATCTGCGGCTCGTCGTCGATCACGAGCACCCTGGTCATGGGTGGGCCTGCTTTCTGCTGTCCGGTCACGAGATGACCTGGGCGGGGAGATGGGAGCGTACGGGACTGGGACCCGGCACGGCCTGGAGGGTGAGGACCATGGTCATGCCTCCGCCGGGGGTGTCCTCGGCCGTGAGTGTGCCGCCCATGGCTTCGACGAAGCCCCGGGCCACGGCGAGGCCGAGGCCGACTCCGGACCCGCGGGGAGCGTCACCGTAACGCTGGAAGGGCTCGAAAATCCGCTCTTTCCCGTCGTCCGGGACGCCCGGACCGCGGTCCACGACCCGTAGTTCGACCCGGTCGCCGAGCGCGCTCGCGGCCACGGCGACGGGTGTGGCGGCGGGGCTGTACTTGACCGCGTTCTCGACGATGTTGGCGACGGCGCGCTCCAGCAGCCCGCGGTCGACCGCCACCATGGGCAACGACTCGGGGATGTCCAGCCCGACGCTGTCGTCGGGTACACCGACGAGAGCCATGGGGACCACCTCGTCGAGGTCGGTCTCGCGGATCACCGGAACCACCGTGCCGGTCTGCAGCCGGGACATGTCGAGCAGATTGCCCACCAGGTGGTCGAGACGGTCCGCGCCCTCCTCGATCCCTTCGAGCAGCTCGGCCTCGTCCTCCTCGGACCAGGCGACGTCGTCGGAGCGCAGCGAGGAGACGGCGGCCTTGATGGCGGCCAGCGGGGTGCGCAGGTCGTGGCTGACCGCCGCCAGCAGGGCGGTGCGGATGCGGTTGCCCTCGGCGAGACGGCGGGCCTCCTCGGCCTCGCCGACCAGGCGCCGGCGGTCGAGTACGACGACGGCCTGGGCGGCGAAGGCGCCGAGCACCCGGCGGTCCTCGGCCGGCAGGACGCGGCCGGAGAGGGCCAGTGCCATGTGGTCGCCGACGGGCATGTCGACGTCCGCGTCCTCGGGGCGGCCGACCGGCTTCGGCCCCACGCTGCCCGCGCGGGTCCATGGATCCACATCGCTCGCACGCTCCAGCAGGGCCACCGACTCCATGGAGAAGGTCTCGCGGACCCGCTCCAGCAGGGCGTCGAGGGTGGTCTCGCCGCGCAGCACGCTGCCGGCGAGGAAGGAGAGGATCTCGGATTCGGCCCGCAGCCGGGCGGCCTGGTGGGTGCGCCGGGCGGCGAGGTCCACCACGGAGGCCACCGCGACGGCGACCGACACGAAGATCACGATGGCGACGATGTTCCGGGGGTCCGCGACCGTGAGGCGGTGCAGGGGCGGGGTGAAGAAGTAGTTGAGCAGCAGGGAACCGAAGGCGGCGGAGGCCAGGGCCGGCAGCAGTCCGCCGAGCAGGGCGGCGGCGACCGTCAGGGACAGGAACAGCAGCATGTCGTTGGCGAGACCGAGGTCCGCGTCGACGTTGGTCAGCAGCAGTGCCAGCAGGGCGGGGCCGGCCACAGCGACCAGCCATCCCCAGATGATCCGGGAGCGGCCGAGGCGGGCTCCGCGCGCCACGGGGAGCCCGCGGCCCTTGGCGACCTCGTCGTGGGTGACGATGTGGACGTCCAGATCGGGACCGGAATCGCGGGCGACGGTCGCGCCGACGCCTGGGCCGAAGACGTACTGCCAGGTCCTGCGCCGGCTGGAGCCGAGGACGATCTGGGTCGCGTTGACACCGCGGGCGAATTCGAGGAGGGCGCTGGGAACGTCGTCGCCGATGACGTGGTGGAACGTGCCGCCGAGATCCTCCACCAGGGTTCGCTGTACGGCCAGCTCCTTGGGTGAGGCCGAGGTGAGGCCGTCGCTGCGGGCGATGTAGACGGCGAGGATCTCGCTGCCGGAGCCCTTGGCCGCCATACGGGATGCGCGGCGGACGAGCGTACGTCCCTCGGGGCCGCCGGTCAGGCCGACGACGATGCGTTCGCGGGCCTGCCAGGTCGAGCGGATGTTGTGCTCGCCCCGGTACTGCTGGAGGTACTCGTCGACCCGGTCGGCGACCCAGAGCAGGGCGAGCTCGCGCAGGGCGGTCAGGTTGCCCGGCCGGAAGTAGTTGGAGAGGGCCGCGTCCACCTTCTCCGGCTTGTAGATGTTGCCGTGGGCCATCCGGCGGCGCAGCGCCTCGGGTGACATGTCGACAAGTTCGATCTGGTCCGCTCGGCGGACCATCTCGTCCGGAACGGTCTCCCGCTGGCGTACGCCGGTTATCGACTCGACGACGTCGCCCAGTGATTCCAGGTGCTGGATGTTGACCGTGGAGATGACGTCGATTCCGGCCCGGAGCAGCTCCTCGACGTCCTGCCAGCGCTTGGCGTTGCGGGAGCCGGGCACATTGGTGTGCGCGAGTTCGTCCACGAGGGCGACGGCGGGCCGGCGCTCCAGACACGCGTCCACGTCCATTTCGGTGAACGTGGTCCCGCGGTATCCGATCTCCCGGCGCCGGAGCTGCTCGAGGCCGTGCAGCATGACCTCGGTGCGGGCCCTGTCGTGGCACTCGGCAAAGGCCACGACGCAGTCCGTGCCCCGCTCGACGCGGCGGTGCGCTTCGGAGAGCATCGCGTACGTCTTGCCGACGCCCGGTGCCGCACCGAGGTATATCCGGAGTTTGCCGCGTCCCATGGCCTCATTGTCTTCCAGCTGCAGCCGCATACCACTGCATACGCTGCGTCGACCTTACGGCCAAGGATCCAGACAATTCGGGCGAGGGGACGCGCTCGGGCTGGTATTGACGCGTTTCTGATGCGTTCCTGTGCGCTCGTCCCGGTCCTGTCCTGCCAGTCCTGCCCAGCCAGTCCTGCCCAGCCAGTTCTGCCCAGCCAGTTCTGCCCAGCCGGGTCTCAGGCCTGGGGGGCCGGCTCTACGAGGCCACCGTCGCCGAGTTCCAGCACCCGGTCGGCCAGCCCCAGCAGCGCCGCGTCGTGGGTGGCCACCAGCGCTGTGACGCCCTCGCTGCGTACGACGGCGCGCAGCAGCTCCATCACCGCGAGCCCGGTCTCCGCGTCGAGCTGGCCGGTCGGCTCGTCCGCGATGAGCAGCGCGGGTCTGTTGGCCAGCGCCCGGGCGATGGCGACGCGCTGCTGCTGGCCGCCGGAGAGCTCGCCGGGGCGCCGGCCGGCGTGGTCTGCCAGGCCCACCAGGGCGAGCAGCAGCGCGACGCGCTCCTCGCGCACCTTCGGGTCGGTCCTGCGCAGCCGCATCGGTACGCCGACGTTCTCGGCGGCGGTGAGGATGGGGATCAGCCCGAAGGACTGGAAGACGAAGCCGATCCGGTCGCGGCGCAGTTCGAGGAGGCCGTGCTCGCCCAGGCCGGAGAGTTCGGTGCCGTCGACGGTCACGCTTCCGCTGTCGGGGGTGTCCAGGCCGCCGACGAGGTTGAGGAGGGTGGTCTTGCCGGAGCCGGAACGCCCCTTGAGGGCGACGAGTTCGCCGTGCGGGACGCTGAAAGACACCCCGCGCAGGGCGTGCACGGCGGAGGCGCCCGTCCCGTACGACCGGTGCAGGTTCTCCACCCGCACCATCGCCCCTCCGGCCGGGTCCTCCACGACCGCGGTGCGGGACTGCGCGCTGATGCCCTCGGTCATGTCCACTCCCCCGTGCGTTCGTTGGGCCGGGCCAGTATCGCCAGGCGGGCAACCGGTCGGCAATGGCCGCGCCGGCCTGCGGAAAGGCCGGTGGCCGCATCCTCAAAGGCCCCAAGGGTTCCGAAGGGATGCGGGCCACCGGCCCCGGCGACTTCCGGTCAGCGCACCTCGGTGATCTCGGGACCGCGCTGCAGCTGCCCCATGCCACCGGAGAAACGTGAACCCTCCTGGTCCTCCTGCTGGACACCCTCGGGCACCATCTGCGCGTCGTTCGGCAGTTTGAGCACGATCGGGTCGCGCGGGGCCATCGGGCCTTCGCCGCGTACGACGACCGTGTCCCGGAAGATCTGCTCCAGCAGACCGGCGGCCTCCGGCTGCACCGCGCCCTGCCCGGAGATCACTCCGCGCAGGAACCAGCGGGGGCCGTCGACACCGACGAAGCGCACGAGCTGTACTCCGTGCGTGCCGTCAGGCAGCTGTACGGGCACCTGGGCGCGCAGCTCCCAGCCCAGCGGTCCCTCGACCTCGTCGATCATGCCGCCCTGCTGGGTGATGCCGGACGCGATCTCCTCGCGCACCTCGCCCCAGATGCCTTCCTTCTTGGGCGCCGCGAAGGCCTGCAGCTGCACAGCGCTGTCGCGCAGCACGACCGTCGCCGCGACGATCGCGTCGCCCGCGACCTCCACCCGCAGCTCCATGCCCTCGACTCCGGGCACGAAGAGACCGCCGAGGTCCACCCGGCCCTCGCCGGGCTCGGAGACCTCGGAGAGGTCCCACGGACCGTCCGGCCGGGGGGCCGGCGGCAGGTTCACCCTGCGCTGCTCGCCAGGAGCGAGCTCCTCAGCGTCAGCGTCCAGTTCGTCACCGGAGACGCCGTCGACGACCTGCTCGGCCTCGCCCGCTGCGTCCTCAGCGGAACCGCTCTTCTTGCGACGTCCGAACACGTCACTGTCCTTCCCGGTCGGATACGACCGAAGCGTATCTAGTCCCACCCTGTTGCCCACCGCTTGCTCCGCCCACAGCGGCATGACCGCCGGTCGACCCGAAGCCCCCCTCGGCCCGCGCCGAACCGGGAAGCTCCGCAACCTCGTGGAAGCGCACCTTCTCGACCTGCTGGACGACCAGTTGGGCAATCCGGTCGAAGCGCTCGAACCGCACGGTCTCGCGCGGGTCGAGATTGACCACGATCACCTTGATCTCTCCACGGTACCCGGCATCCACCGTCCCCGGGGCATTCACGAGGGCGACGCCGCAGCGGGCGGCCAGCCCGGACCGCGGGTGCACGAAGGCCGCGTAGCCGTCCGGCAGGGCGATGGAGACACCGGTGGGGAGTACGGTCCGCTCGCCGGGGGCGAGCTCAGCTGCCTCGGTGGTCACCAGGTCCGCGCCCGCGTCGCCGGGATGTTCGTACGAAGGAACGGGGACCTCGGGGTCGATGCGCCGGATCAGTACGTCAACGGCTTGCCTGGAGTCACGCATCAGGGGTTCACCTCGAAAGCACGCGCGCGCCTTACCTGGTCCGGGTCGGCCATGGCCGCCTGGATCTCCTCGGGCCGGCCGTTGTCGATGAAGTGGTCGACCTTGACCTCTACGAACAGGGCCTCCGCGCGTACCGCGACGGGCCCCTCGGGTCCGTCTATCCTGCCGACGGCGGTCGAATAGATCTTGCGGCCGGCCACCGCGGTGACCTCGGCCTCGAGGTGCAGCACGGTGTCCACGGGCACGGGCCGTACGAAGTCGGTCTCCAGCCGGCCGGTCACCGCGATCACACGCAGCAGCCAGTTCAGCGATCCGAGCGTCTCGTCGAGCGCCGTGGCCAGCACTCCGCCGTGCGCCAGGCCGGGCGCGCCCTGGTGGACGGGCTTGACCGTGAACTCGGCCGTGACGCTCACGCCCTCACCGGCTCGCGCCGCCAGGTGCAGTCCGTGCGGCTGGGCGTCGCCGCAGCCGAAGCAGTGCGCGTAGTGCGCACCGAGGAGCTCGCCGGGGACCGGGGCGTCGGGGTGCCGCACCGGTGGCACGGCGTCGGCCGGGGGCGTCAGCGCTGTAGTTCGTCCACTCACAGGCGCAGACCTTACCCGCGCGGATAGGGGCAGGTCGCGCCGTGCCAAGCTTGGTCCTATGCAGCCTGCCGTCCCGCCCTATGACGAACGTCTGACCGCCCCCCGCTCGTGGTGGCTCATCGCCGCCCTGCTGGGGCTTTCGTGCGGGCTGGTGCTCCTGCCGTTCGGGGGGCTGCCGCTGCTCGCCGGGCTGATCGGCGGCTCGGCTCTCGCGGCGGTCGTGGTGAGCACCTACGGCTCCGCGCGGCTCCGGGTGGTGGCCGGCTCGCTCATCGCTGGGGACGCCCGGATTCCGGTCTCGGCGCTCGGGGAGCCCGAGGTACTGGACGGCGAGGGGGCGCGCGCCTGGCGTACGCACAAGGCGGATCCGCGCGCCTTCATGCTGCTGCGCAGCTACGTCCCGACCGCGGTCCGCATCGAGGTGACGGACCCGGAGGACCCCACTCCGTATGTCTATCTGTCGACCCGCGAGCCGGAGGCCCTGGCCGCGGCGCTCACGGCGGTCGGAGCCGGCCGGAAGTCGGTTTAGTCCGGTTCAGACCTGGACCGGACGTCCTCCGGAGGGTCAGCCCTCGATCTGCCTGCGGACATGGTCCGGCAGTTCCGCGGGCAGGGTCTTCGGCTGTTCCAGCGGGGGCAGGTCGGGCAGCGCGTCCCACGGGACCTGGCGGCTGCGCAGGTCCTTGCGGACTTTCTCGGCGAGCTTCTTGGTGTCCCGCCGGTTCATCATCGCGCCCACGGTCGCTCCGATCATGAACGGCATCAGGTTGGGCAGGTTGCGCAAGCTGCGCTTCATGATCTGCCGGCGGAGCTCGCGTTTCATACGGCCGCCGAGCGCGGCGTTCACGGTCGACGGTTTGGTCACGTCGATGCCCCGCTCCTCCGTCCAGGCGGTCAAGTAGGCGAGGCCGCGCTCTTTGAGCGTTCCGGGAGCCCGCTGTCCGTACACCTCGTGGAGCTCGGCGATGAGCTTCAGCTCGACCGCTGCGACCGCGGTGATCTCGGCCGCCAGCTCGGCCGGCATCGCGGGCGGTACGGGCAGCATGGCCGCCGCACCGATACCCGCGCCGACGGTGGAGGTGGCGTTCGCGGCGCCTGCGATGAGCTTGTCTGCGATCTCCTCCGGGCCGAGGCCCGGGAACTGTTTGCGCAGGGTCCGCAAATCCCGGACGGGGACCCGCGGAGCGTTCTCGATGAGCCGGTCGGCGAGGTGCGCGAGTCCGGCCCTGGCGCGCACGCGCGTCTTGTGCACGCCGTGCTTCATGGCGTGCATCCGGCCGGCCTCGGACTCCCGCCCGGAGCCCTCGTCGTCCCCTGTGACCGACGGCAGCCCGGCGGAAGGCACGGCCGGGGCGCCAAGGCCCTCAGCCGGGCCTGTGCCGCCCTCGGCGGTCCCTGATGCACCCTGCCGCCGGAAGCGACGCCTCCGGGGCAGTTTCGAGCCTGCCACGGCCGCCGTGCCTAGTCGCAGTCGCGGCAGATCGGCTGACCGTTCTTCTCGCGGGCCAGCTGGCTCCTGTGGTGCACAAGGAAGCAGCTCATGCAGGTGAACTCATCGGCCTGGCGAGGCAGCACCCGAACGGACAGCTCCTCGTTGGAGAGGTCCGCTCCGGGCAGCTCGAGGCCCTCGGCCTGCTCGAACTCGTCGACGTCGACTGCTGACGTCGACTTGTCGTTCCGGCGGGCCTTCAGTTCCTCAAGGCTGTCCGAATCGACGTCGTCGTCGGTCTTGCGTGGGGTGTCGTAGTCCGTTGCCATGTCGCGCTCTCCCCCTCTGGGTGTTTGCGGTGTCTCAGCGCACGTAACGCATGAGAGGCCGGACTTGTGCCCGACCCGAGGCGGAGATTTTGCCTCACATCAAGGTCTGTTACTCAATCGACACCCATCCGCACCCCTGAAGAGGTGATCGGCATGGATGGCGATCGGACCGTACACGGTCCGGATGGTGCACTGCACGGGCGTCACCCCGTGTACTTCCCGTGATCAGGGGCGCCGGAAACCCGGACGTTCCCGGCTTTCCAGCGGATTCCGTGATCACGGAGAGTGGATGGCCTGAAATGCCTCTCTGTGATAGATCACACAAGGAGCCCTCGGGAACAGGTCCCGAAAATTCCGCGCAAAGCGAACACACAGCAGCATCTCAGATGGGGAGGGTGACGCGCATGACGAGCCCGCCGCCCTCCCGCGGCTCCGCGATGATACGGCCCCCGTGAGCGCGCGCCACCGAGCGCGCGATCGACAGGCCCAGTCCGACGCCCTTGTCACTGCCCGTCCGCTCGGTACGCAGGCGTCTGAACGGCTCGAAGAGGTTGTCGATCTCGTACGCGGGAACCACCGGGCCGGTGTTCGAGACCACCAGAACGGCTTGGCCGTGCTGGGCCTCGGTGGTGACGTCGACCCAGCCGCCCTCGGGGATGTTGTAGCGGACCGCGTTCTGCACCAGGTTCAGCGCGATCCGCTCCAGCAGGACACCGTTGCCCTGGACCATGGCGGACGCGCGCTTTCCGAGAATCTCCACACCCTTGGCATCGGCCTCCGCACGGGTCTGGTCCACCGCGTGCGAGGCGACCTCGGCGAGGTCGACCGGTTTGCGCTCGACGATCTGGTTGTCGCTGCGTGCCAGCAGCAGCAGGCCCTCCACCAGCTGCTCGCTGCGCTCGTTGGTGGCCAGCAGTGTCTTGCCCAGCTGCTGGAGCTCCACGGGCGCCCCGGGGTCGGAGAGGTGCACCTCCAGCAGTGTGCGGTTGATGGCGAGCGGGGTGCGCAGCTCGTGCGAGGCGTTCCCGACGAAGCGCTGCTGGGCGGTGAAGGCGCGCTCCAGCCGGTCCAGCATGTCGTCGAAGGTGTCCGCCAGTTCCTTCAGCTCGTCGTCCGGCCCGTCCAGCTCGATGCGACGGGTGAGGTCGGTCCCGGCCACCCGGCGGGCGGTACGAGTGATCTTGCCGAGCGGCGAGAGTACGCGGCCCGCCATGGCGTAGCCGAAGGCGAAGGCGATGACGCTGAGGCCCAGCAGGGTGAGCAGCGAGCGGCTGAGGAGGTCGTCGAGGGCCCGCTGGCGCTGGTGGTCGACGCAGGCGCTCATGGCGGCATTGAACTCGTCGATACTCAGCTCCCCGACGATGCCCGGGCAAGTGGCGCTGGTCACCTTGGGATTTCCGTCGACGATCTTGAACGGCGGCGCACTGCCCACGTGCAGCGCCTGGGCCGCCAGCAGATAGATGATCGACAGCAGCAGGATGCCGGCGATCAGGAACATGCCGCCGTACAGCAGAGTGAGGCGTATCCGGATCGTCGGCCGCAGCCAGGGGAACGTACTCTCCGGCTGTCGCGGATCCCAGGTCGGCTTCGGGGGCGCCGCCGGCGGCGCCGGGGTCGTGGCCATCGGCGGTCAGATCCGGTAGCCGGAGCCGGGCACCGTGACGATGACCGGAGGCTCGCCGAGCTTCCGGCGCAGCGTCATCACCGTCACGCGCACGACGTTGGTGAACGGGTCGGTGTTCTCGTCCCAGGCCTTCTCGAGCAACTGCTCCGCCGACACCACTGTCCCCTCACTTCGCATCAGCACCTCCAGCACCGCGAACTCCTTGGGCGCCAGCTGAACCTCCTTACCGTCCCGGAACACCTCGCGGCGGTTGGGATCCAGCTTGATGCCGGCCCGCTCCAGTACGGGTGGGAGAGCGACGGTGGTACGACGGCCCAGCGCCCGGACCCGCGCGGTCAGCTCGGTGAACGCGAAGGGCTTGGGAAGGTAGTCGTCGGCGCCGATCTCCAGGCCCTCCACCCGGTCACTCACGTCACCGGAAGCAGTGAGCATCAGTACGCGGGTCGGCATACCGAGTTCGACGATCTTGCGGCACACGTCGTCGCCATGGACGAGCGGGAGATCGCGGTCGAGCACGACGACGTCGTAGTCGTTGACCTCGATCCGCTCGAGGGCGGCGGCGCCGTCGTACACCACGTCGACGGCCATGGCCTCCCGGCGCAGTCCGGTGGCCACCGCATCGGCGAGCAACTGCTCGTCCTCGACGACGAGTACGCGCACGGCGCTGTCCTTCCTCTGGGCCCATCGGGGCAGGCGGGGTTGGTTCGCTCACTGAGCGCTTCCATCCTGCCCCTTTCGGCCATAAACCGGCTGTAAGACGATCCTCCGCGGGCTCGCAGCGGGAAAATCGAGGATTCCCGGGTCGGTTGAGGTTTCTCGGGCGCGGGCGGAGGGGAGGACGACTGCACACCCGAGATCACCCCCTGTATGTGCCGCGCCACGACGTGTTCGAGGGGTGATCTTCCCGCCGTCGGCACACCCCCGTGCCACTGACCCACGACGAGGGGGCGCACCCATGGACGCATTCACCGCAGGACTTCTGCAGCGCATAAGGACCACGGAGTCGGACCTCACGCTGGCTCGCGAGACGGGCGACGACTTCCTCGCCGAGGTCGAGCAGGCAGAGCTGGACGATCTGCATCGCCTGGCCGCCGAGCACGGCGTGAACGTCGCCGCGTAGCTCGCAGCAACCGGTCGCGGCCGGTCACACGGCTGATGGGGCCCGGCACCGCGGGACGGTGCCGGGCCCCTTCGTCTTGCCCGAGGGCGCCCGCGGTCGGCCGGGAGCCCGGGACGGCAGGCCGGAGAGGCCGCCCTCGCTAGGGTCTCTCATTTGGATCTGATCCGGCCTGATCCAAACGAGAGACCCTAGTCGTGCCAGGCGCCGAACTCCTCGAGCAGCGCCTGCAGCGGTTCGAAGACGCCCGGTGTCGCCGCCACCGCCAGCTCGCCCGACGGCGCCTCGCCGGGGCGGCCGCCGGTCAGGGCGCCCGCCTCGCGGGCGATCAGATCGCCGGCGGCCAGGTCCCACGGGCTGAGCCCGCGCTCGTAGTAGCCGTCGAGGCGGCCCGCCGCCACGTCGCACAGGTCGACCGCCGCCGAACCGCTGCGCCGGATGTCGCGCAGCCGGGGAATGAGGCGCTGGGCCACTTCCGCCTGGTGCGTACGGACGCGGGTGACGTAGTTGAAGCCGGTGGAGACCAGGGCCTGACCGAGCGGCGGGGCGGGCCGGCAGCGCAGGGCCTTCCCGTCGGCGTACGCACCACCGCCGCGCACCGCGTGGTAGGTCTCGCCGCGCATCGGGGCCGCGACGACACCCACGACCGTCTCGCCGCCCTGCTCGGCCGCGATGGAGACGGCCCAGGTCGGCAGGCCGTACAGGTAGTTGACCGTGCCGTCGAGGGGATCGACGACCCAGCGGACGCCGCTGGTACCGGCGGTGTTCGCGCCCTCCTCGCCGAGGATGCCGTCCTCGGGCCGCCGGTCCGCGAGGAATCCGGTGATCAGCTTCTCGGCCGCGATGTCCATCTCGGTGACGACGTCGATGGGGCTGGACTTGGTGGCGGCCACCCCCAGGTCGGCGGGCCGGCCGTCACGCAGCAGATCCCCGGCCTGCCGGGCGGCCTCCAGAGCCAGGTCGAGCAGTTCGGACAGGAGAGGGTCGGTCACGCTGTTCGTCATCAGACTTCTCCGGCGTGGTTGCTGTCGGCGCCCGCCGCGGCGGGCCGGGGCGCGCGGGCCGGGCAGCAGCCGGCCGGACAGAGGTCGTGGCTCGGGCCGAGCGTCCCCAGCGCGCAGCGCTCCGGCGTACGCCCCCGCTCACCGGCAGCACGCTCCAGCAGCAGATCCCGTACCGCCCCGGCGAAACGCGGGTCGGCACCGACGGTGGCCGAGCGGGCGACGGGCAGACCGAGCTCGGCAGCCTTGGCGGTGGCCTCGGTGTCGAGGTCGTACAGGACCTCCATGTGGTCCGAGACGAAGCCGATGGGGACCATCACCACAGCGGGTGCGCCGGCGCCGTGCAGCGCTTCGAGGTGGTCGCAGATGTCGGGCTCCAGCCACGGGATGTGCGGGGCGCCGCTGCGCGACTGGTAGACGAGCTGCCAGGGGTGCTCGATGCCGGTCTCGGCACGGACCTCGTCGGCGATGACCCGGGCGACGTCCAGGTGCTGAGCGACGTACGCACCGCCCTGCCCGTTCGCCGTGTGCTCGTCGGCCGGGCCGGAGGTGTCGGCCGCCGACTGCGGGATGGAGTGGGTGGTGAAGGCGAGGTGCGCGCCGGCCCGTACGTCCTCGGGCAGCGCCGCCAGCGAGGCGAGCACTCCGTCGACCATCGGGCGGACGAATCCCGGGTGGTTGAAGTAGTGCCGCAGCTTGTCGACCCGCGGCAGCTCCAGTCCCTCGGCCTGGAGCGTGGCGAGCGCGTCCGCGAGGTTCTCGCGGTATTGCCGGCAGCCGGAGTAGGAGGCGTACGCGCTGGTCGCGAGTACTGCGATGCGTCTGCGGCCGTCCGCGACCATCTCGCGCAGCGTGTCGGTCAGATAGGGCGCCCAGTTGCGGTTGCCCCAGTAGACCGGCAGATCCAGGCCGTGTTCGGCGAAGTCCTCGCGGAGGGCGTCCAGCAGCTGCCGGTTCTGGGCGTTGATCGGGCTGACCCCGCCGAATAGGTAGTAGTGCTGACCCACCTCCTTGAGCCGCTCGCGCGGGATGCCTCGGCCACGGGTGACGTTCTCCAGGAACGGGACCACGTCGTCCGGGCCTTCGGGGCCGCCGAAGGACAGCAGCAGGAGGGCGTCGTAAGGAGCTGCATCGAGCTGATCGGGCATGCCTCCGATCCTGCCACCCGCCCCTGACGGTCGATGACCCGCCACGGTCCCGGCCGATCGAGGTATTCGCCGCCGCCCCTGCGGACGTAAGCTCTATAGGTCGCCCACATCCCTTACCGGAGCGTCTCTTGCCCAGTCCCTACCGCGCGATCTTCGCCGCCCCCGGCGCCAAGGCGTTCTCCGCCGCCGGCTTCATCGGCCGGATGCCCCTGTCGATGATGGGCATCGGCATCGTGACGATGATTTCGCAGCTCACTGGGCGGTACGGGCTCGCGGGCGCCCTGTCGGCCACGGTGGCCCTCTCCGCCGCCGCCCTCGGCCCGCAGATATCCCGGCTGGTGGACCGGCACGGTCAGCGCCGGGTGCTGCGCCCCGCCACCCTGGTCTCGGTCACGGCCGTGGCGGGACTGCTGGTCTGCGCGCAGCAGGACCTGCCGGACTGGACCCTGTTCGTATTCTCGGCGGGTGTCGGCTGCGTGCCGAGCGTCGGATCGATGGTCCGGGCCCGCTGGGCGGAGATCTACCGGGGCTCACCCCGCGAACTGCACACCGCTTACGCCTTCGAGTCCGTCATCGACGAGGCCTGCTTCATCTTCGGTCCGATCGCCGCGATCGGGCTCTCCACCGTGTGGTTCCCCGAGGCGGGCCCCCTGGTCGCCGGCCTCTGCCTGCTGGTGGGGGTCTACATGCTGACCGCTCAGCGGTCCACCGAACCGGTGCCGCAGCCGAAGGAGCACCACACCGGTGGGTCGGCGCTGCGCTCCCCCGGCCTCCAGGTGCTGGTGGCCACGTTCGTGGCCACGGGCACGATCTTCGGGTCGATCGACGTGGTGACCGTGGCCTTCGCCGAGGAGCAGGGCCACAAGGCGGCGGCGAGCGTGGTGCTGGCCGTGTACGCGCTCGGCTCCTGCCTGGCGGGGGTGGTCTTCGGGCTGCTGCATCTGAAGGGGTCGAGCGAGCGCAGGTGGCTGCTGGGCGTCTGTGCGATGGCCGTGAGTATGATCCCCCTCCAACTGGCCGGGAGCCTGCCGTTCCTGGCCGTGGCGCTCTTTGTCGCGGGCCTTGCCGTCGCACCGACGATGGTGACCACCATGGGCCTGATCGAGCAGCACGTGCCACGCGCGAATCTGACCGAGGGCATGACCTGGGTGGGCACCGGGCTCGCGGTCGGGATCGCGCTCGGCTCATCGGCTGCCGGCTGGGTGATCGATGCCGCCGGGGCGGACGCCGGGTACCTGGTCTCGGCGGCGGCGGGAGTGCTCGCGGCCGCGGTGGCGTTCCTGGGGTACCGCCGGCTCAGCGCGCCGGTGAAACCGGAGGGGATCGATGAGCGTGACGAACGGGATGAGCGGGACGAAGAGTACGTGGCGTAACTGGGCGGGGAACATAACCGCCCGTCCGGTACGGGAGGTTTCCCCGGCCTCGGTCGAGGAACTGAGCGAAGCCGTCCGCAGGGCCGCCGAGGACGGGCTCCGGGTGAAGGCAGTCGGCAGCGGCCACTCCTTCACCGCGACCGCCGCGACCGACGGTCTTCTCGTACGGCCCGATCTGCTCACCGGTATCCGCGACATCGACCGCAGGGCCGGCAGGGTGACGGTCGAGGCGGGCACCCCGCTGAAACGGCTGAACGTGGCGCTGGCCCGGGAGGGCCTGTCGCTCACGAACATGGGCGACATCATGGAGCAGACGGTCGCGGGGGCGACCAGCACCGGCACTCACGGCACCGGCCGCGACTCGGCCTCGATCGCCGCGCAGATCACGGCACTCGAACTGGTGACGGCCGACGGGTCGGTGCTGACCTGTTCGGCGAAGGGGACCGCCGAGGAAGCGGCCCTCTTCGCGGCGGCCAGGATCGGGCTCGGCGCGCTGGGCATCGTCAGCGCGATCACGTTCGCCGTGGAGCCGGTCTTCCTGCTGACCGCCCGCGAGGAGCCGATGGCCTTCGACCGGGTCACCGACGAATTCGACAGCCACGTCGCGGAGAACGAGCACTTCGAGTTCTACTGGTTCCCGCACACCGGCAACTGCAACACCAAGCGGAACAACCGAAGTGCGGGCCCGGCCGCCCCGCCTTCGCCGGTCGCCGGCTGGATCGAGGACGAGTTCCTCTCGAACGGCCTCTTCCAGGTGGCCTGTTCGCTGGGCCGAGCGGTGCCCGCGACGATTCCCGCCGTCGCCAGGGTCTCCAGCCGGGCACTGTCCGCCCGCACGTACACGGACACCGCGTACAAGGTCTTCACCAGCCCCCGCCGGGTGCGCTTCATGGAAATGGAGTACGCCCTGCCGCGTGAGGCCGCGGTCGGGGCGCTGCGCGAGGTGAAGGCGACGGTGGAGCGCTCGGATCTGCGGATCAGCTTCCCGGTGGAGGTACGGACCGCCCCTGCTGACGACATCACGCTGTCGACGGCCTCCGGCCGGGACACCGCGTACATCGCCGTTCACATGTACCGGGGCACGCCTTATCAGGCGTACTTCACCGCGGTCGAGCGGATTATGACCGCGCACGGCGGCCGGCCGCACTGGGGCAAGGTGCACACGCGGGATGCGGAGTACCTCGCCGATGTGTACCCGCGCTTCGGTGAGTTCACCGCGCTCCGGGACCGGCTCGACCCCGAGCGGCGTTTCGGCAACGACTATCTGCGGCGTGTGCTGGGCGCCTGAGAGGCCGTCAGCAACCGTGGGTGAGCCGGCCTCCGGAAAAGTCGGGCGGCGTGCCGGTCCACCCAGGTGGCCCGAATGGAGTACTGTGGCGAGCCCTGGGGCCGGTCTTCTTCACGGATGTCCGACCTGAGGGAGGGGGCCGAACGTGGCACTCGATCCGGCGGCGCCGCGGCACCGCACGGGCGCCTGCTGCACAGAGTGACCAATCGTCACTTTCCGTTGCAAACAGGTAACCGTGCCATAACGGCGATCCAGGGCCCACGCCCGACACGCCGGGCAACTCGGCAAGGTTGTGGCAGGCTGCACCCGGGCAGGCCACACTCGACTAGCGGAAGCAGCGACGCACGTGACGTCGGCAGGCACCACCCGGGAGGTCCCCATGCCCGAACTGCGTGTCGTGGCCGTCTCCAATGACGGCACACGACTGGTGCTCAAGGCTGCGGACAGTACGGAGTACACGCTTCCGATCGACGAACGGCTGCGCGCGGCCGTGCGCAACGATCGCGCCCGCCTCGGCCAGATCGAGATCGAGGTGGAGAGCCACCTCCGCCCCCGCGACATCCAGGCCCGCATACGCGCAGGTGCCTCGGCGGAGGAAGTCGCCCAGCTCGCCGGCATCCCGGTCGACCGCGTACGCCGCTTCGAGGGCCCCGTGCTGGCCGAGCGTGCGTTCATGGCCGAGCGGGCCCGCAAGACGCCCGTGCGCCGGCCCGGCGAGAACACCGGCCCGCAGCTCGGCGAGTCGGTGCAGGAGCGCCTGCTGCTGCGCGGTGCCGACAAGGACACCGTCCAGTGGGATTCCTGGCGCCGGGACGACGGCACCTGGGAAGTCCTGCTGGTCTACCGGGTCGCGGGCGAGCCGCACTCGGCGAGCTGGACGTACGACCCGCCCCGGCGGCTCGTCCAGGCCGTCGACGACGAGGCGCGCTCGCTGATCGGCGAGTCCGACGACATGGCGGCCGCGCCCGAGCCAAGCTTCCCGTTCGTGCCGCGGATCGCCCGGCTGCCCAGGGACCGGCCGCTGGACCGCGCGCTCGACCGGCAGCTGGAGCGGCCCTCCATCCCCTCCCCCGCCGTGCCGGCGGACCCGCAGGAGGAACGGGACTCGCTGACCAGCCTTCTGGAGGCGGTACCGAGCTTCCGCGGCGACCTGGTCGTCCCGGAGCGTCCGGCCCTGCCGGAACCGCCGCTGGACGAGCCGGAACCGGAGGCCGAGGAGCCACCCGCGCCGGCCGCTTCCGCCGGGGCCGGATCGGCGTACGCGGACGTGCTGATGCCGCGCTCGGTCGCCGGCCATCGGGACCGGCTCACCGGGACCACGGACCGGCAGGCCGAAGCCGACGGGGTCCGGCCGGGACGACGGGCTGCCGTGCCGAGCTGGGACGAGATCGTCTTCGGTACGCGGCGCAAGAAGCAGGAGTAGCCGATGCGGCGAGGGGCCCGTACACGAGTCGTGCGGGCCCCTCGCCGCGCGCATGGACTGCTCGAGCCGCCCTGGTCAGAGCGGGTCGGGCCCCGTGGCCACCGGACGGGACTCGTCCGCGGACCACTCGGACCAGGAACCCGCGTAAAGCGCGGCGGGAATGCCCGCGATCGCCAGCGCCAGTACCTCGTGCGCACCGGAGACGCCCGAACCGCAGTAGGCACCGACCTCCACGGACTCTCCCGGCCCCTGGGCCCCCAGCTTCGTGAAGCGTGCGGCGAGTTCCCCCGCGGGCAGGAACCGGCCGTCTTCGCCCACGTTCTCGCTGGTCGGCGCCGACACCGCACCCGGGATGTGCCCGCCGACCCGGTCGATCGGCTCCACGTCGCCGCGGTAGCGCTCGGCCGCGCGCGCGTCCAGCAGCAGGCCGGACCGGGCCAGCGCCGCGGCCCCGTCCGCGTCGAGGAGCGGCAGCGCCCCGGGTACGGGCGTGAAGTCACCCTCGGCAGGTGCGGGAGGCCGGGCGGACAGCGCTCCCCCGCCGGCCGTCCAGGCGGCGAGGCCGCCGTCCAGGACCCGTACCGACGGATGACCGGTCCAGCGCAGCAGCCACCAGGCACG
Organism: Streptomyces sp. NPDC051219; assembly: GCF_040682335.1. Taxonomy (NCBI): domain Bacteria; kingdom Bacillati; phylum Actinomycetota; class Actinomycetes; order Kitasatosporales; family Streptomycetaceae; genus Streptomyces; species Streptomyces sp. NPDC051219. Next base: position 87,114 of record NZ_JBFBAS010000009.1, read on the forward strand.
CGCGGCCGCCCAGCCCTGCCCGCCGTCGTACACCACGACATCGGAGTCCTCGCGGACTCCGGCGCGGCGCATCGCCGCGCCGAACGCGGGAACTTCCGGAAGGGGATGCCGGCCACCGGAACCGGCCGGCCCCGCCAGTTCCTTGTCGAGATCCACATACACGGCGCCGGGGATGTGTCCCTCCTCGTACTCGGGCCGGAGGTTCGGCCCGGCCAGCTGCCAGCGGACGTCCAGCAGCGTCGGCGGCCGCCGGCCGGCCAGCTCAATCGCAAGATCGGATGCGGAAATGATGGCGTTCATAGGTGCCATCCTCGCGCAGTGCCCGCTCCCCCGGGTAACGGCTCCGGAGCGGACAGCCCCCGCAAATCGGCCAACCTCCCGCAGGAACACGCACAATCCGGCGCGGCCGGGACGCGGAGCGCGACAGGTGGTGCAAGCATCTGGGCGGGGGAGTGTGTACGTCCCACGGCGCGCGCCGGTTCCTGCGCACGGCACCCGATGGTCCGAGGAGAGAGTGACGATGACCGAGGCAGTGACTCGGCGCACGCCAGGCACACCCTGCTGGGTCAGCCTGATGGTGCACGACCTTGCCGCGACCCAGGACTTCTACGGAGCACTGTTCGGCTGGGAGTTCCGGCCGGGGCCGACGCAGCTGGGCCCGTACGTGCGGGCGCTGCTCGACGGCAAGGAGGTCGCCGGCATCGGCGAACTGCCGCCCGATCGTCACTTGCCGATCGCCTGGACGACCTACCTCGCCACGGACGACGCCGACTTGACTGCGGAAACGATCCGGAGCTGCGGAGGAACGGTCGCGGTGGGACCGCTTCAGGCGGGCGACGCGGGGCGGCTGGCCATCGGATCCGACCCGGGCGGAGCCGTCTTCGGCATCTGGCAGGCCGGCTCACACGCCGGCACGATGGTGGCGGGGGCACCCGGCACACCCGTGTGGAACGAGCTGGTGACGCGGGAGACCACTACCGTCGGTAAGTTCTACGGGACCTTGTTCGGCTATGAGTCCGAAGCGGTCGTCTCGGCCGACTTCGACTATGTGACGCTGCATCTGGAAGGCAGCCCGGTCGCCTCGGTGCACGGAGTCGGGCGGGCGCTCCCGAAGAACCGGGGGGCGCACTGGATGACGTACTTCGAGGTGACCGATGCCGACGAGGCCGCCCGGCGGGTGGGCGAACTCGGCGGACAGGTGCTCCAGCCACCGCGGGAAGGACGCAGCGGACGCGTGGCGTTGGTGGCCGACGCGGAGGGCGCGGTGTTCACGATCGTCCGGACGGCTCGCTGACGCGCGGACCCAGGTCGACCGGGAGGACGTCCGGGGAGAGGGCGGCGGCGCGGGCGGCCGCGGCGCCTGCTGGTCCGACACCGCCTGGTGGCACGTGTCCTGCCCGGCATGCGGGAGCACGGCTGGGGCCGCATCCTCGCCGTCGGCTCCAGCGGGATCGCCGAGCCACTGGCCGGCCTGGCGCTGTCCAACGCCGGCCGGGCCTCGCTCGCGGCCTACCTCAAGAAAATGCGCCGGTCTGTGCACAGGAGGTCGTGACTTCCGCGTAAGAGAACGCGCGTTACGAGGCTGCGACCGGTAGTACGTCGGGCGAGAGCGCACCGGCATGGGCCGTGGCGCTCGTCATGCGCCGGCGATGGTGACGGCGGCACAAGACCTCGTAGCCGATCTCCTCGGCCGGACGGTCGACATCGCCCACGACGACCTGCTCACCCTCGACGACCATCTCGCCGCCCACCGTGCGCGCATTGTGAGTGGCCCGGGCGCCGCACCAGCACATCGCCTCCACCTGGAGCGTCTCGATCCGGTCCGCCAACTCGATCAGGCGCTGCGAGCCCGGGAAGAGCTTGGTACGGAAGTCCGTCGTGATGCCGAAGGCAAAGACATCCAGCTCCAGGTCGTCCACGACACGAGCCAGCTGGTCGATCTGCTCAGGCGCCAGGAACTGCGCCTCGTCCACGATGACATAGTCCACCCGGCTGCCCCGCGACATCTGGTCCACCAGATAGGCATACAGATCCATACCTGGGGCTGCCTCAACCGCCTCCGTCACCAAGCCGAGGCGCGAGGAGAGCTTCCCCTCCCCCGCCCGGTCGTCGCGCGTGAAGATCACACCTTGCAAGCCTCTCGCGGACCGGTTGTGCCCGATCTGGAGGGCCAGGGTCGACTTCCCGCAATCCATGGTTCCGGAGAAGAACACCAGCTCGGGCATGGGGAAGTGACAGCCTTTCGGGACCGGTTCGGACGAGGGAGGTCAGGAACGTACTTCGAGTAGCGGAACCAGCTGCTCCGCGGCGGTCATCGAGCCGTGCATCCCCACCATCAGGGACTCGTGCGGTTCGTTCCGCGAGGCGGTGATGACCACATCCGCGTGAGCGGCGGCGACGACGTCACCGATCCTGCCGTACACGCGCTCGTCGCATTGGCCGGGCCGGCCGAACCAGCCGGCCGCTATCGCCTCGTCCCGGCTCGCCACCCAGAACTGCTCGCCCAGCACCTCGCGCCAGACCGTGAGGACGTCGTTGTGGGCGCCCGGCACGGCATAGACATGGCGGGCCCGGCCCTCTCCGCCCAGCAGGGCCACGCCGGCCTTCAGCTCCCAGTCCTCGTCGAAGTCGATGCGCGACTCCTCGTCGAACGGGATGTCGATCATGCCGTGGTCGGCGGTGACATAGAGGGCCGCGCGGGGCGGGAGCTGTTCTGCGAGGCGCTGGACGAGCCGGTCGACGTACATCACCTGACCGCGCCAGGCGTCGGAGTCGACCCCGAAGCGGTGCCCCTTGCCGTCGACGTCGCTGTAGTACGTGTAGACCAGCGAACGGTCTCCCATGGCCAGTTGCTCTGCGGCCAGGTCCATCCGCTCCTCGCCGGAGAGCCGGCCGTGGAACGCGCCGCCGCTGAGCGCGATCCTGGTGAGCGGGGTGTGCTGGAAGGTCGGCGAGGACACCTGTGCGGTGTGCACGCCGGCGGCGTCGGCCAGCTGGAAGACGGTCGGGTACGGCTGCCAGACGTGCGGGTCGGTCCACGGCTTCCAGCGGAGCTGATTCATCAGCTCGCCGGTTTCCGGGTTGCGGGCGGTGTAACCGGGCAGGCCGTGCGCGGCGGGCGGCAGGCCCGTACCGACGGAGGCCAGCGAAGTCGCCGTGGTGGCGGGGAAGCCCGCGGTGATCGGGCGTCCGGTGCCGCCCCGGGAGCTCGCGAGCAGTGCGGTGAGGTACGGGGCCTCGTCCGGATGCGCCTTGATCTGCTCCCAGCCGAGGCCGTCGATCAGGAAGACGCAGTTCCGGTCGGCGGGGGCGAGTTCGGTGAGGGTGACGTCCAGGCCCGGTACGCCCTGGCCCGCGGCGAGGGTGGGCAGCAGGTCCGCGAGCGAGCCCGAGCCGTACTCCGGGACGGGGGCGGTGTCGAGGGCGAGCGGCGTGGCGTTCTCGTCGTACTGCCAGGCGGGCTGGACCATCAGCGGCCGGTCGCCGCGGTCGCTTCGGAGAGAGCCTGGGCGAACGCGAGCGTCTGGCGCACGGTGTCCGGGCCGTCACCGGCCTCGCTGACCCGCAGGCTCAGGTCGTCCGCGGTGGAGTTGCCCGTATAGCCGTGGTCGGCCTCGCAGTTGGGGTCACCGCATGCGGCAGGCTCCAGGTCGAGCCGGGAAACGGCACCCCAGCCGATGGTGAGGACGACCTCGCGGGGCAGGGTGCCCGGGGTGTACGACTCCGGGTTGGCGACGACACGGCTCAGCACGACGGAGGAGATCTTCGCCAGCTTGACCGACTCGGTGGAGGTCGTGGCGTACGGCGTGGGGGAAGTCGTGTCGGCGGCCTGCTCGTCGGTGTGGCTGACGATGAACCGGTTCCCGGTCAGGACCAGAACCGTGACGTGGCGGCGCACCTCGTTGGAGTCGAAGGTGGTCTCCTGGTGCACCAGGTACGACGAAATGGGTTCGCTGCCGACAGCGGCCTCCACCGCCTCGGCCACTAGGGCCGGGTAGTAGCCGCTGCGCTCGATCGCCGCGCGCAGCCCCTGGGTCGTCGTACCGGTCTTCGCCATGGGGTCCATCCTACGGGGGCCCGGTGGCTGCGGAGGCCGCCCTGTGGGTGGCGCTTGGCGGGGGCTGGGCGGGCGCGCTCGATGGGCGGCCTCGGGGCCGGGGCGTGGCCTCTGCGGGCGGGGCCTGGGGCAGGCTCGGGTGGGCGGGCTCAGCGGCTCCGGCTCAGTAGCTGGGGAGTGTGCGGGGGCCGAGATCGGTTCTGGCCGGCGGCCGGGCGATCCGTACCGTCGCGCCGAGCACCGACAGGCCCTGGGTGGCGACCACCACCGGCTCGAGGGCGACGCCGATCACCTCGGGGTGGTCGTCCACCAGCCGGGACACCCGGAGGAGCAGTTCCTCGAGCGCCGAGGTGTCGACGGGTGCCGAGCCGCGCCAGCCGAAGAGGAGCGGTGCGGTCCGGATGGATCTGATCAACTCCGCCGCGTCCCGGTCGGTGGCCGGGACGAGCCGGTGGGCGGTGTCGCCCAGCAGTTCGGAGGCCGCCCCGGCCAGCCCGAAGGAGAGCACGGGGCCGGCCGCCGGGTCGATCACCGACCGTACGACCGTGTCCACGCCGCGCGGGACCATGGCCTGTACGACGGGCTGCAGCTCCGCGGGCTTGCCGAGCGCTTCGGTCAACTCGCTGTATGAGCGCCGCAGTTCTTCCTCGGTCGTGAGGTCGAGGCGTACACCGCCGAGATCGGGACGGTGCCGCAGGTGGGGCGCGGTGGTCTTGAGCGCGACGGGGTAGCCGAGGCGCGCGGCGGCCTCGACGGCGGCATCCGGGCCGGGCGCGGGAAGGGTCGGCAGTACGGAGATCCCGTACCGCGCCAGCAGCTGGTGGGCATCGGCGGCCGGGAGGCCGATGCCGCGCTCCCCCACCACGGGCTCGAGCAGCCGCTCGAGCTGGGCGGCCGCGCCGGACTCGTCGATGCTGTCGTTGATCGCTTCGGGCACCCGCCCGGGCTCGGCGGCCTCCCGCCGCCACTGGGCATACCGCACGGCCTCGGCCAGCGCCCGGACGGCCCGCTCGGCAGCGGGATACGCGGGTATGCGTTCGCCCCCGCCGCCCGGCGCCTTCCGCGGGCCGGTGCGGTCGCCCACGCCTCCGGCCCTGGCGTGGGCCGCGGCGTCCGTGGTGCCGGGCGCGGCCTGTACGGCGCCGTCGCCCACCGCGCCGGTCGTGCTCGGCTCAGAGCCACTCCCCGTTCTGCCGAAGATGCCGGCCTGTGCCCGGCTCCCCAGACCGCCGAGGCCCCTCGCCCACGCCGCCAGGCCCTGCGGCGCCGGACTTGCGGAGGCTGCGACTGGCCCGGAGCCATCCGGATCGGTGGCCTTTCCGTGGCCGTGGCCCGGGGCTCCCGACACCCCGCCGGTCTCAGAGACGTCCGGGACTCGGGGAGCCATGGCGTTCGACTCTTCGGCGGTGCTCGGTCGCACCGGCCCGCCGCGGCCTTCCCGGCCGTCCGGGGCGGAGGGCGCCTCGCCCACTCGGGCCGCGGCCCGGGTCGCCGTGCTGGTCGCTGCTGCCAGGGCCTCCGCCAGGCCGCCGATTTCCACGTGGACCACGGCGACCGGCTTGGCCGGGGCGTCCGCCGCCGCGTCGCGCAGCGCCGCCGCCAGCACCTCGCCGTCGCCGGACTCGATCGCGCCGTTCTCCCCCACCCACGGGATCGCCGTCACCACGACCGCGTCACACGCGTCGTCCGCGAGCGCCTCGGCCAGCGCTGCGCGGAAATCCGCCGGGGTCGCGGCGGTGGTGAGGTCGCGCGGCGGGAGGGGGCGCAGCCCTTCGGTCAGGCAGGCGTCGTACGTGAGCAGACCGAGCGATTCGGAGTTCCCGAAGATCGCCACCCGTGGCCCGGCGGGCAGCGGCTGGTCCGCCAGCATCAGCCCGACGTCCACGAGTTCCGTGACGGTGTCGACCCGGATCACACCCGCCTGGCGCAGCAGGGCGGAGACCGCCGCATCGGGTATGCGTGTGACCGGCACCGCGTGGCCGGGCGGGGCGCTGCCGCTGTGCCGGCCGCCCTTGACGACGACGACCGGCTTGACCAGGGAGGTGCGCCGGGCGAGGCGGGTGAACTTGCGGGGGTTGCCGAGTGTTTCAAGGTAGAGCAGGGCCACATCGGTGGCGGGGTCCTCGTACCAGTACTGCAGGAAGTCGTTGCCGGAGACGTCGGCGCGGTTGCCCGCCGAGATGAACGTGGACAGCCCGGCGCCGCGCCGCAGCAGCCCCGACAGCAGGGCTATGCCGATCGCGCCGGACTGGGTGAACAGGCCGATCCGGCCCGGCGTGGGCAGCTCGGGTGCCAGCGAGGCGTTCAGCCGGACGTCGTCCGCGGTGTTGATGATGCCGAAGGCGTTCGGGCCGATGATGCGCATGCCGTACGAGCGGGCCTGGCGGACCAGTTCACGCTGCCTCTCGCGGCCTTCGGCGCCGCTCTCCGCGTAACCGGCCGACAGCACGACGAGGCCCTGCACACCGTGCTCACCGCAGTCGGCCACGGCCTCGGGCACCCGTTCGGCGGGGACGGCCACGACAGCCAGGTCGACGTGCTCGCCGATCTCACCGACGGACCGGTACGCGGGGACGCCGTCGAGCGTGCCGCCCCCGGCCGGGAGGGCGCGGTTCACGGCGTACGTACGTCCGGTGAAGCCGGAGCCGACGAGGTTGCGCAGGACGGACCGGCCGACACCGCCCGGCGCGCGGCCGGCGCCGATGACGGCGACCGCCCCGGGCGACAGGAGGCGCTGCACGGAGCGCGCTTCGGCGCGCTGTTCACGGGCGCGCTGCACGGCGAGGGACCGGTCGGTGGGTTCGAGGTCGAAGGTGAGATGGACGGAGCCGTCCTCGAAGCTGCGTTTCTGGGTGTACCCGGCGTCCGTGAACACTTTGATCATTTTGGTGTTGGCGGGCAGCACCTCGGCCACGAACCGCCGGATTCCGCGCTCACGGGCGACCGCACCGATGTGTTCGAGGAGAGCGGAGGCGACGCCGCGCCTCTGGTGGGCGTCCTGGACGAGGAACGCGACCTCCGCCTCGTCCGCCGGAGCCGATGCGGGCCTGCCCTCCGCGTCGATCCGGTCGTAGCGGACGGTGGCGATGAACTCGCCGCCGACCGTGGCCGCGAGGCCGACCCGGTCCACGTAGTCGTGATGGGTGAAGCGGTGGACGTCGCGGTCCGAGAGCCTGGGATAGGGGGCGAAGAAGCGGTAGTACTTCGACTGGTCCGACACCTGCTCGTAGAAGCTGACCAGGCGTTCGGCGTCCTCGGTGGTGATGGGCCTGATCCGCGCGGTGCCGCCGTCGCGCAGCACTACGTCGGCTTCCCAGTGGGCCGGGTAGGCGTGGTGCAGGTTCTGGGCCGGCGAGGGCTGCATGGGGAAAGAGTACGGGTCGCGGCGGCGCGTGGCGCGGGGCAGTCTGGGGAAGCCGAACGGCAGGCGGTTTGCCACCCCGGGCCGGAACCCGAGCACCCCGCACCACATGAGAGACTGGTCTAGACAACCGTAAAGACCTGAAGGGCATCACCATGGTTGAGCGCCGCGTCAACGTCGGCTGGGCCGAAGGCCTGCACGCCCGGCCCGCCTCGATCTTCGTCCGCGCCGCGACGGCCTCCGGCGTCCCCGTGACGATCGCCAAGGCCGAGGGGAACCCCGTCAACGCCGCCTCCATGCTCGCGGTCCTCGGCCTCGGCGCCCAGGGCGGCGAGGAGATCGTGCTCGCCTCCGAGGCCGACGGCGCGGACGCGGCTCTCGACCGGCTCGCGAAGCTGGTCGCCGAGGGGCTCGAAGAGCTTCCCGAGACCGTCTGACCCGTACCGGCCACAGCCGGCCGGCGCAGTAACGCCGGAGCCGCGGCACCCGAAAGGGAAGCCGCGGCTCCGGCGTTTTTACCGCACTTGTTTTGCACGTCTTATGTACGTGTCATCAAATGCGGGCAGCCGGAAATAGTCCCCGGGAATCAACCTTTCTTTGTATACGGCGGATCTGTTAATTGGGGGCGCTCGCGATGTTTACGGCACGTTGCGAAGTCCTCACCCTTTCGGTGCGCCGCAGCCGGTGCGCGGCGGCGACCCGCTCCGAGTGCTGCACCGTCAGCGCCCGGGCCCGTTCCGCGTCACCGCGGGCCACGGCGTCCACGATCGCGCCGTGCTCGGCCCAGGACTCCAGCGGGCGGACGGGCGCCTCGACCGCGTACATCCAGGCGATCTTGTGCCGGAGCTGGGTGAGCAGCGCCGTGAGGCCGGGACTGCCCGATGCCTGGGCCAGCGTCTCGTGGAACCAGCCGCCCAGCGAGCGCAGGTCCTCACCCTGTCCCCGACGGGCCCGATCCTGGCCGAGGCGTACCAGACCGCGCAGCACCTTGAGGTGCGCCTCGGTCCGGCGCTGGGCTGCCCGCGCGGCACCCAGGGGCTCGAGCAGCATCCGCATCTCCAGCAGGTCGGCCGCCTCCTGCTCGGAGGGCTCGGCCACGCAGGCGCCCGCGTGCCGGCGGGTGACCACGAAGCCCTCGGACTCCAGGGTGCGCAGAGCCTCGCGGACGGGGACGCGCGAGACGCCGTAACGGCGGGCGAGTACCTCCTCGGTGAGGCGGCTGCCGCGTTCGAAGACACCGGAGACGATGTCGTCGCGGATTGCCGTGCATACCGAGTGCGCGGGAATGCGCATGACCGGACCTCCGCCTTAATCTCCGCGAAACGCGGTCGAACGACGCCTGTTCTGCGACTCTATTGCAGCGCGCGCGAATTTCCGATGGCGGCCGGGAATCCATGCATATCTTTTGGCCGGAATCCCCTGCCCGAGCGCGCGACGCGGAACGCCGGGAGAACGCCGAAGGCCCCGACAGCAGCCGGGGCCTTCACGGAACGGTCGGTTCCGGGTGTCAGAGGTTGACGCCGTGCGAGCGCAGGTAGCCGATCGGGTCGATGTCCGACCCGTACTCCGGGCTCGTCCGGGCCTCGAAGTGGAGGTGCGGCCCGGTGGAGTTGCCGGTCGAGCCGGCGAGGCCGATCTGCTGCCCCGGGGTGACGGACTGCCCGACGGAGACCGAGAGGGAGGACAGGTGGCCGTACTGGGTGTAGGTGCCGTCGTTCATCTTGATCACGACGTTGTTGCCGTACGCGCCGCCCCACCCGGCCTCGACGACGGTGCCCGTGCCCACCGCGCGCACCGAGGTGCCGGAGGCCGCGTGGAAGTCGATGCCCGTGTGGCTGCCGGAGGACCAGACGGCGCCGCCCGCCTGGTAGGCGGTGGAGACGTACGAGCCGGCGACGGGGGAGACATAGGTGTTCAGGCGCTTGCGCTCGGCCTCGCGGGCCGCGCGCTCCTTGGCCTCACGCTCCGCCTTGGCCTTCGCCTCCGCCTTGCGCTTGGCCTCCTCGGCCCTCTTCTTCGCCTCGGCCGCGGCCTTCGCCTCGGCGGCGGCCGCGTCGGCGGCCTGCTGCTGGGCCCGGGCCTGGGCGTCGATCTGCGCGGCGAGGGTGTCGGCCACGACGATGGCGTTGAGGCCGGTGTCCTCGACCGTCGCGGCCGCGGTGTCGGCGGCGGCGAAGGCCGGCGAGCTCAGCGTGCCCACGACGCCTGCGGTGGCGAGGGTGGCGATGCCCGCGATGTTCGCGCTCTGGCGGGTCATACGGCTCGGACGACGGTGCTTCCCGGTGGCACGGGTGAACGCCATGAAGAGGCTGATCCTTTCCTTCCTTCTCGCCTACCGGGTTAGCTGACGGGTTCGGAGCAGGAAGGTCTCCTACGGGCTTCCTCTGGCGAGGAGGCCCGATTCACCCCAGGGACGTGGTGGGTCCCCGGCTCCCCAGGCTCGCGCCTGACGGGGACTCGGCGATGGCTGTCCGGTGCCGCGGGTGCGGCGCTCACATCTGACGGACAGCCGGACAGACGCTAGGCGTCTCATCTGTCAATCACCAAACAGACACGGTTTTTTGTAGTGCACGCCACAGGCCAGATACCCAACCTCCGCAATAAACCGGACATAAAGGAGACCCCGGCGGCTCCCTGGCCACCGGGGTCCCTCTCGTCCCTCTTCCTGCCGCTTACGCCCGATCAGCCGGTGACAACGGTCACTTCGCCGATCCCGAGCGCCTTCACCGGCTCCTTGATCTGCGACGCGTCTCCCACGAGCACGGTCACCAGCCGGACGACCGGGAACGCGCTGACTGCCGCCGCCGTGGCTTCCACCGTGCCGGTTTCGGCCAGCTGTACGTACAACTGCGCCTGGTAGTCGTCCGGGAGGTGCTGTTCGACCTGGTCGGCGAGCGTGCCGGCGACGGACGCGGCCGTCTCGAACTTCAGGGGAGCGACGCCCACCAAGTTCTGTACGGCGACGTCCCGTTCGGCGTCGGTGAGCCCCTCGGCAGCGAGCGTGCGCAGCACCTTCCAGAGGTCCTCCAGCGCCGGGCCCGTGTTCGGGGTGTCGACCGAGCCGCTGATGGCGAGCATGGCGGCGCCCGGCGCGCCCCCGGAGGGATCAGGAGCAGCCGAACGCAGAACCTGGCCGAAGGCCCGGACCCCGTAGGTGTAGCCCTTCTCCTCCCGCAGGACGCGGTCCAGCCGGGAGGTGAGGGTGCCGCCGAGGCAGTACGTGCCCAGTACCTGCGCCGCCCAGACACGGTCGTGCCGGTCGGGGCCCACGCGGCCGATCAGCAGCTGCGTCTGCACGGCGCCGGGGCGGTCGACGATCACCACACGACCGGTGTCGTCGGCGCTCACCGGCGGCACCGGGCGCGGCTTCGCGGCGCCACCGGTCCAGGCGCCCAGCGTCTCCGCGAGCACGGCGTCCAGATCGGTGCCCGCGTAGTCGCCGACGACCACCGCGGTCGTCGTCGCGGGGCGGACGTAGGCCTCGTAGAAGCCCCTCACGGCCGCGGAGTCGATCCGCGCGACCGTCTCCTCGCTGCCCTGCCGCGGGCGCGACATGCGTACCTCGGCGGGGAACAGCTCGGCGTAGAGCTGCTTGGCCGCTCGGCGGGAGGGATTGGCCAGCTCGTGCGGGATCTCGTCGAGCCGGTTGCGTACGAGCCGGTCCACTTCGCTGTCCGCGAACGCCGGTGCCCGCAGGGCCTCGGCCAGCAGTCCGAGCGCCTTGGGCAACCGGGAGGCGGGCACTTCGAGCGAGACCCGCACGCCCGAGTGGTCGGCGTGCGCGTCCAGTGTCGCGCCGCACCGCTCCAGCTCCGCGGCGAACTCCTCGGCGGTGTGCTTGTCGGTGCCCTCGGACAGGGCGCGCGCCATGATCGTGGCCACGCCGTCGAGGCCTTCCGGCTCGGCGTCCAGCGGGGCGTCGAGGATGATCTCGACCGCGATCACCTGCTGACCGGGGCGGTGGCAGCGCAGCACGGTCAGGCCGTTGTCCAGCGTGGCCCTCTCGGGGGCCGGGAAGGCCCACGGCTTCGCCTCGCCCGCCTGCGGCTGCGGGTGGAACTCCATGGTGGTGACCTCTGCGTCGCTCACTGCTGCGCCCCTTCGGTGTCGCTCTCGTCCGTGTTCTCTGCGCCCTCCGCGTCCTCGGCGGCGAGCGGCTCGTACACGAGGACCGCCCGGTTGTCGGGGCGCAGCCGGGCCGCGGCCACGGCCTGCACCTCTTCCGCGGTGATGTCGAGAACGCGCTGTACGGCGGTCAGGGCGAGCTGCGGGTCGTCGAACAGCACGGCATAGCGGCAGAGTTCGTCGGCGCGGCCCGCGACCGTGGAGAGCCGGTCCAGCCACTCCCGCTCCAGCTGCGCCTGGGCGCGCTCCATCTCCTCCTCCGTCGGCCCCTCGGCGGCGAACCGCGCGAGCTCGTCGTCGACGGCGGCCTCGATCTGCGGCACCTCGACACCGCCGGACGTCTTCACGTCCAGCCAGCCGAGCGAGGGCGCACCGGCCAGCCGCAGCAGGCCGAAGCCGGCCGCGACCGCGGTCTGGTCGCGGCGGACCAGCCGGTTGTGCAGTCGCGAGGACTCGCCGCCGCCGAGGACGGTGAGTGCCAGGTCCGCGGCGTCGCACTCCCGGGTACCGTCCTGCGGGAGACGGTAGGCGGCCATCAGAGCGCGGGCCGGCACCTCCTCCACGATCTCCTCGCGCAGCTGCTCACCGATGACGTCCGGGAGCTCGCCGCCCCGTGGCGGCTGCTTGCCGTCGTGGGACGGGATCGAACCGAAGTACTTCTCGATCCAGGCCAGCGTCTTCTCGGGGTCGATGTCGCCGACGACCGACAGCACGGCGTTGTTCGGCGCGTAGTACGTACGGAAGAAGTTCCGCGCGTCCTCCAGGGAGGCGGCGTCGAGGTCGGCCATCGAACCGATCGGGGTGTGGTGGTACGGATGGCCCTCGGGGTAGGCGAGGGCGGTCAGCTTCTCGAAAGCGGTGCCGTACGGGACGTTGTCGTAGCGCTGGCGGCGTTCGTTCTTGACGACGTCGCGCTGGTTCTCCATGGAGTCCTCGTCCAGCGCGGTGAGCAGCGAGCCCATCCGGTCGGCCTCGAGCCACAAGGCCAGCTCCAGCTGGTGCGCGGGCATGGTCTCGAAGTAGTTGGTGCGCTCGAAGCTGGTGGTGCCGTTGAGCGAACCGCCCGCGCCCTGGACCAGTTCGAAGTGCCCGTTGCCCGGCACGCTCGCCGAGCCCTGGAACATCAGGTGCTCGAAGAGGTGGGCGAGGCCCGTACGTCCCTCGACCTCGTGCCGTGAGCCGACGTCGTACCAGAGGCAGACCGCGGCGACCGGGGTCAGGTGGTCCTCTGAGAGCACCACGCGCAGACCGTTGGACAGGCGGTGCTCGGTCGCTGTCAGGCCTCCGGAACCGGCCTGCGCTGTGGCCGTGTGACCCATGGGCATGTACATCCCTTCGATCGCGTGATGACTGCGTCACCAGAAACAGTTCTGCCACTGTATGCAAGCGCGCCGAGACCTGGCGAAGTTCCCGTGCCGGAGCACTCTTACCGGGGATCCCCCCTCCGACGGAACGCCCCGGGAACGGGGAACGAGGAGGGTCGAGGTCGGCGTTGTCGGTGGGGCGGTCCACAATGGTCCGCGACAGATCCAGACCATGTTGGTGAAGGAGCCGCAGCAGCGATGGCCCGCCGCAGCACGAAGACCCCGCCGCCGGAGGATTTCGAGGAGAAGATCCTCGACATCGACGTCGTCGACGAAATGCAGGGCTCCTTCCTCGAGTACGCCTACTCGGTGATCTACTCGCGGGCCCTGCCGGACGCCCGCGACGGCATGAAGCCCGTCCACCGGCGCATCGTCTACCAGATGAACGAGATGGGCCTGCGCCCCGACCGCGGCTACGTGAAGTGCGCCCGCGTCGTCGGTGAGGTGATGGGCAAGCTGCACCCGCACGGTGACGCCTCGATCTACGACGCACTCGTGCGCATGGCGCAGCCGTTCTCGATGCGGCTGCCGCTGGTCGACGGCCACGGGAACTTCGGCTCCCTCGGCAACGACGACCCGCCGGCCGCCATGCGGTACACCGAGTGCCGGATGGCCGACGCCACGTCACTGATGACCGAGTCGATCGACGAGGACACCGTCGACTTCTCGCCGAACTACGACGGGCAGGAGCGGGAGCCGGCCGCGCTGCCCGCGGCCTATCCGAACCTCCTGGTCAACGGCGCCTCCGGGATCGCAGTCGGCATGGCGACGAACATGCCGCCGCACAACCTGGGCGAGGTGATCGCCGCCGCCAGGCATCTGATCAAGCACCCGGGCGCCGACCTCGAGACCCTGATGCGCTTCGTGCCCGGACCCGACCTGCCGACCGGCGGGCGGATCGTGGGCCTCGCCGGGATCAAGGACGCGTACGAGAACGGCCGTGGCACCTTCAAGATCCGTGCCACCGCGACCGTGGAGGACGTCACGGCGCGCCGCAAGGGCCTCGTGGTCACGGAACTGCCGTTCACGGTCGGTCCGGAAAAGGTGATCGCCAAGATCAAGGACCTGGTCGGCTCGAAGAAGCTCCAGGGCATCGCGGACGTCAAGGACCTCACCGACCGTTCGCACGGGCTGCGCCTGGTGATCGAGATCAAGAACGGCTTCCACCCGGAAGCCGTGCTGGAGCAGCTCTACAAGCTGACGCCGATGGAGGAGTCCTTCGGCATCAACAACGTGGCGCTGGTCGACGGCCAGCCGCTGACGCTGGGCCTCAAGGAGCTGCTCGAGGTCTATCTCGACCACCGTTTCGAGGTCGTCCGGCGGCGCAGCGAGTTCCGCCGGACCAAGCGGCGGGACCGGCTGCACCTGGTCCAGGGCCTGCTGGTGGCACTGCTCGACATCGACGAGGTCATCCGGCTCATCCGCTCCAGCGACAACTCGGCGCAGGCCAAGGAGCGGCTGATCGAGCAGTTCTCGCTGAGTGAGATCCAGACGCAGTACATTCTCGACACCCCGCTGCGCAGGCTCACCAGGTTCGACCGTATCGAGCTGGAGTCGGAGCGCGACCGGCTCACGGGAGAGATCGACGAGCTGACCGGGATCCTGGACTCGGACGCCGAGCTGCGCAAGCTGGTCTCCACCGAACTGGCCGCGGTGGCCAAGAAGTTCGGCACCGACCGGCGTACGGTCCTGCTGGAGTCCGCGGGCTCCCCGGTCGCGGCGGTACCGCTGGAGGTGGCGGACGACCCGTGCCGGGTGCTGCTGTCCTCGACCGGACTGCTGGCCCGTACGGTCACGGGCGAGCCGGCCGACGACAGCGGCAAGCGGGCCAAGCATGATGTGATCGTCTCGTCCGTCCTGGCGACGGCCCGCGCGGACATCGGAGTGGTCACCTCGGCCGGCCGCCTGCTGCGACTGCCCGTGATCGACCTGCCGCAGCTGCCGGGCACGGCGGCGGCGCCCAACCTGGCGGGTGGCGCTCCGGTCTCGGAGTTCCTGACGCTGGAGACGGGCGAGAGCGTCGTCTGCCTCACGACGCTCGACGAGGCCTCGCCCGGTCTGGCGATCGGTACCGAGCAGGGTGTCGTCAAGCGCGTCGTCCCGGACTACCCGGCCAACAAGGACGAACTGGAGGTCATCGGCCTCCGGGACGGTGACCGGATCGTCGGTGCGGTCGAGTTGCGTACCGGCGAGGAGGACCTCGTCTTCACCACCGACGACGCGCAGCTGCTGCGCTACCCGGCGGCGCAGGTGAGGCCTCAGGGCCGGCCGGCCGGCGGCATGGCGGGGATCAAGCTGTCCGAGGGCGCAAAGGTGATCCACTTCTCGGCGGTCGACCCGGCCGCCGACGCCGTGGTGTTCACGGTCGCCGGATCGCGCGGCACGCTCGACGACTCCGTACGGACGGCGAAACTCACCCCCTTCGACCAGTACCCGCGCAAGGGACGGGCGACGGGCGGGGTGCGCTGCCAGCGCTTCCTCAAGGGCGAGGACCTGCTGGTCCTCGCCTGGGTGGGGGCGACACCGGCACGCGCGGCAACCGCGAACGGCACGCCCGTCGAACTGCCGCTCCCGGACCCGCGCCGCGACGGCTCGGGCACTCCGCTGACAGTGCTGGTGGCGTCGCTGGCAGGACCGGCGTAACCGGTAGGGGGTGCGGGTGCCGGTGAGGGCACCCGCACGCGTAGTTACCGTACTTACTGCTGTACGAACCGCAGGACGCCCCACATGTTCCGCTCGTCGGCGGCGTCCTGCGGCGGCCGGGTTTCCCGGCACGCGTCCAGGGCCGTGCGCAGGTCGTCGGCGTCAACTCCCGCGCCGATCAGCACCAGTTGGGTGATGGGCTGCTCGGCCTGCGGCCACGGCTGCGGGGTGAAGCGGAGGAAGCGGCCGACCGCGTGCAGCCCGTACCGGTTGCGCGGGTCGGCCGCCCCGAAGTCGACGAAGCCCTTGATGCGGTAGAGGCCGTCGGGCCGGGTGTCGAGGAAGTCCATGAGCCGACGCGGATTCATCGGCTGCGGCGAGACGAAGTCCACGCTTTCGTATGCCGAGTGCACATGCACGGGAGGCCCGCCGTGACCGGGTTCGCCGTCGTGGTCGGGGTCCTCGTGGTGGTCGTGCAGATCCTCGAAGGAGAGCTGGCCCACCACTTCGGCCCGGGGCTTGCACTCGAAGAGCAGCTCGGGGTCGATGCGGCCGTACGACGCCGGGATGACGGGCGTCCCGGGGCTGAGCTGCCCGACCACCTCATGCAGCCGGGTGAGATCCGGCCCGGACGCCCGCTCGGTCTTGTTGAGCACCACGAGGTCGGCGATACCGAGGTGCCGGTCGATCTCCGGGTGCCGCTGCCGTGTCGCGTCGAACTCGACGGCGTCGACCACCTGGACCAGGCCGCCGTACATCACGTGCGGGTTCTCACTGCCGAGAATCATGCGGACGAGTTCCTGCGGCTCGGCGAGACCGCTCGCCTCGATGACGATCACGTCGAGCCGGGCGGAGGGGCTGGTCAGCTTCTCCAGGTAGACGTCGAGTTCGCTCCCGTCGACGGCGCAGCACATACAGCCGTTGCCGAGCGAGACTGTGGAGCCGGCCTGCCCGGCCAGCGTCATCGCGTCGATCTCGATCGCCCCGAAGTCGTTGACGATCGCACCGATCCTGTTGCCCCCACGCCGGCTGAGCAGGTGGTTGAGGAGCGTTGTCTTGCCGGACCCCAGGAACCCGGCGAGCACGACGACGGGGATGGGGGTCCTGCTCACTTCTGCGCCTCCTGAGTTCGGAACGGCTGTCGATCCTAGCCACGCCTGGTACGGACTTCAGGTCATGAAACAAGTGAACGTTTGTTAGCAGGCGCATTCGGGGCACACATGTGACACGGCCCACGGTTCGACGGCAGCCCGTTCCCACCGTGCGCCCTCTTCTCCGCCTCCTGCCGGTCGGCACCGCTGGGCATTCTGGAGGCGGCACAACGCTGCAGCGACCGCCCGCCGGCCCGCACTGCACCCCTGTCCGGTCACCGCAACAGGTCGCGAACGAATCGGGGGTTGACATGACCACACAAGGAGCTGGACAGCGACGGGGGGTGATGGCCGCAGTCGCGTTCACCCTGGTCTGCACAACCTTGATGGTCGTGCTCGCGGTGGCTCTGAGCCTGGCGATCAGCGCGGTGGTCGACGCGCTAGCACCCGGCAGAAACGTCTCCTCAGCCGAAGCGGTGATCTCCGTCCTCTGCTTCGGGGTCTTCATCCTCACCCTGGTCGTGCAGCAGCGGCACCTGATCCGCCAGTACCACTGCATGAAGGACCAGTTGGAGTACATGAAACGCTCGCACGGCGTCCTGCAGCGGTCCGACCTCACCGACCAGCACCGGCTGCAGAACGAGATGCTGTACAAGGCCATCGAGCACCCGCATCTGGCCGCGGTGCTGAACACCTTCGACGAAGATGTGCCACTGACGACCCAGCAGCAGTACCTCTACTGCAACGTCGTCTACAACAATGTGCTGCACGCCTACCGAACGGGGTACGTCAACCTTGAAGAGGCGAAGGTACATCTGCGGGTGATCTGCCGGAGTCCGGTCTTCCGCGACTTCTGGAAGGCGACGCGCTCACACCGTTCGGGTCTCCGCTACGAGTCGGAAGAGGCGGCACTCGGCCGCGCCGCCGACCGGATCGTGGACGGGAGGCGCGGCACCACCGATCCGCCGTCCTCGTGAATCATCGCTGGTGCGTGTGGCGATTCTGGTGGCGCCTGAGGCCGACCCACGGTTGAATCGAGGGGTTACAGCCGTCTTGTCAGGACCCCACAACCCCGCACTGGTCGTCCGTCCTGGATTTCGGCTGCCCGCCCCAGCTCAAAGGACCTCAGTGAAGATCGTGCGCAGGATCGGCGCCTCCCCCCGTCAGCGCGGAAGCCTGTCCGGGCAGACATGCCCGGACATCTTCGAGCTCGAGGACGGGGACTTTGCGGTGATCGGGACCGACCGGACGGCCGTACTCGATCCCGAGCTCCCCGCCGATGCCGCGCGCGCCGACTACGAGCGGATCGTGGTCGTTTCCCGCGAGACCCTCATTCGGGCCAAGGCCGACATCCCGGACGCCTAGGAGTGCTTCAGCTCCGATGACCGGTGGCCGGTGACCGGGGCCGATGGCTGATGACGAGTGGCCTGTGGCACCGGTGTTGTCGAGCCGGAGCCGAGCCCGTCCCCGTCATCCGTCACTCCGCAGCCAGGCCGCCGTGTCCCGGGGAAGCCGTCCGTCCGCGTCGAGCGGGCCGCTGGTGAGCAGAACGGCGGTACAGCCGGGCAGCTCGGCAGGGCTGTCGGCGAGGTTCACGACGCAGACCAGGCCGTTCGCGCGGGCGAAAGCGAGGGTGCCAGGCGCCCCCGGAAGCCACGCGAACGGGCCGTCGCCGAATCCGGGTTCCGTGCGGCGCATGCGCAGGGCCTCGCGGTAGAGGGCCAGCATCGACCCGCCATCGGCGACCTGGCGGTCCGCTGCATACGCGGCCCAGCCTTCCGGCTGCGGCAGCCAGGGTTCCGTGACCGCCCCGAAGCCGGCGTACGGCGCGTCCGCCACCCACGGCAGTGGCACCCGGCAGCCGTCGCGCCCAGGGTCCGTGCCGCCGGAGCGGAAGTGCATCGGGTCCTGGATACGAGCCGGCGGAACGTCAGCCTCCGGCAGGCCCAGTTCCTCGCCCTGGTAGAGGTAGACGGCGCCCGGCAGAGCAAGCGACAGCAGGGCCGCGGCCCTGGCGCGCCGATTGCCAATCGTAAGATCGGTCGGCGTGCCGAAGGTCTTGGCGGCGAAGTCGAAGCCGGTGTCCGCGCGCCCGTAGCGCGTGACCGTACGCGTCACGTCGTGGTTGCACAGCACCCAGGTGGCCGGGGCTCCGACGGGGGCGTGCTCGGCAAGGGTCTCCTCGATGGACCTGCGCAGCAGCTCGGCGTCCCACGGGCAGGCCAGAAAGGTGAAGTTGAAGGCGGTGTGCAGCTCGTCCGGGCGCAGGTAGCGCGCGAACCGTTCCGAGTCGGGCATCCACACCTCCCCTACGAAGATCGCGCCGTACTCGTCGGCGACCGCCCGCCAGGAGCGGTATATGTCATGCAGTTCGTCACGGTCGATGTACGGATGGGGGCCGCTGCCCTCCACGAAGTCAGGCAGCTCGGGATCCTTCGCGAGGAGGGCCGCCGAATCGATCCGTACGCCCGCGACCCCCCGCTCGAACCAGAAGCGCAGCACGTCCTCGTGCTCCCGGCGGACCTCGGGGTGCGCCCAGTTGAGGTCGGGTTGTTCGGGCGTGAAGAGGTGGAGATACCACTCGCCGTCCTCGACCCGGGTCCAGGTGGAGCCGGCGAACTGGGAGGGCCAGTCGTTGGGCGGCAGTTCGCCGTGCTCGCCGCGCCCCTTCCGGAAGTGGAAGAGCTCTCGCTCCGGGCTGCCGGGCCCGCCCGCCAGCGCCGCCCGGAACCAGGCGTGCTGGTCGGAGACATGGTTGGGGACGATGTCGACGATGGTACGGATGCCGAGCTGCCGGGCTTCGGCTATCAGCTTCTCGGCTTCGGCGAGAGTGCCGAAGGCGGGGTCGATGGTCCGGTAGTCGGCCACGTCGTAGCCGCCGTCGGCCAGCGGTGACAGGTACCAGGGGTTGAACCAGAGGGCATCGACGCCCAGTTCGGCGAGGTACGGCAGCTTGGCGCGTACGCCCGCGAGATCACCGGTGCCATCTCCGTCGCCGTCGGCGAAACTGCGTACGTACACCTGGTAGATGGCGGCGGAGCGCCACCAGTCGGTGGTCCCGGACGGAGAGTTGGCTGCCACGTGACGGTCCTTTCGGGCAGGTGGGACTCCGCCGCCGGCCCGGACAGCGGGGCGCCGGTGGAAAGGCCGGCGGCGGAGTGCTTATGGGGGTCGCGGTCCGGCACGGAGTGCTGAGGGGCGTAAAAGTCCGGCGCCAGGGCGCTTCAGCCCTTCAGGCCTCCGGCGGTGAGACCGCTCATGATGTTGCGCTGGAAGACGATGAAGATGATCAGCGTCGGAGCCGAAGCGATGGCCAGCGCGGCGACGAGCCAGTTCTCCGGGACGCCGCCGGCGAGCGAGTAGATGCCGACGTTGAGTGTCTGCCTGGTCGGATCGGGGAGGGTGAGCATCGGCCACAGGAAGTCCTTCCAGACGCCCACGACCGCGAAGATGGAGACCACACCGAGGATCGGCCTGGAGACCGGCAGCACCACGGATCGCAGTGCCCGCAGCGGTGACGCACCGTCGATCGATGCCGCGTCCAGCAGTTCGCGCGGGATCGAATCGAAGAATCTCTTCAGCAGGAAGATGTTGAACGCGTTGGTGACGGACGGCAGCCAGATCACCCAGGGCGAGTTCAGCAGGTTTCGCTCGACGATCGGTACGTCCAGCACCGTGAGGTACTGCGGCACGACGAGGACGGTCGCCGGGATCATCAGCGTGGCCAGCATCATGGCGAGTATGGCGTGGCCGAGGACCGGCCTCAGCTTGGACAGCGAGTACGCGGCGGCAACGTCGAACACGAGCTGGAAGGCGAGCGCGCCGAAGGCGTAGTACAGCGTGTTGAACAGCAGCCTCGCCAGGTCCATGACGTTCCAGGCACTGGAGTAGTTCTCCGGGTGTACCGAGTCCGGAAAGAGGGTCGGCGGGCTCTGCGCGAACTCCTGCGTCGACTTCAGGCCGCCCGTGACCATCCAGTAGAGCGGGCCGAGGAAGACCACGACGAAGACGACGACCACCACCGCGAACACGGTCCAGTAGAGGACCTTCCCCCGGGGTCTGCCGAGCTGCGCCGGCGAGATCAGAGTTCTCTCTGCCATCTTCGGTCCCCCGTCCTAGTCGTCGCTGTCGCGGCTCAGCCGTACGTACGCGGCGGAGAATCCCGCCAGCAGCACGAGCAGGACCAGGCCCAGCGCCGCCGCGCTGCCGTAGTTGTTGAAGTTGAAGGCGTACTGGTAGATGAGGTGGACGACGGTCGTCGTGGAACCTTCGGGGCCCGCTCCGCCGGTCAGCAGGAACGGCTCGGTGAACACCTGCATCGTCGCGATGATCTGCATCAGGAACATCAGGGAGAGGATGAGGCGCGTCTGCGGGACCGTGACGTGCCAGATCTTGCGCAGCAGACCGGCGCCGTCCAGCTCAGCCGCCTCGTACAGCTCGCCCGGTATTCCCTGGAGTGCCGCCAGGTAGATCAGCGTGGCGCCGCCCATATTCATCCAGGTGGCGGCGACGACGACGGAGAGCATGGCCGTGTCTGCCGACTGGAGCCAGTCCTGGGCGGGCAGGTGCAGCACTTCGAGGATGCGGTTGAAGAGCCCGTAACCCGGGTCGTAGAAGTACTTGAACAGCAGCACCGAGGCGACGGGCGGCAGCATCACCGGCAGATACACCAGCATGCGCAGGAAGCCCTGTGCATGCCGGAACTCGTTCAGCAGGACGGCGACGAGGAACGGCACCGCGAAGCCGAGGAGCAGCGCGAGTCCGGTGAAGAGCAGCGTGTTGCGCCAGGCCTGCCAGAAGGCCGGGTCGTTGAAGATGTACGTCAGGTTCGACCAGCCGGCCCAGGTGGTCCGCCCGTTCTCGGTCTTCTGGAAGGCCAGGACGAACTCCCTGACCATCGGGTACCAGGAGAAGAACGAGAAGCACAGCACGGCGCCGATCAGGAATCCGTGCGCCGACAGATTGCGCTTGAGCGTCCGTACGAACTCCTCGCGCGGGTGCTCGGACAGGGTGGGGGCCGACATCGGTACTCCCGGATCCGGGAGGGCCGGTCCGCCGGGACCGGCCCTCTGCCGCCTCTACTGGTTGGCCAGTACCTGGTTGACCTGCTTCTCGGCCTCGGCGAGCAGCTTGTCGGGATCGGCGTCCTTGTTGGTCAGCACACCCGACATCACGTTGTCGAGGACCTTGTAGACCTCCTGTGCCTTCGGCGGCTCGGCCTTTCCGGGCACGGGGTTGTCCATGAAGGCCTTGAAATTCTCGACCGGCATCGTGGCACTCGCGGACTTCAGGCTGTCGTCCCTGGTCTTGCTGGCACCGGTGAAGAATGCGGGCTGCGGCAGGCCGACGGGCAGGCCGTCCGCCTTGGAGCGGGCGTAGTCGAACTGGCCCTTGCCGACGGTCATGTTCTTGAAGCTCAGCCAGGCGACAGCGGCCTTGATCTTGTCCGGGGAGCTGCCTTTCTTGATCTTGTAGTCGTTGCCGCCGAAGAGCGTGGACCTGCCCCCGGGGATCGGGCCCATGCCGAAGTTCTCGTACTTGGCGCCCAGTTGCTGAACCATGTACGTGATGTCGTCCGGAGCGGCGAGGAACATTCCGAGTTTGTCGGACGCCATCTGCTTCTGCAGGTCGCCCCACTTCAGCAGCTGAGTCTTGCCCATGCTGCCGTCCTCCCAGCGCATGGCGTGCAGGTTCCGTACGATCTGCTTGCCCTGGGCGTTGTTGAAGGCGGCCTTGCTTCCGTCCGCGGTGACGATCGTGCCGCCGAGGCCGTACATGGTGGCGGTGTAGTGCCAGCCGCCGGTGTTGCCCGCGCTGTACTCGCCGAAGCCCGATATCCCCTTGCCCAGCCCCGCTATGGCCTTGGCGGCCGTGCGGACCTCTTCCCAGGTCCTCGGCGGCGAGTTCGGGTCGAGCCCGGCCTGTTCGAAGAGCTTGCGGTTGATCAGCAGGCCCATGGTGTAGTTGCTGGTGGGCAAACCGTAGAGCTTGCCGTCCTTCTTGAGGACGTTCAGCACATTGGGGTCGATGTCCGCGAGCGCGGGGACGGTCTTCGGGGTCACGTACGCCGTGATGTCCTCGGCGCCGTCATTGTCCAGCACCTGCTGCAGGTCGGTGAAGTAGGTGTAGAAGACGTCCGGTTGCGACTTCGCCTTCAGCATGGCGGTGAAGCGGGGCGGCTCCAGGCACTGACCCGGTGTCGACTTCCCCTCGATCCTGACGTTCGGGTACGTCTTGTTGAACTCCTTCACGTCCTCCTTCCACTGCTTCAGCTCCGCGGCCTTCGCCGTCGGCGGCATGCAGTCGACGGTGAGCGTGACCTTCGCCTTCGCGTCGAGCGGGGCGGCCGCGTCGGCCGGTCCGCCGCCGGCCGGCGCGTCCTGGCCGCCGCCGCTGCTGCTGGTGCCGCAGGCAGCGAGGGCGGTGAGGGCGAGCGCGGAGACGAGGGCGGCCGCGGGCGTGCGGAGGCTGCGGGAGGTGCGACGGAACCGGGTGCTTCTCATCGGTGGTCCCCTTCGGGCATGAGCGTGGAAGGCCCGCCACTGACAGGCAGCGGTGGCGCGGCACACTCAATCACCGGCGACAGATGAACGCAAGATGTCGCGCTGATTTCGTAAATGTTTGACAGATACTGCCGGTCCGCTGAACTACGGCTGACGCGGCGCTTGGGCCGTCGACCCCCGGACCACCAGTTCGGGCTCGAAGAGCAGCTCACCGGGCTGTACCGCACCGCCCTGGATCTGTGCGCTCAACAGCTCGACCGCGGCCCGCCCCATGGCCTCGATGGGCTGGCGGACCGTGGTCAGCGGCGGCTCGGTGCAGTTCATGAAGGCGGAGTCGTCGTATCCGACGACGGAAACGTCACGGGGAACGTCCAGCCCCCGCCGACGAGCCGCCCGTACCGCCCCGAGCGCCAGCGGATCGCTCGCACAGATGATTCCGGTGATGCCGCGCCCGAGCAGCCGGGACGCGGCCGCGTGGCCGCCCTCCAGGGAGAACAGAGCCCGCTCGACGTGCGCCTCGGGGAGTTCGGCGCCGGCCGCGGCCGCGGCGGTCCGGGCCGCTGCGAGCTTGCGCAGCGAGGGCACGTGGTCGGGCGGGCCGAGGACGAGCCCGATGCGCTCGTGGCCGAGCGATACGAGGTGGCGCCAGGCCTGCTCGACGGCGACGGCGTCGTCGCAGGAAACACAGGGGAAGTCGAGATTCTCGATGGCCGCGTTGATGAGGACGACCGGGACCTTGCGTTCGGACAGCTGCCGGTAGTGGTCGTGCGGCGCGTCCATCTGCGCGAACAGGCCGCCCGCGAATACGACTCCGGAGACCTGCTGCTGGAGCAGCAGCTCCACGTAGTCCGCCTCGGAGACGCCGCCCCTGGTCTGGGTGCACAGCACGGGCGTCAGACCCTGCTGCGCCAGCGCACCGCCGATCACCTCGGCGAACGCGGGGAAGATAGGGTTCTGCAGCTCCGGCAGGACAAGGCCGACCAGCCGGGCCCGCTCGCCGCGCAGCTGGGTCGGCCGCTCGTACCCGAGGACGTCAAGGGCCGTCAGAACGGACTGCCTGGTGCTCTCGGACACGCCCGGTTTGCCATTGAGCACCCGGCTGACCGTGGCCTCGCTGACTCCCACCTTCTTGGCCACCTGAGCAAGTCGTCGCGTCATGAACGCAAGACTAGCGCAAGTCTTGCAAATATCTTGCGGTAGCTAGGTGCCGTCCGGGGGCTTCCCGGACGGCACCGCGCCTTCCCAAGCCGCCCTCCTGGGGATTGATGTTGACCTTGAAGGTGCTGTCGCGTTTTTCACGTCCTGGGCGTTGTCGCTGAACTTCACAGCGTTGAAGTGACCTCACCGAGCGCCGGCCCCTGACCCGCCTCGGGCAGCTCGTTCGCCCAGAGCCCGAAGCCGGACGTGGCGTCGGAGGCGTCCCCGCTCTTGCGTGCCCCGGAGACGGTGATGTCGTTGAAGATCGTGTCCTTGATCGGGAACCGTGGCCGGCCTCTCACATAGTTCGTCCGGAACATCACGCCGCTGTACGTCGGATCGACGATGTCCACGTTGTTGAGCCGGATGCCCTGGAAGACCTTCGATGCTGAGAACACCCAGTTCTACGCGACCTGCTCCAGGCTGACGAAGTCGAAGGCGTACTTCGAGGAGTTGGCCGCGTCCTTCTGAAGCTTGATTTTGCTTTGCGGATTGCCGTCAGAGAGTGGCAAAGATCTGCCGATACGTCTGCAAATTCGACGGCGGCTCGCGGCTCTCCCTCCGGAAGCCTGCGGCCATGCCGCAGGGCTTGTAGCCCCCGCGCAGTCGGCGCAAATTCGGCGTAAGGAGTGCAAGCGGTTTGCGCTCTGTTGCGGAAGTTTCAGAAAGCGCCGTTCGGCCTCTACCGTTTGTAGACATGACCGCCGCACCGACCGAAGGCGGAAGCCTCGGCACCACGGGCAGCTCGGGAAACTCGCGCAGCACCGGCAGTTCGGGCTCAGGCAGTTCGGGCTCAGGCAGCTCCGGGAGAACGGCACGCGCCTGGCGCATCGGGTGGCCCCAGCGCGTTTTCTCGCACGTGCTGCTGATGCAGCTGGCCATCGCCGCCGGCGTTGCGGTGCTGGCCACCGGACTGTTCCTCGCGCCGCTCAGCGCGCAGCTCGACGACCAGGCGATGCGCCGCGCCCTTGCCATCGCGCAGACCACGGCCGCGCAGCCCGGACTCGCCGAACGGGTACTCGGTTCACGCCCGACGCCGGGGAACCCGGTACAGGCCGAGGCAGAGCGCATCAGGGTCGCCACCGGAGCCGAATACGTCGTGATCGTCGACCGGCGGGGCGTGCGCTGGTCGCACCCCAACATCCATGAGATAGGCCGGGTCGTATCCACCGACCCCAGCGAGCCACTGGCCGGCCGTGAGGTCATGGAGATCGACAGCGGTACGCTCGGCCGCTCCGCGCGCGGCAAGGTTCCCCTTCGGGACGCCTCGGACGGGATCGTGGGTGCCGTCTCAGTCGGCATCGAGTACAACAGCGTCCGCGACCGGCTGCTGGCCGCGATCCCTGGCTTGTTCGCCTACGCGGGAGGGGCGCTGGCAGTCGGCGCCATCGCTGCCTACCTGATCTCCCGTAGGATCCAGCGCCAGACTCACGACCTGGCCTTCTCCGATATCACCGCCCTGTTGACCGAGCGCGAGGCGATGCTGCACTCGATACGGGAGGGCGTTGTCGCGCTGGACGCCGGCGGCCGCGTACGGCTGATGAACGACGAAGCCCAGCGGCTGTTGGGGCTCGGCCCCGAAGCGACCGGCCGGCCCCTCGACGAGGTGCTCGGCGCCGGACGGACCACCGACGTGCTGGCGGGCCGGATCGCGGGCAAGGACCTGCTGACCGTCCGGGGCCGGCGTGTCCTGGTGACCAACCGGATGCCGACCGACGACGGCGGCGCCGTCGCCACCCTGCGCGACCGTACGGAGCTGGAGCAGCTGGGCCGCGAGCTGGACTCCACCCGGGGTCTGATCGACGCCCTGCGCGCCCAGGACCACGAGCACGCCAATCGGATGCACACCCTTCTCGGGCTGCTCGAGCTGGGGATGCACAAGGAGGCGGTGGAGTTCGTGACGGAGGTCGTGGGCGTCCACCGTGCCACGGCGGAGGAGGTCACCGAGAAGGTGCACGACCCGCTGCTGGCCGCACTGCTGGTCGGGAAGGCAACGGTCGCCGCGGAGCGCGCTGTATCACTGACCGTCGCGGAAGCCACCAGGCTGCCCGACCGGCTGGTGGACCCACGCGGTCTGGTCACCATCGTCGGCAATCTCGTCGACAACGCGCTGGACGCCTCGGCAGGCTCGGCGGATGCCCGGGTCGAGGTCGAACTGCGAGCCGAGGGGCGCACTGCCGTACTCCGGGTGTCCGACACCGGGCCCGGCATCCCCGAGGACCAGCGCGAGTTGATCTTCACCGAGGGCTGGTCCACCAAGGAGGTCCCCGCGCACGGCAAGCGCGGGCTCGGCCTCGCCATGGTGCGCCGACTGGCGGAACGGCAGGGCGGCAGTGTGCGGGTCTCCGCCGGCGTGGACGGAGGCGCGGAATTCTCGGTGGTACTGCCCGAGGCGCTGACCGATGCCGGTCTGGCCGCGGCGGCCGGGGGCGCACCATGATCGGTGTGAGCCGTGTGATCGAGGTACTGGTCGTGGACGATGACAAGCGGGTTGCTCAGATCAACGCCGCGTATGTCGAGAAGGTTCCGGGCTTCCGGGTCGCCGGGCAGGCGTACTCCGCGGCCGAGGCGCTCGCCGTCATCGAGCGGGTCCCCGTCGATCTGGTCCTGCTGGACCACTACCTCCCGGACGAGAACGGACTCGCGCTCGTCCGGAGGCTGCACCGGCTCGGACATCACACCGACGTGATCATGGTGACCGCGGCCCGCGATGTCGCCACCGTCCGGTCGGCCATGCGTCACGGAGCACTCCAGTACCTGGTGAAGCCGTTCGCCTTCGCGGCGCTGCGGGCCAAACTCGAGGCGTACGCCGCGCTGCGCCGCGCCCTGGACGAGGGCGGCGAGGCCGAACAGGACCAGGTGGACCGGATCTTCGGGGTTCTCGCGACGGCCCAGACAGGCCCCGCCGAGCTGCCGAAGGGGCACTCCCCCACCACTGCGGAGGTGGTTCGCCAGGTGCTGTTGAGCGCCGAAGGCCCGCTCTCGACGCAGCAGATCGCCGAGAGGGCAGGGCTGAGCCGGCAGACGGCCCAGCGCTATCTCAAGCTGCTGGAGCGATCCGGACTGGTCCGGCTCGGACTGAGGTACGGCGAGACGGGCCGCCCGGAGCACCGCTACACCTGGGCGGCCGGCCTCTGAATGTGTTGATCACGATGTGTTGAACACGACCGGCGGCAACGCTTGGTGATCGATACACCTAGACCGCCCCGGCCCCCGTCAGCGAACGGACCTCGGTTTCCGCGTGTCTGGCCCTGTCCGGCATCTCGGGCGAGGTGACCGTGCCGATCCAGCCGGCCAGGAAACCGAGCGGGATGGAGACCAGGCCCGGGTTCTGCAGGGGGAACACATGGAAGTCGACGCCGGGGAACAGGGCGTCCGCACTGCCCGACACCACGGGCGAGAACAGCACCAGCAGCACCGCCGGCGCGAGTCCCCCGTACACCGACCAGACAGCACCGCGCGTGGTGAAGGCCCGCCAGAACAACGAGTAGAGCAGCACCGGCAGATTCGCCGAGGCCGCGACGGCGAAGGCGAGACCGACCAGGAACGCCACGTTGAGGTCCTGGGCTAGCAGGCCGAGTCCGATGGCGGCCGCTCCGACACCCACCGCCGCCACCCTCGCGACCGTAACCTCGCTGTACTGCCTGGCATGGCGGCGCCGGAGTGAGGCGTAGAGGTCGTGCGCGACGGAGGCTGAGGAGGCGAGCGTGATTCCGGCGACGACAGCCAGGATCGTGGCGAAGGCGATCGCGGCCACCACGGCGAAGAGAACCGTTCCTCCGGTGGAACCCGCACCACCGCCCAGATCCAGCGCGAGCAGCGGAACCGCCGTATTCCCCGCCGCGTTGGAGGCCCTTACCTCGTCCGGGCCGACCACCGCGGCCGCGCCGAACCCGAGCACGATCGTCATCAGGTAGAAGCTGCCGATGAGTCCGATGGCCCAGACGACCGAGCGGCGGGCGGCACGGGCGGTCGGCACGGTGTAGAAGCGCGACAGGATGTGCGGCAGGCCGGCCGTACCGAGTACGAGCGCGAGCGCGAGGCTGACGAAGTCGAACCGCGCCGTCCAGTCACCGCCGTACTTGAGGCCGGGGGCCAGGAAGTCCTTGCCGTGCCCGCTGCGGTCCGCTGCGGAGTTGAGGAGCTGGTTGAAGTCGCCGTGAAAGCGGACCAGCACGAGCACGGTGAGCGCGATCGCGCCGCCCATCAGCAGTACGGCTTTGACGATCTGGATCCATGTGGTGGCGCGCATACCGCCGAAGGACACGTAGATCACCATCAGCGCACCCACCCCGATGACGGTCCAGGTGCGGGCGGCTTCGCCGGTTCCGCCCAGCAGCAGCGCCACCAGACTGCCCGCGCCGACCATCTGGGCGACCAGGTAGAGCACGGAGACGGTGACGGAGGAGGTGCCGGCGGCGATCCTCACCGGACGCTCGGTCATCCGGGCGGCAACCACGTCGGCGAGGGTGAACCGGCCGCAGTTGCGCACCAGTTCGGCCACGAGCATCAGGACCACGAGCCATGCGACGAGGAAGCCCACGGAGTACAGCAGGCCGTCGTATCCGAAGAGGGCGATCAGGCCGGAGATGCCGAGGAAGGAGGCGGCGGACATGTAGTCGCCGGCGATGGCGAAACCGTTCTCCATGGGGGAGAACAGCCGTCCTCCCGCATAGAACTCCTCTGCGGAACCCCGCCGGTTGCGGCTCACCCAGGTCGTGATCGCCAGTGTGACGGCGATGAACGCGCTGAACAGCAGCAGAGCGAGGGTCTGGTGGTCGCTGCTCAACGCCCGGTCCCCCGCGTCAGCCGCTGGGCCCGCTGCTCCTCGAACACCGTCCAGCGCAGGTCGAGCGCGGCCCGGTCGCGGCGCAGCCGCGCGTGCCGTGCGTACGCCCAGGTGAGCAGGAAGGTGGAGAGGAACTGCCCAAGACCGGCGAGCATGGCGACGTTGACAGCCCCCGCGACGGGACGCGCCATCAGTGCCGGTGCGGTGGTCGCGGCGACGACGTATGCCACGTACCAGGTGAAGAAGGTGAGGGCCGCGGGGACGACGAACCTGCGGTAGCGGCTGCGCACCTCCTGGAAGGCCGCGCTGCGCTGCACTTCCAGGTAGATGTCGGCCGTGCCGTGGCCCCGGTCCGGGCCGGTGGGGACGAGCGGCGCCGCCGGCGCGGCTGCGCTCGTGGGAGCGCCCGCACCGTCCACTTCGCCCCAGCCGGACGCAAGCGCGTCGTACCAGGGGTCGTCCAACCGGATCGTTCCGGCATCACGCCCTTCGTGCTTCTCCACCGCGCTCTCCTTGCCCGCAGCCGCGCTGGCCGCGTGCCCAAGGATGTGCAGAACGGGAAGATCCCGGACTCTTCTCTCCCCGCTCTTCACCCCATCAGGTGATGGATCCGCCCGAACCGGGTGCGAGAGCGTGCCGCGCGGTCATGCGTCGATACGCGAGCGGTCCAGGGTCGCGGCCGAGCTGGTGATGAACTCCTTGCGGGGTGCGACCTCGTTTCCCATGAGCAGGTCGAAGACCTGCTCGGCCGAGTCCAGGTCGCCGATGTTGATACGCCGGAGGGTGCGGTGCCGCGGGTCCATCGTGGTCTCCGCCAGCTGGTCCGCGTCCATCTCGCCCAGGCCCTTGTAGCGCTGGATGGAGTCCTTGAAGCGCACCCCCTTGCGCTGGAACTCCAGCAGCGTGCTGCGGAGCTCGTTGTCCGAGTACGTGTAGACGTACTTGTCCTGGCCCTTCTTGGGCTGGACCAGCTCGATGCGGTGCAGCGGCGGCACGGCGGCGAATACGCGGCCCGCCTCGACCATGGGCCGCATGTAGCGCTGGAAGAGCGTGAGCAGCAGGCAGCGGATGTGCGCGCCGTCCACATCGGCGTCGACCAGGAGCACGATCTTGCCGTAGCGGGCGGCGTCGATGTCGAAGGTCCGGCCCGAGCCCGCTCCTATGACCTGGATGATCGCGCCGCACTCGGTGTTCTTGAGCATGTCCGACACGGAGGACTTCTGGACGTTGAGAATCTTGCCGCGGATGGGCAGCAGCGCCTGGAATTCGGAGTTCCGGGCGAGCTTCGCCGTACCCAGCGCCGAGTCGCCCTCGACGATGAACAGCTCGCTGCGGTCCACATCGTCGCTGCGGCAGTCGGCCAGCTTCGCGGGCAGCGAGGAGGACTCCAGCGCGGTCTTGCGGCGCTGCGCCTCCTTGTGCTGGCGGGCCGCGATCCGGGTACGGGCGGCCGCGACGATCTTCTCCATGACCGCGCGGGCCTGCTGCTTGTCGTCCCGCCTGGTGGAGGTCAGGAACGCCTTCAGCTCCTTGGCGACGACGTTGGCGACGATGCGCGTGGCCGCCGAGGTGCCGAGGACCTCCTTGGTCTGCCCTTCGAACTGCGGCTCGGCCAGTCGTACGGTCACGACCGCGGTGAGCCCCTCCATGGCGTCGTCCTTGACGACGTCGTCCTCGGCGACGCGCAGCAGCTTGGCGGAGCGCAGCACCTCGTTGACGGTCCTGGTGATGGACCGCTCGAAGCCCGAGACGTGCGTGCCGCCCTTAGGGGTGGCGATGATGTTGACGAAGGACTTGACCTGCGAGTCGTACGCGGTGCCCCAGCGCAGCGCGATGTCCACGCCGAGCTCCCGGGTGACCTCGGCCGGGGTCATGTGGCCGCGGTCGTCCAGGACCGGGACGGTCTCCTTGAAGGTGCCCTGACCGGTGAGCCGGAGCACGTCACAGACGGCCTTGTCCTGCGCGAGGTACTCACAGAATTCGCTGATGCCGCCGTCGAAACGGAAGGTCTCCTCGGTCTTGCCGGCCCCGTCGATGCCGCGCTCGTCGCGGACCACGATGGTCAGTCCGGGCACCAGGAACGCGGTCTGCCGGGCGCGCTGGTACAGCGTGTCCAGGGAGAGCTTGGCGTCCTTGAGGAAGATCTGCCGGTCGGCCCAGTAGCGCACGCGCGTGCCGGTCCGGTTCTTGGGGACGCGCTTGCCCTTGCGCAGCCCGTTCGCCGGGTCGAAGGGCGCGTCGGGGCCCTGCTCGGTGAAGATGCCGGGCACCCCGCGGCGGAAGCTGATCGAGTGCGTGGCGCTGTTGCGGTCGACCTCGACGTCCAGCCGGGCGGAGAGGGCGTTGACCACGGAGGCGCCCACACCGTGCAGGCCGCCGGAGGCCGCGT
Source organism: Streptomyces sp. NPDC051219 (assembly GCF_040682335.1). NCBI lineage: Bacteria > Bacillati > Actinomycetota > Actinomycetes > Kitasatosporales > Streptomycetaceae > Streptomyces > Streptomyces sp. NPDC051219. The sequence goes on from NZ_JBFBAS010000009.1 coordinate 118,633, forward strand.
AGGAGCCGCCGCCGAACTTGCCGCCGGCGTGCAGCTTGGTCATGACGACCTCGATGCCGGAGAGCCCGGTCTTCGGCTCGACGTCGACCGGGATGCCCCGGCCGTTGTCCCTGACCTCCACGGAGGCGTCCTCGTGCAGGATGACCTCGATGTGGTCGCAGTAGCCTCCCAGGGCCTCGTCGACGGAGTTGTCGATGATCTCCCAGAGACAGTGGAGCAGCCCTCGGCTGTCGGTGGACCCGATATACATGCCGGGGCGCTTACGGACCGCCTCGAGGCCCTCGAGGACGAGAAGGTGCCGCGCGGTGTAGTTGGAGCCGTCACGGTCTGCTCCGGTCAGCAGCGCAGTGGAAGGCACGGACGTGTCGGCGGTCACGCAGTTCGCTCCTCGCTGAATTTCTTTTTGGCCCGGTCGGGCCCAGGGATGGCTGAGTCGCCCGTCAGAGGGTACCGAGGCCTGGTAGAGCCGATGTAACGCCACCCTCGTGAACCCTCAGAGTAGTCCAGAGTCGTATAAATGTTCGATCCCTCGGTGGAGTGAAGCAAACATCACGTTCCCTTCGACGCATGAACCATTTAGGCTCCGGGCACGTCCTCATGAACAACCGGCAAGCCGGCCGGGAGGAAGACCGAGACAAGCAATGCGAAACCGTAGAGCTACGCGATACGGCCCATTCGCCGCCAACCGGCAGCAGACAGCCTTCTCGGAAGGAAGTTTCGAGGAAAAGCCGAGAGCGGGAACGTTTTCGGCCTGGTTGGATGTTGACCCTGGTACGACAGCTCGTCGAGCTAGAGAAGAGGCGACGTGACTACTGTTCTGACCCCCGCGAGCCCCCTGACGGCCGCTGACCGATGCGACCGTTGCGGAGCCCAGGCATACCTGCGTGTCGTCCTGATGAGCGGCGGTGAACTGCTCTTCTGCGCCCACCACGGTCGCAAGTTCGAGCCGGAACTCAAGAAGATCGCCGCTGAGATACAGGATGAGACTGAGCGGCTTACTGCTGCCCCGGCCTCCGCCGACGAAGAGGAACACTGAGACCTCGCACCACGACGAGCCAGTACCGGTTCCGGACCGGGCTACGGGCGGCGCTCCCTGCGTGCCAGGGAGGCCGCCCGTTCTGGTTCGCCGTAAGAGGCGCGAGGATGGCCCTGAGGGACCCTGATCAGCCCTGCGCCGCCACTGCTGCCACTACGGCCGCCAGCGGCGCGATCCGCGTGTAGACGCCCGGGCTGTCGCTCCGGCCGCAGCCGCGGCCCCAGGAGACCAGGCCGATCAGCCGGCCCCGCGCCACCAGCGGTCCGCCGCTGTCCCCCTGGCAGGCATCCCTGCCGCCCTGTGGATCACCGGCGCACAACATCGATGCCGGGAGGTACTTGCCATTGGCGTCCCCCGGGTACGCCGCCGCGCACACTTCGTCCGGGAAGACACTGACCTCGGCGGAGCGGAGCGCGTCGGCGTAGTTGCCGGCTCCTGTCATATCCCCCCAGCCGTAGACGACCGCTCCCGGACCCGGTGCGTACGCCGGATCTCCCGGCCCCGCCATCGGCAGTACGTCAGTGGCAGGCACCGCCTCGGAGAGCGTCAGCACAGCAAGATCACCGGCGTTCGAGGCAGTGTCGTACGCCGGATTGATCCAGGAACCGCTCACCGGGATCTCGCGTCCGGCGGCCGCGAGAAGTTCTACCCTGCCCACGACGACCTTCAGGTCGCGGACCGCGGTGAGGGGCACGCCGAGTGCCTCCTGACTCAGGCAGTGGGCAGCGGTCAGCACCTTCGTGGGAGCAACCATCACGCCCCCGCAGAACTGTCCGGCTCTGATACCTCCGAACCGGTCACGGCTGGAGAGGGCAACGGCCCAAGGGCTCTCATTCAGGCTCACCGGCCCGCCGCCGATGACGACTCCGTCAGCGGCGGCCGGAGCGGCGGAGATCAGCGGAAAGCCGACCGCCCCCGCCAGCATGGCCAGGGCACCCGTGAGGGCTCGGGCAATGGGACGACGCATACGGCCTCCTGACTCTGTGTGTGCATTGCTCACCCAGAGTCGACCGCGCCGCCGTCGGGCGCACCTGCGAACACCGAGGGCCCGGAGTCTCGCGCACGAGACTCCGGGCCCTCGGTGGAACTTCCGTGACGACCTAATCGAGGTAGTCGCGCAGCACCTGGGAGCGCGACGGGTGGCGCAGCTTCGACATCGTCTTGGACTCGATCTGGCGGATGCGCTCACGCGTCACGCCGTAGACCTTGCCGATCTCGTCCAGCGTCTTCGGCTGGCCGTCGGTGAGGCCGAAGCGCATCGAGACGACGCCCGCCTCACGCTCGGACAGGGTGTCCAGAACCGAGTGCAGCTGCTCCTGGAGGAGCGTGAAGCTGACCGCGTCGGCCGGCACGACCGCCTCGGAGTCCTCGATGAGGTCGCCGAACTCGCTGTCGCCGTCCTCGCCGAGCGGGGTGTGCAGCGAGATGGGCTCGCGGCCGTACTTCTGGACCTCGATGACCTTCTCCGGGGTCATGTCGAGCTCCTTGGCCAGCTCCTCCGGGGTGGGCTCACGGCCCAGGTCCTGGAGCATCTGGCGCTGGACGCGCGCGAGCTTGTTGATGACCTCGACCATGTGCACCGGGATACGGATGGTGCGGGCCTGGTCGGCCATGGCGCGGGTGATCGCCTGGCGGATCCACCAGGTGGCGTACGTGGAGAACTTGTAGCCCTTGGTGTAGTCGAACTTCTCGACCGCGCGGATCAGGCCCAGGTTGCCCTCCTGGATCAGGTCCAGGAAGAGCATGCCGCGGCCCGTGTAGCGCTTGGCCAGCGAAACCACGAGCCGGAGGTTGGCCTCGAGCAGGTGGTTCTTGGCGCGGCGGCCGTCCTCGGCGATGATCTCCAGCTCACGCTTGAGCTTCGGCGCGAGCTTGTCGGAGTTCGCCAGCTTGTCCTCGGCGAAGAGGCCGGCCTCGATGCGCTTGGCGAGCTCGACCTCCTGCTCAGCGTTGAGCAGGGGGACCTTGCCGATCTGCTTGAGGTAGTCCTTGACCGGGTCGGCGGTGGCGCCCGCGACGGCGACCTGCTGCGCCGGAGCGTCGTCCTCGTCGTCGTCGGAGAGGACGAAGCCCTTGTTCTCGCCGCCCTCTTCCTCCTCCTCGGCGCCCGCCTTGCCGGTGCCCGGGGTCTCCTCGACGGGCTCCTCGTCCGGGATCTCGTCGTCCTTCTTGGCGGCGGTCTTCTTGGCCGCCGTCTTCTTGGCCGCCGTCTTCTTCGCGGGCGCGGCCTTCTTCGCCGCCACCTTCTTGGCAGCAGCCTTCTTCGCGGGCGCGGCAGCGGCCTCGTCCTCCGGGGCGTCCACCGTCTCGTCCAGCTCCGGGGCTGCGGTCGCGGCCACGGTCTTGGCCGCGGCCGTCTTGGCCGGAACGGTCTTCGTAGCGGTGCGCTTGGCGGGGCTCTTCGCTGCGACGCTCTTCCGGGTGCGCTTGGGCGACTCCGCGGCACTGACCATCAGCGTCACACCCTCTTCCTCGAGGATCTGGTTGAGGCTGCGCAGAACATTCTTCCACTGGGTTGGCGGAATCTGGTCAGCCTCGAAGGCCCGACGCACGTCATCGCCGGCGATCTGCCCATCAGCCTTTCCCCGCTCGATGAGCGCCATGACAGACTCGGACTCGGCGATCTCCGGCGGGAGCGTACGGGATGTGCTGGCCGACACGAACAACCTCTCGGAACGATGGAAACGGCTTCCGGCCCCGTCCTCTGCTGGACCGGAGCCGACGACCGCCGACTGGGAATGGGCCGACGGCGCGGGCTGTGGCCGCGGAGCTGCACAGCGCCTTGAACGGCTGCTGTACTCCCTCCTCGGCCATCACCTCTTAGGTCATCGCGCCACTGCGCGCAGCGTTACGCCCAATCTGCGTGGCCCGAGTCACACCCCGTAAGCAATCAAAGCGGCAAATACGAGGATAGACCCCCCACAACCGTGTCGCCGGACCCCTGCGGGGCCCGGCGACACGGTTCGTCTACGCGGTACTGCCGCCAGGTACGCGACCTGGCCGTGCCTGCCGGTCAGTGCTCGCGCGGTGCGGGCACCACGCGCTCCACCTCCGGGTGGACGGTGAGCAGCTGGCGCATCGCGGATTCGGCCCCCTGGGCGTCTCCTGACGCGAGCGCGTCAGCGATCCGGGAGTGGTGGGCGACCGAGGTCTCACTGGGGCGGTCGCAGGCCGTGACAGGGCTGCCGGAGACGTGGAGGGCGGCGGAGACGATCCCGGAGAGGTGCTCGAGCATGCGGTTGCCCGCGACCTGGATCAGCAGCGAATGGAATTCGGCATCGGCCCGCGCGAAGGTGACCGAGTCGGCCTGCGCCAGGGCGTGGCCCATGATCTCGACCATGTCGGTGAGACGCTGCTGGATGTCCTGGCGGCCGTGTCCGGCGGCGAGGCGGGCCGCGAGCGGCTCGATGGTCCAGCGCAGCTCGTTCAGCTCACGGCGCTGATCGTCGCGCTGCGGCCCGAATGCCCGCCATTCGATGATGTCCGGGTCCAGCAGGTTCCAGTCACTGACCGGACGCACTCGGGTCCCGACGTTGGGGCGGGCGCTGACGAGGCCCTTGGCCTCGAGGACGCGAAGGGACTCGCGTACGACGGTGCGGGAGACCTCGAAGCGCTGGCCGATCTCTTCGGGAACGAGCGGACGGTCCGCGCCGAGGTCGCCTGAGACGATCATCTGGCCCAGCTGCTGGACGAGTTGGCCGTGCAGTCCGCGGCCGCGGCTACCCGCCGCGCGCCGGCCCACCCGGCCCAACTCCACATCCGCGCCGTCCCAGTGGGGGGCACCGACGCGGTCGGGGCCGGACGCCTCCGCGTAGGGGTAGCGGTCGAGATCGCCCGGGCCGACAAGGCCTGTGTCTGCGTGACGGGCGGCGGTCATCATGGTGTGCGCAAGGGTACTCACGCATCCTTTGTCGGCGTGGCTCCGGCCCCCCTTGAGGTCTTTGGTGAAAAGCACACGAAAGGGTGATCGCAGCCACCCCCACAATTGACGCCTTATCGGAAAGAACCGGGCGTTCTCCGGGAAGTTGTGGCCAGTTGTGCAGTGCAGACCTCCAGATGGTCACCAACGGGGCCTATCGCGGAGACCTGTGAACAGATACGCGCAAAGCAGGGCGGCAAGCGACAAAATGAGTGCCGCGCCTACTGGTTGTGACACGACGCGCATCGCCGCCATCAGCCAACCGTCCGCCACGTGCGGCCACTCCAACCACGTCAGTTCCCGCAGCCGGGCCGGAAACCCGACCGCCGAACGCGCGGACGGATAGGCGATGGCCTTATGTACGAGTGGGACGACCGCCACCGGCACCGCGAGCACCGCGGCCAGTCCGGCCGCCGTCGCGCGGAAGATGCCCGCGGCCAGCAGGCCGGCCCACGCGCAACCGATGGTGAGTCCCGCCCAACTCAAGGCCGGCAGAACCCAGTCCGAGGGGACCTGCGTCAATTCCCCCCCATACACCAGACGCACCGCCGTCATGGCAGCGGCGACCGAGAGACATGCGAGCAGCAGCGCGACCCCGGCGCAGACCGTGAGCTTGGCCATGAGCAGGCCGAGACGACGAGGCACGGTGCCCCGGTCGGCGGCGAGGGCGGGGTAGCGGAATTCCTCACCGAAGGCCAGGGCTCCCAGCAGACCGGCGCCGAGGGCTGCGGGCGGCAGCGGGAGGAACGCCGGCCAGGCGGCGAACACCTGCGGCAGCGGGGTGCGGCCGGTACGGGCGAGTAGGACGGCGATGACGACGGAGGCGACGAGGATGGCCGCCGCCACCAGGAGCGCCGTTCTGACCCCCGTGATGCGACGCAGCTCGTAACGGAAGGGACACAGCGGGCTGCGCAGCGGATGCGGCAGGGCCACGGGGGCGAGGGGGGCGACCGACTGCCCGGCGTCGGACGGTCCTGCCGGGTGACACTTGGCGGGGGCCGCGGGCGGGCCTGCGTCTCCGACCTCGTCGGCGAGTTGATGGACGAGGATGCCGTGCCGGTAGGCGGTTTCACCGATGACCGCGCAGCTGCTGCCGTAGACCGAGAGACGGTTGCCGTCCTCGGCGACCACCTCGACGGAGCGCTGGGCCGCGCGCGCCTCGCGGGCGACGAGGTCGCCGAGGCGGGCGGCGTGCGGCGTCCGCACGACGACGCGGGGGCGGAGCCGAGTGCGGGCGAAGTCGACGGCCTCCTGGTCGGCGACGAGCCGGCCTTCGTCGATGGTGACGACGCGGTCGGCGGTGCGTGCCGCCTCCTTGGCGTCGGCGGTGGTGAAGAGCACGGTGCCGCCGTGTGCGGCATGGCCGCGCAGCAAGCCGTGCAGCCAGCTCTGCTCGCGCAACGAGAGACCGTCGGCGGGAGCGTCGAGGAGCAGAGTGCACGGGTCACCCAACAGCGCGGCGGCGAGCCCGAGCCGGCGGTCCATGCCGTGCGAGAGGGTGCCCAGCCGCTGGTCGCGCAGGCCGGAGATGCCGACGACTTCGAGCATGCTGTCGGCCCGGGACGCCGGGACCCCGGAAGCCGCGCACAGCATGCGGAGCTGGCTGCGGACGGTACGAGCGGGGTGCCCCGGGACGTCGCCCAGCAGCACTCCGACCTCGCGGGCGGGGTGCGCGATGCCGTGCAGGGGACGGCCACGGAAGTACGTGACACCGCGGCCCGGCTCGAGTTCGAGCATCAGCCGCAGCGCCGTGGACTTGCCCGAGCCCGGGGCACCGAGGAGCGCCGTGACCCGGCCGGGCCGCGCCTCGAAGGTGAGGTCGTTCACGGCTGGCGGGAGATCTCGGCGGGGGGCGCTGGTCAGTCCGATGGCCTGGAGCATCGCTTCTCTCGCGGGAGGTGAGACCGCTCGGTGGCAGAGCGGTTACCGCAGCAAGATAACCCGACATTTCCGACTTTCAGCGCAGCATGCGACCGCGGGTGTCAGACCTCCGGACGGAGCATCGGCGGATTGAGCACGGTGGCTCCCCCAGCTCTGAACAACTGGGCGGGTCTGCCGCCCTGACGTGTGGTGGTGCCGCCGGCCGGCACCAGGAAGCCAGGGGTCCCGGTCACCTTGCGGTGGAAGTTGCGGGGATCCAGCGCGACTCCCCAGACCGCCTCGTAGACCCGGCGCAGCTCTCCCACGGTGAACTCCGGTGGGCAGAAGGCGGTGGCGAGCGAGGAGTACTCGATCTTCGAGCGGGCGCGCTCCACCCCGTCCGCGAGGATCTGCGCATGATCGAAGGCGAGCGGGGCGGGCTGCTCTTCCTCCCGGCCGAAGCCTGCCTCCTGACTGAGCAGCGCTTCCACGGGAGCCCAGCGCGCGCTGTTGGCATCCCCGCCGGCCCGGGGCGCCGGGAGGTCGGGGGCGAGCGCCAGATGCGCCACGCTGACCACGCGCATTCGTGGGTCTCGCTTGGGGTCGCCGTAAGTGGCGAGCTGCTCGAGGTGGGCGCCATTGCCGGACACCGGGGTGGCCGGGTCGTGGGCGCACAGCCCAGTCTCCTCGGCGAGCTCCCGCGCGGCGGCAGCGGCCAGATCCTCGTCACCCCGGACAAAGCCGCCAGGCAGCGCCCACCGGCCCTGGAACGGCGGCTCACCACGGCGGACCACCAGCGCGCATAGCGCGTGGCCCCGCACGGTGAGCACGACCAGGTCGACGGTGACGGCAAAGGGCGGAAAGGCCGACGGGTCGTAGGGGGACATGCCGTGATCATAGTCGTCTGCCTGACGATAAACAGTCGTTTGGCGATCCGCTTCACTCTCCGTCGCACCGCTTCACACCCCGAGCTGAAGCCCATCGGCCGCCTCCTCCACCATTACGAGCCCGAGCCGGCTCACCCGTACGGCGAAGGGCTCTCCCGCCACCTTCAGGCCGGACAGCTGCAGAGCCCCGAGCGGGCACTGCGCCCCGGGGTGAAGGCGACGATCCCGGCCGGTACGTCTGGGCGGATGCCGACGAGCGCGGCGAGCAGATGGATGGCGTGCCGCGCGGTGGGCATGGGCCTGGGTCTCGCACCTCCGCGGACCGGTCGGGGAAGGCTCCGGGAGGAGTCCACCCTCATCGGCCGCTGAACGCACCCACCTCAGGCAGCGCTCGGCGGCAGGAAGCAGCTCCTCGACGTCCCGGTCCGCAAGCCCCCAGCGCCTGGCCTCGGCGAGCACCACGAGGAAGGCGAGAGTCGCCTCCATACCTGTACAGCTCGGCGGGAGATGAGGTCCGGCCGCTCTAAGTGCCCCGGGAATGCGACCGGAATCCGGTCCTCGCCCGGTCAGTTGGGTGCGAGCGAGCGTCCGCAGAGTGTCCTCGGCGAGCCGGGTGCCCAGCGGCAGTGCCATTCGCGCCGCCCACAGCGCTTCGGCCGGTGCGAGCCCCCACCGCCACGGCGCTCCGGCTGCCGGATACACGTCGGACGGATGGCCGGGGGCCGGCACCAGCAGCGCGCGCAGGTCGTCGAGACAGGTGCGGAAGAGTTCCGCGGCCCGGGGGTCGTCCGCCTCCGCCCGGGCGGAGGGCAGTACGGACGCGACCTGGCCGTTCGAGGACCCGGCCGCCCGGTCCCCGCAGGTCCGCAGCTCGATGGTCCGGCTCGCGCCGAGAGCCAGCTCCAGTTCCCAGCGCAGCAGCCCGGCCGAGGCCAGGGCGTCGTCGGGAGGCGGGTCCGCATTGATCACGGACTGGGCGCCTCGGGACGTCCAGCGCAATCCGGCCCCGTGAACGCCGGCAGGCAGATCCGGCCCGGACCGGCCTTCGGCGACCGCACTCAGCTCCGCAAGATCGGTGCCCAGTGAGATCTCCACCGGCAGGCGCAGATGGCGGTCCGCGGCGCTGCGGAGGGTGATCCGCTCCGCGCCGTGGGCGTACCTGAGCCGTTCGACACTGATGTCGGGCTCGGGGCCGCTCAGCCACCGTGCGCACGATCGAGACGAAGCGGGCGCCGTCGGCGGAGACTTGTCTGCCCTGTACTGCTACCGGTTCGCGGCCCGCCACCAGCAGGTGGCAGCGGGAGAGCAGACGCCGGCCCGACTGGTAGACGCCCTCCAGGCCCTCTCCCGTCAGCTGGCCGTGCTCCGCGGAGATCGCGAGGAACGGCACGGCGACACAGATGAGGGAGCCGTGCACGGGCGGCAGCTCACCGGGACGGCGCCGCCCGGATGCAGGGGGCTTTCCGGCCGATAGGGGAGTGTGCCCGGCGGCTGACCGCCGGGCGCCGGGAACGGGGTGGGCCATGTGTCGCCTTGTCTGCACTGCGGACGGTTTCACCGGTCGGCGGCGGGTCGCCCCCTTCCACTACACCGCTGAACGGCGACGCCGTTGAGGTGGTCACGGCCGCCACGGAGCGGGACCGCCATCCCGGCGTACGTGGTCTCACCGTTCGCTCCTGGCCCCGCGCTGCCCTGTCCGGCGACGCGTACGGGCCCGCGGCGCCACACCTCCGGGCCGGCTCCTGGGCCTGGGGGCGCTCTGGGAAGCCGACGGCCTCCTGCGCACCGCCTTGACGTGCGTCGCCGGGGTTTCCCGCTGCTCGCGCTCGCTCCGCAGACATCGACGCAGCGCCTCCGGGTCCAGCCCTTCGTTGCAGGCGTGGTGCAGGAGCTGCGCGAAGTGGTACTCGGGATCGGCGCGCAGCGCCACGCCCAGGGTGACCCGGGCCCCCGGTTCGTCACCCGTGGACCAGGCGACCCAGCCGGCCAGCGCCAGCGGCGCCGCGCTGTGTTCCGTGTACGAGCCGACACATCGGCGCGCCAGTGCCCGCCAGAGCCGGAGCGCGGAATGCGCCTCGGGGCCCTCCATCCATTCCGCGGCGATGTCACGGGTCGCCCGGTCCTGCAGGCCGAGGATGACGGTCGCGGCCTCGTCATGGGTGAGCAGGCGGTCGTCCCACCGGTCCGCCTCCGGCCCGGACGTCGCCGGGGCCGGGGCGCCCTCGAGCCTCGTCATCAGTGCCCGGGCCAGCCCGAGCGTCTCGACGCCGACCTGCTCACGGTCCGCCCCGCCCAGGATCCTGGGCACCAGCGCCGCCCCCGCGGTGTCGAGGGCGAGTTCCTGCTCCACCGCGGCGGAGCCGTCCCACGGCGCCAGGCGCGCTTCCATCTCCTTCAGTGATCCACGCACCTGCACCCCGGCATACGTGGCCGCCGCGGCCATGACGGACGTCCCGGGGAGGGCCAACGGATTCCCCTCGGGCGGGCAGCACCGGGAATCGGGGCAGCAGAAGGACCAATAGCGCCCGTCGGAGATGCAGAGTGCCTCGAGCACCGGCACCTCCAGCGCTCCGCACGCGGTGCGCAGCCGCTGGGCAAGGGGCCGCAACCGCTCCATCACCTGGTGTCCCGCTTCACCCTCCGCCGGGTCCAGGCACAGAAAGACGATGATGCCGTCGGGGCGCGCGCCTCGGCGTTCACTGCCGGTCACCAGGCAGTCGGCGAGTTGTTCTGCAGTCTGGGTCCACTCCCCCGGTGCACCGGGGATGCCGAGTCGCAGCCGTCCGCCGAAGCGGCCACGACTTCCGTGCAGCGCGACCATGACGATCGATTCGGTCGGGTGGAAACCCATCAAGTACGGCAGGGCATCGGCGAGTTCGGCCGGGCTCCGCAGAGTGATCTGCTGCTCGGAGGACGGCCCGGTGGATTCCTGGTGCTTGGTCATGGCACGACGGTCCCCCGGCAGCCCTCACGACGCGACCCCTGTGGATAAAGTTATCCACAGGCTGGCGCTCTCATTGGGCAATGTCAGAGCCATCGGGTTGCATGGGGGCATGAGCAACGCAGACCTCAGGACCTCGGCCGATTCGGTTCTCGCCCGCCTCGTAGGTGACGCCGCCGGCAGCGCCCGGCTGCGCGAGGACCAGTGGCGGGCGATCGAGGCGCTCGTGGCGGACAAACGCCGGGCCCTTGTCGTTCAGCGCACCGGCTGGGGCAAATCCGCGGTCTATTTTGTCGCCACCTCCCTGCTGCGGGCGCGTGGCAGTGGGCCGACGGTGATCGTCTCACCCCTGCTCGCGCTCATGCGCAACCAGATCGAGGCCGCGGCACGGGCCGGCATCCGGGCCCGGACCATCAACTCCTCCAACCCGGAGGAGTGGGAGACCATCCAGACCGAGGTCGCCGCAGGAGAGGTCGATGTGCTGCTGGTCAGCCCCGAGCGGCTGAACAACCCCGAGTTCCGCGACCAGGTGCTGCCGAAACTGGCCGCGGCCACGGGCCTCCTGGTGGTCGACGAGGCGCACTGCATCTCCGACTGGGGCCACGATTTCCGTCCCGACTACCGTCGGCTGCGCACCATGCTTGCCGACCTTCCGCCCGGCGTTCCCGTGCTCGCCACCACCGCGACGGCGAACGCCCGTGTGACCGCCGATGTCGCGGAGCAGCTCGGTACGGGTGCGGGCACCGATGCGCTGGTCCTACGTGGTCCGCTGGACCGGGAGAGCCTGAGTCTGGCCGTCCTGCGCCTCCCGGACGCAGCCCACCGGCTCGCCTGGCTCGCTGACCATCTCACCGAGCTGCCGGGGTCCGGGATCATCTACACCCTCACGGTTGCCGCGGCCGAGGAAGTCACCGCGTACTTGCGCCAGTGCGGCCACACCGTCGCCTCGTACACCGGCCGGACGGAGAACGCGGAGCGCCAGCAGGCCGAAGAGGATCTGCTGGCCAACCGGGTCAAGGCGCTGGTCGCCACATCCGCCCTGGGCATGGGATTCGACAAACCCGATCTCGGATTCGTGGTGCACCTCGGTTCCCCCTCCTCCCCGATCGCCTACTACCAGCAGGTCGGCCGGGCCGGGCGTGGCGTGGAGCACGCGGAAGTGCTGCTGCTGCCGGGCCAGGAGGACGAAGCGATCTGGAAGTACTTCACCTCGGTGGCCTTTCCTCCGGAGCTGTTGGTGCGGCGTACCCTCGATGTGCTCGCGCAGGCCGGCAAGCCGCTCTCGCTGCCTGCCCTCGAGCCTCTTGTGGACCTGCGGCGCACACGGCTGGAGACCATGCTCAAGGTCCTGGACGTGGACGGCGCTGTACATCGGGTCAAGGGCGGTTGGACGTCCACCGGAGAGCCCTGGGTTTACGACGCGGAGCGTTATGCCTGGGTCGCGCGACAGCGTGCGGCCGAACAGCAGGCGATGCGGGACTACGCGTCGGCCACGGGCTGCCGGATGGAGTTCCTGCGCCGACAACTCGACGACGAAGAGGCAGCACCCTGCGGGCGCTGTGACAACTGCGCCGGGACCCGCTTCACCGACGTGGTGTCCACGGCTGCCCTGGACACCGCGCGCGGTGAGCTCGGCAGGCCCGGCGTGGAGCTGGAGCCCCGGCGGATGTGGCCGACCGGGCTCGCCGCGGTGGGGGTGGATCTCAAGGGCCGTATCCCGGCGGGCGAGTTGGCCTCTCCCGGTCGCGCTCTGGGACGGCTCTCCGACATCGGCTGGGGAAACCGGCTACGCCCGCTGCTCGCCCCGCAGTCTCCGGACGGACCCGTTCCGGACGACGTCGCACAGGCCGTCGTGAGCGTACTCGCCGACTGGGCCAAGGGTCCGGGGGGCTGGGCGTCGGGAGCGGAGGACGCCCCGGCGCGGCCGGTGGGGGTCGTCACCGTGACATCGCGCAGCAGGCCCGAGCTGATCGGCACTCTGGGCGAGCGGATCGCGGTCATCGGCCGGATGCCGCTGCTCGGATCCGTGGAGTACGCCCCCGGGGCGCCGGAGAACCGGATCCCGGCGTCCAACAGCGCTCAGCGGGTGCGGGCGCTCCACCAGGCGCTCACCGTGCCCCCCACGCTGGCCGATGCGCTCGCCACGGCCGGGGGTCCGGTACTGCTTGTCGACGACCTCTCGGAGAGCGGCTGGACGCTAGCCATGGCGGCGCGGCTGTTGCGCAAAGCCGGTGCGGAAGAGGTGTTTCCGCTGGTCCTTGCCGTTCAGGGATAGTGAGATGCGTCGTCAGTGGCGGAGCGGGGCAGGGATATGAGCGGCATACCGACTGAATCCGGCCGGTCGTTCCGATTGCTCGTTGCCGCAGACTGACCGGCCCGCAAGAATTGGAAGCGCTCCCCGCACGGCCCGCTCCGGGTCCACCAGGGCTGTGCCGCGGTGCGCCCCTAACCCAACCCTGCCCGCATTGTGGGCGCGTAGCCGAAGGGAGACCCGTGACCTTCGGATTCGCTCCGTCCGCAGCAGCGTCGATGCCCGCATCCGCGGATGCCGTCAACCGCCTTGGCCGGATGCTCGAGCCCGCTGAATGGGCTGCCGCGGGCATTCCGCTGCTGCGCAATCCCCGGGAGGTCGTCAGCGGCCTCCACGCCCGGCACGGACTGACCCCCTCGACCGCCGTCATCGCCGTCTTCGGACCGGAGGAAAGGCTCGCGGCGAGCGCGTCGTTCATCCGGCGCTCGTCCGCGGCCGACGGCTGGGAGTACCGCAACGCGCTGCTGGCCCAGCTTCGCCGGGTCATCCCGCACGATCTCCGGCGCCGTACGCCCGTACGGACGGCCGTTCTGCTCTACTGCCGCGACGGGGACGAGCGCTGGACCGAGGAGGACGGGGCGTGGATGTGGGGGCTGCGAGACGCCTGCACTCTGCACGGGCTGCGTTGCGGCGCGTACATCACGCTCACGCGCGGTGGGTGGCAGGTGCTCGGCGAAGGCCGCGGTGGCCGGCACCCGAGCTCCGAGTCACGGCCCAGCCGGCTCGAGGACGCAGGAGGGGAGACAGATTTCGCCCCACTGCGTACCGGCGGCGGTTCGGTCGAGGCTCAGCGGCGTACGGCAGCCCGCTGACCCGCGCCCGGGACAGGAGGACAGGCCTACGTGGGCAGGCCTGCGCGTGAGTCCGTAGGGGTCAGCACGACGAGCACGGTGTGTGCGTGTGCACCGCGTACAGGCATCACCGCCCGGTCGCCCTCGCAGGAGCGAAGGGCCACCGGGCGGCGCAGGCTCCGCCGGTACGGGCAGGCGTCAGACGCCCGCGCCGAGCACCGCGTTGATCTGCTTCGGGTCGCCGCAGACGATCAGCAGCGCACCGGCGCGTCCCAGGGCGACGGGAAGCGCGCGAGCGGCCTCCTCGTCGAGGCCGCCGTTGGCGGCGAGGACCACCACTGGGCGGGCGGCGGCGCGGCCGGCGACGCCTGCATCGGCGTAGAACACATCGTCACGGGCGTCGTGCTGCGCCCAGTAGGCGGCTTCGCCGAAGGACAGCTCGTGCGCTGCCCACGGGTGCGGCTCGCCGGTGGTCAGCACCAGGATGTCGCTCGGCGCGCGACCGGAGTCGAGCAGCAGGTCGACGGCTTCCTCGGCAGCGTCGAGCGCGCCGTCCGCAGGGGCCGGGATCAGCTGGATCTGCGGCATGGCGGGGGCGGCGGCCGGCACAGCGGCGGGGCCGGTCCTCACCGGCTCACGCGGCGTGCGCTGCGCGGGCGGTGCGGGCCTGGCGGGACCGGGGCGCCCGGGGCGCGCTACGGCGGCCGGTCGCGGACCGGGTACAGGGCGAGGGGTCGGCGCGGTACGGCTTGCGGCCGGCGTGACGCGGGGACCCTGGGCACTCTCGTGAATCTGAGGCTCCTCGGGGATGGGAGGCATGGGTGGATGTCTATCAAACGCCGGTACGAGGCGTATCGGCGGGTGGGTACATAAGTGCGATCAGAAGTCGAAGCCGAGTTGGCCCCCGATTTCCAGTTCCCATGCTTCCGCACCCAGGCGGACCTTCTTGAGGTGCCGCCACCGGGGCAGCGCGTCGAGATAGGCCCAAGAGAGCCGGTGGTACGGGGTCGGCCCCCACTCCTCCAGCGCGGCCCGGTGCACCGGCGAGGGATAGCCGGCGTTGGCCGCGAAGGCGAAGTCTGCATGGTCGGCACCCAGTTCGGCCATCATTTTATCCCGGCGCACCTTCGCTATCACGGACGCGGCGGCCACCGACACGCACGACTGGTCGCCCTTGATGACCGTACGGACCCGCCACGGCCCGCCCAGGTAGTCGTGCTTGCCGTCGAGGATCACCACCTCCGGCCGTACCGGGAGTGCGTTCAACGCCCGCACGGCGGCTAGCCGCAGCGCTGCGGTCATCCCGAGTTCGTCGATCTCCTCCGGGGAGGCGTGGCCCAGCGCGTGCGCGGTGACCCACCGTTCCAAAAGCAAGGCCATCTCGTCGCGCCGCTTCGGGCTGATGAGTTTGGAATCGGTGAGCCCCTCGGGCGGCCGACGCAGGCCCGTGATCGCCGCGCAGACGGTGACCGGACCGGCCCAAGCTCCTCGCCCGACCTCGTCGACCCCGGCGATGATCTTGGCTCCGGTGGTGGCGCGGAGGGAGCGCTCGACGGTGTGGGTGGGTGCTTCGTAGGGCATGGCGCCAGCAAGGTTACGCCGCTCGGGGGCGGCCGCGACACCCCGGGCGTCAGCCGGCTCGCGAGCGGAGCAGCGGGACCATCACGTGATCAACCATCCCGGCGATGTCGGTGTCGCCCCATTCGCTGCCGCACACCTTGGAGCGGTACATCATCATTGCCGGAATGACATCGAAGACGAGGTCGCCGGTGGCATCAGTTCGAACCTCACCGCGCTCGATACCGCGCCGCACCACCTCCCGGAAGAGACCGTTGGACGGTTCGATCACTCCCCTGACGATCAGCCCGTGGAACCGCTCCGCACTCCCGCTGTCGCATTCGTGAAGCACCGCGCGAAGCGCGAAGCCGGATCGCGAGAACATCGCGTCACGCACGGTCCGGCACAACTGGTATAGGTCCTCGCGGACGGAACCGCAGTCGGGCGCCTCGTCGATCGTCGGCAGGCCGGCCTGCAGGGCATCGGCGACGAGATCCTCCTTCGAGGGCCAGCGGCGGTACACCGCGGCCTTGCCTGTCTGCGCTCCGGCGGCAACCCCCTCCATCGTCAGACCGTTCCAGCCGACCGTGCTCAGTTGCTCGAGCGCGGCGTCGAGAATGGCGCGCTCCAGTACGGGGCCGCGGCGACGCAGGGAGACCGGCTGGGCATGAGCGGTTGTCCAGCGCGAAGCAGCCATCTGTATCTCCATCAAAGACATTTAGTGAACGCTTGCGTTCCCTGACAGGGACTCACTACCGTAGTTCAACAGTGAACGCCATCGTTCACTAATTCACTTGTGGGGGAACCATAGTGACAACCTCTCAACTCGCGACACCGTCGAAGCCGGGCGCGGCACGCCGGGAGGGGCGTCCCGGAGTCGCGCTCACCGTCATCGCCGCCTGTCAGCTCATGGTGGTCCTCGACGCGACGATTGTGAACATCGCTCTTCCGCATATCCAGGACGCTCTCAGCTTCTCCACCACCGATCTCTCCTGGGTCCTGAGCGCCTACACCCTGACCTTCGGCGGGCTTTTGCTCCTCGGCGGCCGGGCCGGCGACATCCTGGGACGCCGCCGGGTGTTCCTCAGCGGCATACTTCTTTTCACGCTGGCCTCGCTGCTCGGTGGATTCGCCCAGGAGCCCTGGCAGTTGCTCGCGGCCCGGGCCCTGCAGGGTGTCGGCGGCGCCATAGCCTCACCGACCTCGCTGGCGCTGATCACGACAACGTTCCCAGAAGGCCCCGAACGGAACAGGGCGTTCGGCGTGTTCGCCGCGGTCTCGGCCGGCGGCGGTGCGATCGGACTGCTCGCGGGCGGGATGCTCACCGAGTGGCTCGACTGGCGCTGGGTGCTCTTCGTGAACGTACCGATCGGCATCCTGATAGCGGTCCTCACACCGCTCTACATCAGCGAGTCCGAGCGTCACCCCGGACGGTTCGACATCGCAGGCGCGTTGACCTCCACGAGCGGTATGGCCTCGCTGGTGTACGGATTCATCCGCGCCTCGGAAGAGGGCTGGCGGGACACGCTCACTCTGGCCTCGTTCGGTGCGGCAGTCGTGCTGCTCGCCGCATTCGCACTCATCGAGTCGCGGGCGCGGGAGCCGATCACCCCGCTGAGGATGTTCGCCGACCGCAACCGCTCGGGCACGTACGTGATCATGCTGAGCCTCGCGGCGGCGATGTTCGGCATGTTCTTCTTCATCGTGCTGTTCGTGCAGAACGTGCTGGGCTACACACCCATACAGGCGGGTCTCGCGTTCCTGCCGGTGACGGTGGCGATTGTCACAGGGGCAGGCCTGTCGCAGCGCTTCCTGCCGGTGCTCGGACCGAAGCCGTTCATGGTGACCGGTTCAGCGCTGACCGGTCTGGGGCTGGCCTGGCTGACGCTCATCGACGACGGAAGTTCGTACGCGGGAGGGGTGTTGGGCCCGATGCTGCTGTTCGGGTTCGGCATGGGCCTGAACTTCGTCACGCTCACCCTGACCGCCGTCTCGGGGGTCGCGCAGCACGAGGCGGGCGCGGCTTCGGGTCTGCTCAACGCGACCCAACAGGTCGGCGGCTCGCTCGGCCTCTCGATCCTGGTGACCGTCTTCGGTACGGCCGGCAGGAACGAGGCGGAGAGGCAGGTGCCGGCCTTTATGGCACAGGCCACGCCGGAGCAGCAGGCGGAGTTCGCCGAGACCCGGGAGTTGCCCGCGCCGTGGGGGCACGAGGTGCTCACGGAAGGTATATCGGCCGCATTCGTCGCGGGTGTCGCCATGGTCGCTCTCGCCCTGCTCACCGCGCTGCTGGTGATACGGGTGCGCAAGAGCGACCTGGCCGCGCTGAACGGAACGGCGGCGGACGCGGGCCCCGTGGGGTGACGCGGCGGCGGCCGGGGCGTCCGCCGGGACGGCCCGGCCGCGAACGCCGTTGCCTACGCGCGCACGTCAATACGCTCCGCTCGAATCCCGGAACGTACCCAGCTCGTTGCAGGTTTCCCAGTCCGCTTTCACGGGCCGCTCGTTGAGGATGACGCGGGCTCGGTACTCACCCAGGCTGGTGGCGTACCAGGGCTTGTCCCCGTCTTCCGCCAACGCGTCGTTGATGCCGCGCAGAGCACAGGAGCGCAGCGGCTCGGGCAGCTTGTCGAGGGCGGGCGCGGCATCCGCGGAAAGGTCCTGGAGGTACGCCAGATCGATGCTCTCGTCGTCCGCGGTCCACTCCCGGCCGTACTGGGTGTCCCCCTGACCGTCCTGGCTGTCCTGTGTGTTGCCCTGCCCGGCGCTGAGACGCTCGTAGCGCGCGATGTTCTGCTCCGCGACGAGGGCGTCCGGGGAGAGCAGACCGAAGGCGAGCACTGCGGCGGCGCCACTCGCCGCGACGGCGCGCGGCAGCCAGCGGGCTCCACCCGGTCGGTCCGCTGCACCGCCTCGGGCTCCGGCCGCCATGATCAGGACGACGACCAGCCCCAGCCACAGCTCCATCGCGGCGACGGACACCCGTAGCCGGGTCAGCCCGTACGCATCGACGTACAGGTCCATGCGGCGCAGGGCGGAGGCGACGACCACGAGGGTGAGCAGACCGAGCACACCCAGGACCGACCGCACGAGCGCGCGGTCCCGCGATCCGCCGCGCGGCGCCCAGCGCAGGGCGCCCGCGATGACGGCCAAGGTGAGCAGCGTCGCCCAGAGCAGCTGCCAGAAACCCTGGCGCGCGTATTCGGCGTAGGTCAGGCCTGTCTGGCTGAGCACCTTGTCGTATCCGCCGAGGAGGGCGGTCAGCTGGACGGCGATGAAAGCCGCGAACAGCACATTGAGTGTGATCAGCGGAAGCGCCCATTCCATCCGCCCGCGCGCGCGTCCCGGTT
The DNA here is from genome assembly GCF_040682335.1 of Streptomyces sp. NPDC051219. Lineage (NCBI taxonomy): Bacteria > Bacillati > Actinomycetota > Actinomycetes > Kitasatosporales > Streptomycetaceae > Streptomyces > Streptomyces sp. NPDC051219. Next base: position 137,285 of record NZ_JBFBAS010000009.1, read on the forward strand.
TGAACTTGATCCGGTCCCAGCGCAGCGGCGCGGCGGCGGTGTGCGCCGCCGCGAGGGCGCCGAGCAGGCCGAGGAGGAAGAGGAAGAACCGCCAGGGGCCGTCCTCGAGCGAGACGTCGGGCGCCAGCCCGCCGAGCAGGTCGGCGAAGGCGGCATCGGCGCCCGCGAACGCGCGCCGAAGACAAGCAGCAGGACGGCGGCCACTGCGGTCGTACGAACAATGGGCCCCCAGCGCTCCTTGGAACCGTCGGCGCGGTCACGCAGGCCCTTCCAGGCCCAGCCCATCCCGGAACCGAGCGATCCGAAGATGCCGAGCGGGCCGACCAGGACACCCAGCCAGGTGCGGCCGCCGTGCAAGACCAGGGAACCGCACGCCAGCGCCGAGAGGACGGCGAGAAATACAGGCCAGCCTGCGTCGCGCAGAGCCGGCACCACGAGCAGCGCGAGTCCGCCGAGTCCCCAGACCGCTGTCCACGGGCGCAGCCGGCGGCCGGCGGCCTGTGCGGCGAAGAAAGCGGCCAGCGCGGCCGGCAGAGCCGTCAGCAGGAGGCTGAGCCCCAGGCCGTCGCCGAGCAGCACCGCGCTGAACAGCGCGGTGGCGAGGACCGACCACAGCGTGGCCGGACGGACAGCGGCCGGATCGGCGGCGCTCACGGCGGTGAGCCACTCGGGCGGCTCCGCCCGGGGAGGCTGCCAGGGCACCTGCTGCCGCGGCTGTTGGGGCGGCGCCGATCGCGGTGCGGAACGCGCCACCGGCTCAGGCGCGGGTTCGGCCGCGGCTCCTGACCCGGATACCGACGCGGGTTCGGCCGCGGCTGCCGGCACGGGACCTGCCTCTGCGGTAGATCCTGCCGCAGATCGTGGCGTCCGGTCCGACGTCCGCGACGGAGCCGCCTCGTGCGGTACCGCCCTCGGCGACGGCACCGCGTCCCGCGGCTCATCACCAGAGGGTGATGTGGACGGTGTTTCGGACACGGGACCCCCTCCCGACCGGGTCCCGCTCAGCAGCAAGGCAGGCGCGTTCGACCCGGTGTCTCGTAGGCGACCGCCTTCAAGATCAACGAGGCGGCGTGGCCGACAGGCTAAACCGGCCGGTGCCGAGCCTTGGGCTCCGGGGCCGGGCTGTGGCAGGACCGTGACAGTCAAAGCCGCGGCGGCAGGTTTCAGCCGACTCCGACGGGTGTCCAGGCGGGCAGCTCTTCGGTCTGCTCCAGCCACTTGGCGGGCGGCAGCGCGGTCTGCCCCGCCACCACGCCGCCGACGATGGCGCAGTTGGTGTCCACGTCCCCGCCCACCTGGGCCGTCGTCCAGAACGCCTGCTCGAAGTCGTCGAGGCTCCTGGCCGCTGACCACAGGGCGAACGGCACGGTGTCGTGGGCGCTGGTACGCCGTCCACAGCCGAGGACCGCGGCGACCGTACCGGCATCGCCGTAGTCGAGCATGTCCCGGGCCCGCCGGAGACCAGCGCCGACAGCGCTGCGCGGTACGAGCGCGACCACACCGTCGAGAAGCGCCTCCGCGGTGGGGGGCCCGTCCGGGGAGGCGGCGAGCGCGGCAGCGGCGGCCACGGCCATCGACCCGACCACCGCCTCGCGGTGCTGGTGCGTGGTGTAGGCCGAGATCTCCGCCTGGTGCGTGGCCTGCTCGGGGTCGTCCGCGTACCAGGCACCGAGCGGGGCGATACGCATGGCGGCGCCGTTGCCCCACGATCCCTGGCCCTTGAAGAGCGCGGAGGCGAGTTCGCGCCAGTCGCCGCCCTCCCTGATCAGGCGCAGCATCCGGTTGACCGCCGGGCCGTAGCCGCGGTCGAAGTCGTGATGCTCGGCGAAGGAACGCGCGAGCGCGTCCTGGTCGATACGGCCGTGCGAGACGAGCACCGACACGACGGAGCAGGCCATCTCGGTGTCGTCAGTCCACTGCCAGGGCCCTGGCGGAAGATCCCGCCGCTTGAGCAGCGGGTAGTTCGCGGGTACGAAGAACTGGGAGCCCAGGGCGTCACCCACGGCCAGTCCACGCAGGCTGGCCAGAGCGCGTTCGAAGCGCCGGTCGGGAGAGGAGTCAGCGGTCATCGCACAGCCACTCTAGCCGGTGATGTCGTACGTCTCGGGGGTGCACCAGCGTTCGAAAGGACGGTCAAGGAAGTAGCGCCCTCGCTCGTCCAGCACCAGCATGCGCGACTCCCCATTGCCGGGGTTGGAAAGGGACTCGAATTCGGCGACCGACCAGTGGAACCACCGCATGCAGAACAGCCGCATGGTCAGCCCGTGGGTGACCAACAGGACGTTCGGCGGGTGGTCGGGTGCCTCGAAGCTGCGGTACAGGCTCTCGAGGAAGGCCCCCACCCTGTCGTAGACGTCGGCTCCGGACTCGCCCTGCGGGAAGCGGTAGAAGAAGTGCCCGTACCTGTCCCGGTATGCCTTCTGCATCCGTACGTCTTCCCGGTCCTGCCAATTCCCCCAGTCCTGCTCGCGCAGCCGCGGCTCCTCCCGGACGCGCACGAGGGAGGGGTCGAGGCCGAAGCAGCGGAAGGTCTCCAGCGTGCGCCGGTACGGAGAGACGTACGCGCTGACCCGCTCCCCGCCGAACAGCTCCCGCAGCCGAAGCCCCGCCTCCTCAGCCTGCCGGCGCCCGGTGGCCGTCAGCCGCAGGGCATGGTCCGGCACGCGCTCGTACACCGTGTCGTCGGCATTGCCCTCCGATTCTCCGTGTCTGACAAGGACAATGCGCCGCGGTCGTGCCATACCACGACCCTAGAACGGACGCGGCTCCGCCGAGCAGACCGGCCTCCATCCGGCGCATGCGGCCACAGCACCGGCCCGCTGCCCCGGCCCGCCGGTCGGCCCTGAACCAACCGCGCGCGATCCACCGCGCAGCTGTCGGCCGTGGGTGATCAGCAGGTGGCCCGCTCACACCGTCCAGGACGGTTCGAGCTCCACCACGTCACCGGCCAACGCCGCGACGTCCGCATCCGTCTGCGCGCGCAGGGAGAGCCGCTCCACCCTCTCCACCCGGTATTTGCCGTGCTCGGCGGCGGACTTCCACATCGACAGCACCAGGAACTCGTGGCCGGGCGCCTCACCGAACAGGCCGCGCAGCATCCCCGGAGACCCAGCCATCGCGGGGTTCCAGACCTTTTCCTGCATCAGCGCGAAGTGCTCGACGCGATGCTCGTGGACTCGGCAGTGCGCGACCCGCACCACGTCGGCGTCCGTGAACCGCGGCTCGAAACCGGTCTTCACATCGAACCGGTAGTCGAACAATCTGACTTGCATGTCCTTGTACGTGCCGATCTGCGCGGCCGCGAGGCGGTCGTGCGAGCGCGCCATGAACGAGTCGTAGAAGGCCCGGCTCTCCCAGAAGGCGAACACATGGGCCACCCCCTGCCGCCCCCTGCTCCAGCCCCCGCCCTGTCCCCGGAATCCCGGCTCACCCAGCAGCCCCGCCCATTTTCGCTGCCCCCGCTCAAAACCTCGACGGTCAACCACCGTGCAGCGAATCCACTTGACCAGCACCGCGCCATCGTACGGCGCACGGCATGACGCCGGTCACACTCCGACGGACTGGCGTACTTCGCGTCGCGAAGAGATCAGCTCGCGACGGCCACGCCGTATCCCGCGCTGACGAGAGGCGGCGGCAGCGGGTGCCAACGCACCGGTACGTCCCGCATCAGCAGGGCGGAGTCCACGAGTGCGCTGCCGGGCGGGAAGCGGTCCGGGTCCTCGAAGAACGACGAACGCACCAACCTGATTTCCGCCGCCTCCACTCCCCAGGCGTCCGTGTGGAGTTCCATGCAGACAGATCCCGCCGACCGCCCAGCCTCGCACCAGCTGCGGCCGAAGCGGCCCCGGCAGCAGCGCCGCGGCCATGCCGGGCTCGACGCGGTAGTTCACCAGCAGGCGTCTCTCTATGACGCCCGAAAGTCGCGGAGCGATCATGCCTTGCCCTCCCCCTCGATTCCCCTGCGCCGGCTGTGGCGAAGGACGATCTGCTCCGGGCACACCGCGCTCAGGAACCTGCCGACCGACGCCGCCAGCCGTTCCTCGACGAGCGAGTACAGAATCCGGTTGCCCTCGCGCCGCTCCCGCACCAGGCCCGCCGACTTCAGGACGCCCAGATGCCGCGACACGGACGGCGCGCTGATCGGAAACCGGCCCGCGATGTCTCCGGCGGCCAGCTCTCCGGCGCGCAGATCCTCCAGGATCTGCCGCCTCGTGGGGTCGGCAAGAGCCCTGAAGACTCCGACCTCGTCGTCTCTGTCCTGCGTCATGTTCACTTTTTAGCACAGTAGCTAAATAGCTAACAACTGAGCGAGCCGCTCAGAACCGGCGCGGAACCTGCGCATCCAACTTCGCAGCATGCCGTTCGCCTGTCGTCGTCAGTGGTCCAGTTCCTCCTCGATCGGGGGCCTGGGAACGTCACGCAGGTCCTGTGACTGACCGGGCCTGCCGCCCTTGCGAGCTTGCTCGGCCCGCTGCCCGGGGCTCGTTCCGAGGTCGGAGGCGGGGTCCACACGTACCGAGCGGGCTACCTCCTCACCCCTGCAGCTCACGGCGGTTCCGGCGACGGCTGTCGGCACACCGCCGAAGGGCGGTCGGGTGAATCGGGGGTCAACTCGAGGAGCCGACGAGTTCCCTGAAATCCTGCGGCAGCTGCGCCATGACGTTCCGGACCTCGCCGTCGCTCACCGCTTCGCGCAGGGTACTCAGCTCCGCTCGCACGCCTTGTCAGGGCTGACGCCGGCGCGCCCCCAGGCTGCCGGTCCGCGCGGCGCTCACGTCGCCGACCTGCCGGCCCACCGTCGCGACTCGGGCCGCTCCCCCCGGATAATCGCCGACGGCGACGGATGCCATTGCACCGGCCATGTCCTTGAGGGAATCCTCGCGAGAGGTCTGCCCCATGGGGGGCGCTACCCGGTGGAGACGAGGTGCTGCACAAGCGGATCGGTTGGCGTGGCCGGCTCTGACCGGCAGCGGACCGATCGACGGATGGACGACGGCGATCCGCCGGTCGGCGAGCCACTGGGGGGACGTAGACGTACCGGGTCCGGGAGAACACGAAGGCGTCCGCCGTCTCGGGCGACCGACGAACGAACCCCGAAGCCTCAGCGGTCTCGTGCATCTCCCGGACCGCAAGGGCAGCCGGTCGACCGGCTGCGAATGTCCCGCTCAGCAGCGGTGGCGTACCGGAGGCGGCCGCCACCTCCGGCAGGGGCCGGGCTCCGCGAGCGCGATGCGGGGAGGGGCAACCCCGGTCAACGTCAGCGCTCGAGCCACTAGCCTGGCTCCAAGTCGTCGACCGGGAAGGAAAGTTCGTGAGCAGCGTCAGCAAGGGGATACGCAAAGTTCAGGTGATGCTCAGGTGGGACCCGAGCCCGATCGGCGCACCGGCCCATGACCTCGACATCATCGCCGCGACGTATCTCGCGGACAATCCGCAGGGTCCCGCGGCCTACCTCGTGCACTTCGACAGCCGGTCGCCGGACGGCACGATCATCCTGAACAGGGACAGCCGGACCGGCCAGGGCTTCGGATTCGACGAGGTCATGACCCTGGAGCTCGACCGGTTGTCCGCCGCCTACTCGCGCGTGGTGGTCGGCGTGGCCATACAACAGGCTGGTGAGGAGATGACGTTCGGCGACATACCGAACTCCGGTGTCCGGCTGGTGGAAGGACATACCACGCTGTTCGAGGACGACTTCACCGACGTGCACGGCTCAACGGCCGCGACCGTCGCCGAGTTCACGCGGGAGAGCGGCACCTGGGGTCTGGTCGCCGATGTGCGGGGCTTCGGCGGCGATCCCGATGCCTTCGCAGCGACGATGGGCCGCATCGACTCCTGACGAACCGCGGCGCCGGCCCCCGCCCCACACGTGCCCGGACCCCGGCCCCACACGGCCCGGACGGCGCCCCAGCCGCGCGCCCATACCGAGCCGTAGCCGCGGCTGAGGGGCGGTGAGCCGACCGGCTCACCGCCCCTCAGAACCTTCCGTCTACCCGGGCAACGTACCGGCGCAGAGCACCTATTCCTGGCTGCGCTATTCCGCCGCACTCGGCTGATCGTTGAGGAAGGCCCTCAGCTTGAGCTCCGGTGCCACGGAGCCGGCCAGCCATGTGAGCCGAGCGTCCTCGGCCTCGTGTCCCTCACGCGCGGTGTCGCACCAGTCCTCCTGGTCGAGCAGCGTGAGGTAGGCAGTGCGGCTCTGCTCCCAACACGCTTTGAGGCCGGGATCATCGGATGCGACGGGTGTCTCCTTGGTCAGGTACTGGGCGATCGTCGCCGCGGCGAAGTAACGCTCGACTGTCGGCTCGAGGTGCCCGAGGTAACGGACGCGAGCCTCCAGGACCGTGACCGCGTGCGGGTAGCGCCGGAGAGAAGTACCCATGCCCTCGCAGTACGTCATCACATGGAGAAGCCGCGTCGTGTGGTCAACCAGTTCGGCGTCGTCCCCAAACGCAGCGACAGCCTCATGAAGTTTGGCCACCCGCGCGACCTGGCCAGCGAAGTAGCCATTGAGGAAGCCGCCGTCGGCCGCTCTCCGCAACAGCCAGGGCCGGACGGCCGGATGGCCATCCACGAGCCGGCACAGAGCCTCCACCACGTAGACCCGACCCCAGCCGGTCACCCGTTCTGCCAGCCAGGTCAGCGCATCTGCGCCGCCGGACAACCGTTCGAGGGCCCGCGCTGCGAGCGGGCCGAAGGTGCAGGAGAGCAACCCGATGGTCTGGATCAGCGGAATGTCCTCTGCCGTGCCGACGGCGGCGAGCAAGGCCAAGCCGACCGTGACGGTGCAGGTATCGGTTCCGTGTCGCACCAACCAACGGCCGGCTTCCCGTGCTCGGACTTCCCCAGCCGTCACTGCGGCGGCGGCGATGTGCTCGTTGTGGTGCATCGGCACGTAGACGTCATGGAAGCGGTCGCACAGCGCACTCGGTACAGCGCTCGGTTCGGCGAAGTGCTCGTCGAGAATCCGGGCGACGTCGACTCCCACGATCCTGCGGTCGCGCGGCGCTTTCGGGTGTGGTTCACGTCGGCGCCGTTCCTCATCGGGATACGGCTCACCGTCGCGTGGCAGGGGCTTGTCCGGCGACAGCCGATGCAGTCGGAGCACGTGGCGAAACAGCGTTGTCCGAGTTCCGGGCAGTCCAGTCCCGGGCGTCTCGCTCACAGGCGGACGGAGGACTCGATTCTCTTGATCATGCCCACGAGCCTGCCATCACGGCACCGCCGCGACAAGCCTCTCCGGCGAGCTTCGTGTTGCATCCACCTCACGATGACGCCCCTGCCTCCGGCTCGGGGTTAGCACCACCTCTTCCCCCAGAGGGACTCCCACCCCCAAGCAATCGCCCATGCTGGGCACACCACGGGAGAGGCGTCAGCGCGAGGCTGACGCCCCTCCCATCAGGGATTACTTCTCAGGTGAGCGTTGGCCGAGTGTTGCACTCGATGCAATTCCGCCCAGTTCTAGCTGCAGCCGCTGGTCGAGCCGCAGCCCTCGCAGATGTAGCAGCTGCCCGCACGCTGCATCTTGGTACCGCAGGAGAAGCACAGCGGCGCGTCGGCGCTGATGCCGAGCTGCATCTCGACCAGCTCCGCGGACGTGTGCGCTTCCTTCGGGGCCTCGTCGACCGCGACGGCCCCGGTCTTCGGCGCGGCAACCGCCTTCAGCGGCTCGGCCTGCCGCGGGGCGGACTGGGCCAGCCCCTCGACGTCGACCTCGTCGTCCGACGGCTCGTACGAACCCGTCTCCAGGTGACGCTGACGCTCGTCGGCGGAGTGGATACCGAGGGCGGAGCGGGTCTCGAACGGCAGGAAGTCGAGCGCGAGGCGGCGGAAGATGTAGTCGACGATCGACTGCGCCATCCGCACGTCCGGGTCGTCCGTCATACCGGCCGGCTCGAAGCGCATGTTGGTGAACTTCGAAACGTACGTCTCCAGCGGGACGCCGTACTGCAGACCGACCGAGACCGCGATCGAGAAGGCGTCCATCATGCCCGCGAGGGTCGAGCCCTGCTTGGACATCTTCAGGAACACCTCACCGAGACCGTCGTCCGGGTAGGAGTTGGCGGTCATGTAGCCCTCGGCGCCGCCCACGGTGAACGACGTGGTGATGCCGGGGCGGCCCTTCGGAAGGCGCTTGCGTACCGGGCGGTACTCGACGACCTTCTCGACCGCGGCCCGGATCGTCTCCTCGGCCTTCTCGGTGACCTCGGCCTTCTCCTTCTCCTTCTTCTTGGCGGAGAGGGGCTGGCCCACCTTGCAGTTGTCGCGGTAGATGGCGAGCGCCTTGACGCCCATCTTCCACGCCTCGAAGTAGACCTCTTCGACGTCCTCGACGGTGGCGGTCTCCGGGAGGTTGACCGTCTTGGAGAGCGCGCCCGAGATCCACGGCTGGATGGCCGCCATCATGCGGACGTGGCCCATCGCGGAGATGGAGCGCTCGCCCATGGCGCAGTCGAAGACCTCGTAGTGCTCGGTCTTCAGACCCGGAGCGTCGACCACGTTGCCGTGCTCGGCGATGTGGCCCACGATCGCCTCGATCTGCTCCTCCTGGTAGCCCAGGCGGCGCAGAGCCTGCGGGACGGTGCCGTTGACGATCTGCATAGAGCCGCCGCCGACCAGCTTCTTGAACTTGACCAGGGCGAGGTCGGGCTCGAGGCCGGTGGTGTCGCAGGACATCGCGAGACCGATGGTGCCGGTCGGCGCGATGACCGAGGCCTGCGCGTTGCGGAAGCCGTTCTTGGCGCCGAGGCGGATGACGTCCTGCCAGGCCTCCGTGGCGGCGGCCCAGACGGGGTTGTCGAGGTCGTCCATGTGGACGGCCCTGGCGTTGGCGTCGGCGTGCTGCTTCATGACGCGCTGGTGCGGCTCGGCGTTGCGGGCGTAGCCGTCGTACGGGCCGACGACCGCGGCGAGCTCGGCCGAGCGCCGGTACGAAGTGCCGGTCATCAGCGAGGTGATGGCGCTGGCGAGCGCCCGGCCGCCGTCACTGTCGTAGGCGTGGCCGGTCGCCATCAGCAGGGCGCCGAGGTTCGCGTAACCGATGCCCAGCTGACGGAAGGCGCGGGTGTTGTCACCGATCTTCTGGGTGGGGAAGTCCGCGAAGCAGATGGAGATGTCCATCGCGGTGATGACCAGCTCGACGACCTTGGCGAAGCGCTCGGACTCGAACGACTGGGTGCCCTTGCCGTCGTCCTTGAGGAACTTCATCAGGTTCAGCGAGGCCAGGTTGCACGAGGTGTTGTCCAGGTGCATGTACTCGCTGCAGGGGTTCGACGCGGTAATCCGGCCGGACTCCGGGCAGGTGTGCCAGTGGTTGATCGTGTCGTCGTACTGGATGCCGGGGTCGGCACAGGCCCAGGCGGCTTCGGCCATCTTGCGGAAGAGCGACTTGGCGTCGACCTCCTCGATGACTTCGCCGGTCATCCGGGCGCGCAGCCCGAACTTGCCGCCGTTCTCGACGGCCTTCATAAACTCGTCGTTCACCCGGACGGAGTTGTTGGCGTTCTGGTACTGGACGGACGTGATGTCGTCCCCGCCCAGGTCCATGTCGAAGCCCGCGTCACGCAGCGCGCGGATCTTCTCCTCTTCCTTCACCTTGGTCTCGATGAAGTCCTCGATGTCGGGGTGGTCGACGTCGAGTACGACCATCTTGGCCGCGCGGCGGGTCGCGCCGCCCGACTTGATCGTTCCTGCGGAGGCGTCCGCACCGCGCATGAAGGAGACCGGGCCCGAGGCGTTTCCGCCGGAGGACAACAGTTCCTTGGAGGAGCGGATACGGGAGAGGTTCAGGCCGGCGCCGGAGCCGCCCTTGAAGATCATGCCCTCTTCCTTGTACCAGTCGAGGATCGACTCCATGGAGTCGTCGACGGCCAGGATGAAGCAGGCAGAGACCTGCTGCGGCTGAGGCGTGCCGACGTTGAACCACACCGGCGAGTTGAAGCTGAAAATCTGGTGCAGGAGGGCGTACGCAAGCTCGTGCTCGAAGATCTCGGCGTCGGCGGGCGAGGCGAAGTAGTGGTGCTCCTCGCCGGCCTTGCGGTAGGTCTTCACGATCCGGTCGATCAGCTGCCGCAGACCGGTCTCGCGCTGCGGGGTGCCTACGGCGCCCCGGAAGTACTTGCTGGTGACGATGTTGACCGCGTTCACCGACCAGAAGTCGGGGAACTCGACGCCACGCTGCTCGAAGTTGACCGAGCCGTCGCGCCAGTTGGTCATGACGACGTCGCGACGCTCCCAGACCACCTCGTCGTACGGATGCACGCCGGGGGTGGTGTGGATGCGCTCGATGCGCAGCCCCTGTCGGGCCGCGGCAGCCTTGGATCCCTTGGCGCGGGATCCTCGTGCCGGACCGCTCGTCGTCTCTGTCATGCCGCCTCCCATATACGGACGAAAACGCCCTGAAGTGCCCACATCTTCCCGTGGCACGGTGTCTGTCTCTGGTGCCCGAGGCTCGTTGAGCGCCCCGGACAGGTCTGGTGTGCCGTCGCCCGGCCGGTCGGTCAGTCGGCGGCGGTGGCGGGCACGGGGACCTCGCGGGTCACTCCGGGCTCGCAGTCGTCGAGCGGAGGCCGCTGCTCACGCAGCTCCGTGATGGCGGCCTCGAAGTCTTCGAGCGAGTCGAACGCCCGGTACACGGACGCGAAGCGCAGGTACGCGACGAGGTCGAGTTCCTGCAACGGGCCGAGTATGGCCAGCCCCACGTCGTGCGTGGTCAGTTCGGCACTCCCGGTGGCGCGTACCGCCTCCTCGACCCGCTGGCCGAGCTTGGCGAGGGCGTCCTCGGTCACCGGCCGTCCCTGGCACGCCTTGCGCACGCCGGAGATGACCTTGGTACGGCTGAAGGGTTCCGTCACGCCGCTGCGCTTGATCACCATGAGTGACGCGGTCTCCACCGTGGTGAATCGGCGGGAGCAGTCGGGGCACTGGCGGCGGCGGCGGATCGACGTGCCGTCGTCTGTGGTGCGGCTGTCGACGACGCGGCTGTCGGGGTGCCTGCAGAAGGGGCAGTGCATGGTTCCCAACCCTCCTTTTCGGCACGACTGAATAGCCTCAACGAGCCCGCCAGGGCCCCTTGAAGCAGCCACCAGCATAGGCGATATCCAGGGCCTCGACGGACCGCAGAACACAACTTCTGGGCGGCCAAATCCATCCAACCACTACATCTGGTGTCCGGCCGCGATATCACTCCGGGCGTGTCGCGCAGTTCCGGCCAGCCACGAGGGTACGGGAACGGGTTCGGTACCCGGCTCGGGGGTCCTCGGGTGCCACACTGGAGACAGACCCGGCGGCGGGGCCACCGAAGGCAGGCGGTACCGTAATTAACCGAATTACTGTTCGGTTAATCGGTCGGCCATACACCTGGACTTGTGATCACGTCCGGTGATCTGCAATTTTTCACTCGAACGTGTGTTTGGCGCAACCTTTCGAAAGCAACTACCGTTGTCCGACTAGGGAGAACATCTCGAGAGGGGCCTACGACGTGACCACCACCGCAGACAGTGCCACCATCACTGCCCAGGATCGCTCCCAGAGCCGACTCGAGCCGGTGCATGCAATGAATGACGCAGCCATGACCCCGGAGGGGCCCAAGCCGGCACGCTCGCTGCCCGGGCGGCCCCCAGGCATCCGGGCGGACAGCTCCGGCCTCACGGACCGGCAGCGGCGGGTGATCGAGGTCATCCGGGACTCGGTGCAGCGGCGCGGATACCCGCCGTCGATGCGTGAGATCGGCCAGGCGGTGGGGCTCTCCAGCACGTCGTCCGTCGCCCATCAGCTCATGGCTCTCGAGCGTAAGGGCTTCCTGCGCCGCGATCCGCACCGGCCCCGTGCCTACGAAGTGCGCGGCTCCGATCAGGCGAGCCCCCAGCCGACGGACACGGCGGGCAAGCCGGCCGCCTCCTACGTCCCTCTGGTAGGCCGTATCGCCGCCGGTGGCCCGATCCTCGCCGAGGAGTCGGTCGAGGACGTCTTCCCCCTCCCCCGTCAGCTGGTCGGTGACGGCGAGCTGTTCGTCCTCAAGGTCGTCGGTGACTCGATGATCGAAGCAGCCATCTGTGACGGGGACTGGGTCACGGTGCGGCGCCAGCCCGTCGCGGAGAACGGCGACATCGTGGCCGCCATGCTGGACGGCGAGGCCACGGTCAAGCGGTTCAAGCGCGAGGACGGCCATGTGTGGCTGCTTCCCCACAACTCGGCCTATCAGCCGATCCCCGGTGACGAAGCCACCATTCTCGGCAAGGTGGTGGCGGTGCTGCGGCGGGTGTGACCACCCCGCCGGCAAAGACCGGGCCCCGGGACCTCTGCGCCGGTCCCGGGGCCCTGCTGTGTCCCGTGGGCGGCCGCTGGCCTACGTCTCCTCCGCCTTGGCCATGGCGTCGATCGCGGCCAGCGAGCGGCGTACCTGATTACGGTCCGCCGTAAACCAGAAATCGGGCAGTGAAGCCCGTAGGTAGCTGCCGTAGCGGGCCGTGGCCAGCCGCGGATCGAGCACGGCGACGACGCCGCGGTCACCTGAAGCCCGTACGAGACGGCCCGCGCCCTGGGCCATGAGCAAGGCGGCATGAGTGGCCGCGACGGCCATGAATCCATTCCCCCCGTGCTCCTCGACGGCCTTCTGGCGGGCACTCATCAGCGGGTCGTCGGGCCTGGGGAACGGAATCCGGTCCATGATCACCAGCTGGCAGCTCGTTCCCGGCACGTCCACGCCCTGCCAGAGGGAGAGCGTGCCGAACAGGCAGGTCCTGGGATCGGCGGCGAATGTCTTGATCAATTCGCCCAGCGTCTCCTCGCCCTGCAGCAGGATCGGCATGTCGAGCCGACCGCGCAGCTCCTCAGCCGCGGCCTGAGCCGCCCGCATCGAGGAGAACAGTCCGAGAGTGCGGCCACCGGCGGCCTCGATCAGCTCGGTGAGCTCGTCGAGCATGTCGCTGCGCGAGCCCTCGCGGCCCGGCGCGGACAGGTGCTTGGCGACGTACAGGATGCCCTGCTTCGGATAATCGAACGGCGACCCGACGTCGAGTCCCTTCCAGACGGGACTGCTCACATCGGCGGCTCCCCCGTCGGCCTCGTCGGCAGAGCCCGCAGAGGCTCCGGATCCCGCGGAGCCCTCGGGTCCGAGTCCGAGCGAGGCGCCCACTCCGTTGAAGTCGCCGCCGAGCTTCAAGGTGGCCGAGGTGAGGACGACGGACCGCTCGGCGAAGAGCTTTTCGCGGAGCAGCCCCGACACGGAGAGCGGGGCGACGCGCAGGGATGCACCGAAGCGGTCGTGACGCTCGAACCAGACGACGTCGTACTCCGAACCGTTCGTGATCCGCTCGGCAACGTCGTGGATGCTCTCCACAGAGGCGAGGGCCTGCTTGCGGACCGCGTCCTCGTCCTGGACGGATTTGTCTCGCGTACTGCCCAGGGCGGAGATGACCGTACGTGAGGCGTCGCGTAGCGACATGAGGCCGTATCCGAGATCCTCGGGGATCTCTTCGACACGGCCGGGAAGCGCGAGCTCCATCAGGCGCTCGAAGGTCTCGGCGGCCGTCTGTAGAGCGTCCGCCGCCTTCTCGTTGACGAGCTTGGCAGCCCGGCGCACGGCCCGGTTGACCTGGCCGGGTGTGAGTTCGCCGGTGGCGACACCGGTAACCCGGGAGACCAGCTCATGGGCTTCGTCGACGATCAGCACCTCGTGCTGCGGAAGCACTGGTGCTCCCTCGATGGCGTCGATCGCCAGCAGGGCGTGATTGGTGACGACGACATCGGCGAGCTTGGCACGCTCACGGGCCGCCTCGGCGAAGCATTCCGCCCCGTACGCGCACTTTGTCGCGCCAAGGCACTCGCGCGAGGATACGGAGACCTGGGCCCAGGCGCGGTCCGAGACGCCGGGTGTCAGGTCGTCGCGGTCGCCCGTCTCGGTCTCGTCCGCCCAGTCGCGCATCCGCAGCAAATCCTGGCCCAGCTTGCTGGTGGGTGCGGCGGCCTCGAACTGGTCGAAGAGGCCGTCCTCCTCTTCCTGCGGCACGCCCTCATGGAGGCGGTGCAGGCACAGGTAGTTGGAACGGCCCTTGAGCATGGCGAACTCGGGACGGCGGCGCAGCTGCGGATGCAGCGCCTCCACCGTCCGTGGAAGATCGCGCTCGACCAGCTGCCGCTGGAGCGCGAGCGTGGCCGTGGCGACGACGACCCTCTCCCCATGGGCAAGGGCCGGTACCAGATAACCGAGGGACTTTCCGGTGCCGGTGCCGGCCTGGACCAGCAGATGGGAGTTGTTGTCGATGGCTTCTGCGACGGCTTCGGCCATGGAGACCTGGCCGGGGCGCTCCGTACCGCCGACGGCGGTGACGGCGGCGTGCAGCAGGTCGGGGAGGGAGGGCTTCGTCATAGCGGGTCCACCCTACGGGGCAGCACTGACAACAGGGCGATCACGCCAGATGGAGCGGGTTGGGGACGGTCCCGTGGACGGCCGCGTGCGGCCGGGTCGGGCGGTCGCGGTAGCCGTCGAGGTGGAGGCGGTTGCGGTTCAGGCAGAGCCGCTCGATACGGGGCGTGAGCAGGTCGAAGAGCTCGAACCGTTCCTTGAGCTCAGGGAAGCGCGCCTGGTAACGAAGGATCTCTGCCCGGACGAGCGACCAGAAAGCCGGCTCCGGGACGCCCAGCTGTTCCTCGCACAGGGGCGCCAGGTAGCGGAAGACGCCCACGAAGAGCCCGGAGTGGATGAACTGGGTGAGAAACGACGGCGGCTCGGTGAGCAGGACCTCCCGCACGTCGTCCGGCATGGACTCGTGTTCGGGCAGCGGCTCCGCGCTGACGTTCACGTCGTCCACGAAGTCCTTGACCGCGAGACGTACCGGCACGTCCCGCCCGTCGAAGACGACGATGGCGTTCTCACCGTGCGGGGAGAAGACCGTGCCGTAGCGGTACAGGAAGTGGAGCAACGGGGGCAGGAGCGCGGCGAAGAGGTGGCGCAGCCAGACCCGGGGGGCCAGTCCCGAGCGGGCCACGAGCTCCGCGGTGAAGGCCCGGCCCCGCGGATCGGTATGGAGGAGCGAGGCCAGCGTGCGAGCCCGCTCGCCGGCCGCCAGCCGTGCCGGCAGGGGCTCGCGCCAG
Organism: Streptomyces sp. NPDC051219; assembly: GCF_040682335.1. NCBI lineage: Bacteria > Bacillati > Actinomycetota > Actinomycetes > Kitasatosporales > Streptomycetaceae > Streptomyces > Streptomyces sp. NPDC051219. Next base: position 152,378 of record NZ_JBFBAS010000009.1, read on the forward strand.
ATCGCACCGAGGAGCTCCCTGTACTGGTACGGGACCTCGGGCAGCGCGTCGTAGACGGGGTGGGCGACCGTGACCGAGGCGACTTCGCCGAGCAGGATCACTCCACATCCGTCCCGGAGGTACGGATCGGCGTCGCGCAGTGCGTGCACCCACGCGGTGACGGCGGGTGCGGCGAGGGTGCGCTCGGTGGGCAGCCCCCGCCATACGAGGGTGTTGAGCACCGAAAGCGGCAGCTTGACGGTGTGCCGGTCGGGCCGGCTGGTGTTGAGAAAGGTACGGATCGACTGCTGGGGCAGCCGGAGATCGTCGTCGGCGGGCAGCGGGACGATGACGCCGCCGGCAACGGACTCGGCGAAGAGCGGGAGGACGATCTCGTCCCACTGCCAGGGGTGTACGGGCAGGTAGAGGTATTCGCGGGGGTCCAGGCCCCTGGCGAGGAGGACCTGGTCGAAGGCGGCTCGGGTGGGCTCGTCGAGCTCTCGGGAGTAGAGCTGTCCGGCTTCGGAAAGGGCTCCGGTGCCACGGTAGGCGGCGATCGAGGTGTGCGCTGCGATCCAGGGCAGACGCTGGGGGCTGCGGGCCTCGGGCGCCCAGCGGGCGGTGTCGGTGCCGGAGAAGCCGAGGCGGCCCTTGTTCAGGACCAGCCACGGGTGGCCGGTCTGATGGCCTTCGAGTTCGGCGTAGTCGAGGTCGGCAAGTCGCTCGGCGGTCACGGCGGTGTGGTCGAGCCGCGCGTCGGCGCTGAGGGTGACGTTCAGTTCGCGGATCAGGTGGCCGAGAGTGGCCCCGTCCAGGCCGAGGAGACGGCGGGCGAGGACGAGGAACCGGAGCGGGTCGCCGAAGGCGCGGGTCTCGCCGTCGGCCCGCTCCTGCAAGGTGATGCTCTGCGGGTCGACGACCCGGCTGTCGTAGGCACCTCGGCGTGCCCGGAAGCTCAGGGTCCCTCCGTCGTCGAGGGCAAGGGTCCACCGGTCGTCTTCGGATGCCTGTACCGGCTCGACGATCTCCTCGTACGCGAACTCTCCGAGCATCTTGGCGAGCAGGCGGCGCGCGGCGCGGTCCCATGCTTCGCGGTTGAGCTCGGGCGGGGAATGGGGCGGGGAGTGCGGCGCGGCCGGATGTTCGGAGTCGGGGGTGGCAAGTTGATTCGGCACGGGGACTCCTTGGGTGGAACCGATCGGGCGCGAGCGGTGTATCTAAGGCAGGGGTACGAAAGCGGCAGGTCGGAGCACGGCAAAGCGGAGCACGGCAAGTCGGAGCACAGCAGGTCGGACCAGCAGGGCTCGGACGCGGCGACGGGTCAGAGCAGGTTCCGCAGGGCGCGGTCGCGGACCATGAGCGCGGCCCGCTTGCCGGGGAGGTCCACTTCGGCGGAGAAGCGGAAGCCCGAGCTCAGGAATGCGGAGATGGAGGGGGTGTTGCGAAGGTCCGGTTCGGCGAGGACACGTGCACAGCGGGGGCGGTTGTCCAGGACGAGGTCGGCGACCGTTCGCAGAAGGGCGGTGCCGAGGCCGCGGCCTCGGTCGGCGACACCGCCGATGAGGAGGTGGAGTCCGGTGTCATGAGGGCGGGCGGGGTAGTGGCGTGCGAGGGGGTCGAGATCCGCGCGGTAGATCTCCCAGTAGCTCATGGGGGTGCCGCCGAGGACACCGAGGCAGGGGATGCTCCGGCCGTCACCGTCGAGTTGGGCGCGCAGATGGTCGGCGGTGACGGAGTCCGGACCTGAGAGGTTCCAGAAGGCGGCGACCGCGGGGTCGTTCATCCAGCGGCAGATGATCGGCAGATCACGGTCGATCCGCACCGGGACCAGCTGGAAGACACCGGCGGGCGTAGCCGCGGGGCCCCAGTCGGCCGGTGAGTCGAGAAGGTCTGACTCTGCGAGGTAGGGCAGATCGGCAGCCACACCGAGGGAGCCGGGGGCGGCCCGCTTGGGAACGGTCAGAGCCTCATCGTCGAAGAGTGCCAGGCCTGGGCGGAGTTCGTCGGTGAGTACGTCACCGACGGGCAGCCGGAAGTCCAGGGTGTCCTCGCCGCCGGAGTCCGTATCGGGCCCGGGGTCTGTGCCGGCGTCTGTGCTCGCGTCGGTGGGAGGCACGGAGAGGCTCTCCTCTCTGGAGTCGGACGGGTCGTGAGCCGTCAGTCGTGAAGGGGGTTGGTGATGGTGACGTAGACGGACTGGGTGTCGACCGGGCCGACGAGTTCGTCGAGGCCGTGCAACCGGGTCATCAGGTTGGCCTTGCAACGCAGGTGGGAGCTCTCCAGGAGCTGTGCGGGCAGCGGTGAGCCCAGCGCGGCCGCCTTTCCGAGGAACCTGCGGAAGGCCGCGATCAGGACCCGTTCGTCCGCGAGACGCTGGGCGCCGAACGCTCCGATCAGACCGAGGACGTTGTTGATGCCGAGGTAGTACGCGAAGCGTTCGTCGGTGACGGCGTCGGAGACGAAGGTGTCGCTGGCGGTGCCGATGCCGGGCAGCCGGTGCTCGAGCTCGGTCCGGCGGGACTCTCGGAAGTAGTAGCCCTGGTTGTCGCGGTAGCGGCCGCCCACGGGCCAGCCGTGGTGATCGAGGAGTACGAGTGTGTTCTGCTGGTGGGCTTCGAGGGCGATGCCCGCGGTGCCGTCCAGCCAGAGCACCGGCTGTACGACGTGGTCGAGATAGCGCATGAACCACTCGGCGGCGACGGCGGCGGCCGGTCGGCCGGTGCTTGCGGCGAGCCGGCCCACGAGGTCGGCGAGGCGGGAGTGCATCCCGGCTCGGCGGGGCCAGGGGCGCGGACTCCCGAGCCCGGCGATACAGACGGCGTCGTCCTCCGGGCGGAACGGGTTGTGGCGCAGCAGTACGTCGAGCCCGGGGACCGGTTCACCGTCCGGGGTGTCGACGGCGAGCCAGGCTGGATCTCGGACGATGTCGAAGCCGGGGTACGCAGCCTGCCACTCCTCGGCGAGGCCGCCGCGGAGCAGTCGATGGACCTCGACGCCCCGGTGCAGTTCCTTGCGGAGGTTCTCCCGGCGGGAGTTGGTGATGCGTACGCCGAGGGAGAGCTTGAGCATCGCGGCGGCACCCGGCCGGTGCACGGTACGAACGGAGGACGTGGGGTGCCAGGCGTCGCCGTGCGGGCCGAGATCGTGGAGGAGGCCGGCGTCGAACAGCGAGGCGACGGCAGGACGGTGCCTGATCTCCTGGGCTTGCCAGGGGTGGAGCGGCAACGGTGCGGTGCCGTCGGGGAGAGCGATGTCCGCGGCCAGTCGGGCGAGGAGTTGGTCGGCGTGGATGGTACGGCCGCGCTCGGTCCACGCCGAGTCGGTGGCGAGCACGGACCGGTCGACAGCCATCCAGTGCAGGGGAAAGGAGCCGTACAACTCGGGGGAGTAAAGGCGTGATTCAGCCTCGGAGAGGCCTTCACGACTCTTGGGTGTCGGATGCAGGGGGTGGCCCAGCAGGAGGGACTGTTCTGCGGTGAGGAAGAGATCCGAGGTCGTGGGGGCTTCGGGACGGGTGCGCCGGTCGGCGATGAAATCCGCGGTGCGGCGCACCGAGTCGGCCACCCGTCCGACGAGTTCGGCGCCGCCGTGCCCGCCCGCTTCCCGTACGAGCAGCGCGGCGACGGTGACGGCGTCAACAACCGGGGCTTCGTCGTGTGGGTCGCCGCCCTCCAGAGCGGGCGCGCCGAACCGGTGCCAGCCGGCGTCGGACCAGTACCGGACGGGCACGAGGAGCGCGGTGCCGCTGGCGGCGAGCGGGATCCGGAGCGTGTGCCCGTCCGGCCGGGGGAAGTCGTTCTCCCGGGTCCAGCAGCGGATCAGATTCTCCACCGCGGCCGCCTCGGCGGCCGACGACGGCTCGGGGTCGTCGAGAGGGTCCGGCTCGACGAGCAGGTCCGTGAGGCGGGTTGAGCCGGGGCCGGACACGCGCCCCTCGCCGTCGCGACCGGACTTCTGCCGGGGCACCGTCGCCGGTCCGGCCGTCTCGGCACTCTGGGCGCCGCGCGGGCCGTCGTGGGGGGCGGTGGAATGGCCGTCGGCCGGAGTCTGCTCGGGTGCGGGGCTGGAGTTCACGGAGGTCTTCCTTGTGATGGTGTCCGGGCTCAGTGCGACAGCCCGGGTTGTTCGGGGCGGTAAGAAATGCGTTCAGCGGCGGCGAGGGCGTCGGCGAGCCGGTCGAGGACCGCCGTGGCCTGTTCGTCGGTGAGGGTGAGGGGAGGCAGCAGACGTACGACGCTGGAGTGACGGCCGCCTAGTTCGACGATGAGTCCGCGCCGAAGGCACTCCTGCTGGACCGCGGCGGCGAGGGCCGGCGAGGCCGGGGCCGGCGCGGCGCCGGTGGGGTCCTGCGCCTCGGGGTCGACGAGTTCGACGCCGATCATGAGGCCGCGACCACGGACATCCCCGATGCACGGATGCTGCGCGGCCAGGCCTTGGAGCTGGCCGAGCATCCGCGCCCCGAGGGTGGCCGCGCGGTCGGCGAGACGGTTCTCCCGCACGTACGCGAGCGTCGCCGCTCCCGCCGCCATGGCGAGTTGGTTGCCGCGGAAGGTGCCGGCGTGGGCTCCCGGCTCCCAGGCGTCGAGGTCCGAGCGGTAGACCACGACCGCCAGCGGAAGGCTGCCACCGATGGCCTTGGACAGGACCATGACGTCGGGGACGATCCCGCTGTGCTCGACCGCCCAGAAGGCGCCGGTCCTCCCTACGCCGGTCTGCACCTCGTCCGCAATCAGCGGAACCGAGCGGTCCGCGGTGATTTCACGCATCCGGCGCAGCCAGCTGTCGGGCGCCGGAATCACACCGCCCTCGCCCTGCACGGGTTCGAGGATCATCCCGGCCGGGGCGGGGACTCCGCTCTTGGGGTCGTCCAGCAGACTCTCGGTCCACCGGGCGGAGAGTTCGGCCCCGCGTTCGCCGCCCACACCGAACGGGCAGCGGTAGTTCTGCGGGTAGGGCAGCCGGGTCACGCGCACGTCCTCGGCGCCCCCGGAGGCGGAGAGGGCCCCTGCCGTCATCCCGTGGTATGCACCGGTGAAGGCGAGGATGCCACGGCGGCCGGTAGCGGTCCGGACCAGCTTGAGGGCCGCCTCGACGGCATCCGTACCGGCGGGGCCGCAGAACTGCACCCGTGCGCTGTCGGCGAGTTGGCGCGGGAGGGTGGCGAACAGCTCGGTGGTGAAGGCGTCCTTGACCGGCGTGGCAAGGTCGAGGACGTGCAGCGGAGCGCCGGAGTCGATGACCTTTCTGATCGCCTCCAGGACCACGGGGTGGTTGTGGCCGAGAGCCAGCGTCCCCGCGCCGGATAGGCAGTCCAGATAGCGCCGCCCGTCCGCCCCTTCGATCGTCAGCCCCCGCGCGCGCACCGGCACGATGGGCAGTGAGCGCGCGTAGGTCCGGGCTGCCGACTCGCGCAGGGACTGCCGCCGCAGGATGCCCTCGTGCGCGGCGCTCGGCACCGCCGGAGCGGCGGTCTCGGTCACGGCCACGGCTGTTGGTCCTCCCGCAGTGGTTGCTGTGCGAACGTGAACGCTGATCGGGTGACCCCGTACGTACCAACGACGCCGACGGCAATGGATCACGGGTCAGGCGGAAGATCCTTGCGGTAAAGGAACCGCGGCCCTGCCTCCAGCCGTCCCCAACGGCACCGGCATAGTGGGGGGCTGCACTCCGGGGCCCGTCGCTCGGACGCCGGCGTGAGCAACGAGTTCGCTTCAGCTTTCGAAGTCCCAGGGGGATCAAGACATGCGACCCATACGCCCGGCCTTCGCTGCCCGACGCGGGAGGAGCGCGCGTCGCAGAGGCCCCGTGCGGGCAGCCGTCGGCCTTTCCGCCGTGCTCGCCCTGACCGTCACGGCCTGCGGTCCGAGCGAGGACAACGCCGCCGACCAGCCGTCCGCCTCCGCGAGCCAGTCGGCCGACGGCAAGATCACCATCCCGGACGACCTGAAGGACCGGCTCAAGGAGCACGGTGTCGACCTGGACAAGTGGAAGAACGGCGCCTGGAAGAACTGGGACAAGGACGACTGGCTGCGCGAGGCCGGCGACTACATCAACCCGATCATCGAGGACCTCTGGGACCCGGACCGGATGCGTGACGCCGAGCAGCCCGACAAGCCGGTCGAGGAAGAGGACCTGTCCGGCGACCAGGGCAAGACGGACCCGACGCCGGAGCCGGTGAAGGCCACGTCCGTCAGTCCGCCGTACCACGGCAGCGTTCCCGAAGCCGGGAAGGTGTTCTTCGACGGTCCCGAGGGTTCCATGGTCTGCTCCGCGACCGTCGTCAAGGATCCCGCCCATCCGGGCAAGTCCAACATGGTGTGGACCGCCGGCCACTGCGTGCATGCCGGCAAGAACGGCGGCTGGTACCGCAACATCGCGTTCGTGCCCTCCTACAACGACGCCGGCAAGTCCGCGGCGGAGCTGAAGGGTGCCAAGCGCGAAGAGGTCGCCCCGTACGGCGTGTGGTGGGGCGACTGGGCGCAGACCTCGGAGCAGTGGATCTCGCAGGGCGGGCCCACGGGCGGCCAGGGCGCGCCCTACGACTTCGCGGTGCTCCACGTCACCCCGGAAAAGGGCAGCGGTGGCAAGTCGCTGGAGGAGACCGTCGGTTCGGCGGTGCCGGTGGAGTTCAACGCCCCGGCCGTGCAGCAGGTCAGCCGCATCACCGCCACCGGGTACCCGGCAGCGCCCCCCTTCGACGGGCAGAAGCAGTTCCAGTGCGCCGACCGGCCGGGCCGTCTGGCACTGAACACCACCGATCCGACCATGTACCGCATCGGCTGCACCATGACCGGCGGCTCCTCGGGCGGAGGCTGGGTGGCGACGGGCCGGGACGGCAAGCCGGCTCTGGTGTCCAACACCTCCATCGGCCCGGTGACGGCCGGTTGGCTCGCCGGCCCGCGACTGGGCCAGGAGGCCAAGGGAATCTACGACGCGGTGAGCGAGAAGTTCGCCGGTCGGTAGCCGGTGCACGCACGCGGTCCCGCACGCCGACGGCGGGCGGGACCCCGCGTCCGCATCTCACAACAGCACAGGCATAGTGGGGTGTTGCGCTTCAGCCGTTCGTCAGATGCGAGCCGCAGCGTGACAAGTTCATGACATTGAGAAGAACCTATCGGGGGTTTTTGTTTCATGCGATCCATACGTCCGCTGCTGGCCGCCACCGGCCTCGCCGCGGCACTGGCGCTCACCGCCACCGGCTGTGGTCCCACCGAGGACGAGTCGAGCGACAAGCCCAGCGACTCCGCTTCCGCGGTGGCCGGCAATGAGGGCAGCGCCGATGTCGCCGACCTGGCCGACCAGCTGAAGCAGCACGGCATCGACCCGGACAAGTGGAAGAACGGCGCCTGGAAGAACTGGGACAAGGACGACTGGCTGCGCGAGGCCAAGGACTTCGTCAACCCGGTCATCGAAGACCTGTGGAAGCCCGAGCGGATGACGACGGCGAAGTCGCCGACCAAGACGCTCGCCGCCGGTGACATCTCCGGTGACCAGGGCGTCACGGACCCGGAGCCCGCCCCTGTGCGGGCCGAGGCCGAGGACAAGCCGTACCACAAGAACGCGGCCCCGGTCGGAAAGGTCTTCTTCGACGCCCCCGAGGGCTCGATGGTCTGCTCCGCCACGGTGATCAAGGACCCGAAGAACCCGGGCAAGTCCAACCTGGTGTGGACCGCGGGCCACTGCGTGCACGCCGGGCAGGCCGGCGGCTGGTACCGCAACATCGCCTTCGTCCCCGCCTACAACGACCTCGGCAAGTCCCCGGCCGAGCTGGAGAACGCCCAGCCGCAGGAAGTGGCGCCGTACGGCGTCTACTGGGCCGACTGGGTCTCGACCTCCGGTGAGTGGATCTCCCAGGGCGGCCCGACCGGCGGCGAGGGTGCTCCGTACGACTACGCGGTGATGCACGTGAAGCCGGAGAAGGGCACCAAGACGCTCGAGGAGACCGTCGGTGTCGCCCTGGACGTCAACTTCGACGCCCCCGAGGCCCAGAGCATCTCCGCGATGGGTGCCTGGGGCTACCCGGCCGCCCCGCCGTTCGACGGCGCGATCATGCACAAGTGCGTTGACCGCCCGGGCCGGCTGTCGATCAGCCCCGGTACGCCGACCATGTGGCGCATCGGCTGCACGATGACCGGTGGATCCTCCGGCGGCGGCTGGTTCTCCGAGCAGCCGAACGGCAAGCTCGCGCTGGTCTCCAACACCTCTATCGGCCCGGTCACCTCGGGCTGGCTCGCCGGTCCGCGACTGGGTGAGGGTGCGCAGGAGATCTACACCACGATGAGCGACAAGTTCGCCGGACGGTAACGCCACCCGCCGCAAGGCCGAAGGCCGGACTCCTCGTCCGAGGGGGCCGGCCTTCGGCTTCTGCCGTTCTGCTCTTCAGCTGTTCCGCGAGCGGCGCTCAGTGCGCGGCCGGCACGTACGGTGCCAGGTCCGCCGCCAGCTCCTCGTGCACCCGCGCCTTGAGCAGCGTGCCCTCCGGGGTGTGCTCCTCGGAGATCACCTCACCGTCGGAGTGGGCCCGCGCGATCAGCCCGCCCGCCGTGTACGGCACGAGGGCTTCGATCTCCACCTGCGGGCGGGGCAGTTCGGCGTCGATCAGCGCAAGGAGCTCGTCGATGCCCTGACCGGTACGGGCCGACACGGCGATCGCGTGCCGCTCGATGCGCAGCAGCCGCTGCAGTACGAGCGGATCGGCAGCGTCCGCCTTGTTGATCACCACGACCTCGGGCACATCGCTCGCGCCCACGTCACGGATCACCTCGCGCACGGCGGCCAGCTGCTCCTCCGGAACCGGATGAGAGCCGTCCACCACGTGCAGGATCAGGTCGGACTCGCCGACCTCCTCCATGGTGGAGCGGAACGCCTCGACCAGGTGGTGCGGCAGATGCCGGACGAACCCGACGGTGTCGGCCAGGGTGTACCCCCGGCCGCTGGGCGTCTCGGCCCGGCGCACGGTCGGGTCGAGGGTGGCGAACAGGACGTTGTCCACGAGGACGCCCGCGCCCGTGAGCCGGTTGAGCAGCGAGGACTTGCCTGCGTTGGTGTACCCGGCGATCGCGACCGAAGGCACCTTGTTGCGCTTGCGCTCCTGCCGCTTGATCTCGCGGCCGGTCTTCATCTCCGCGATCTCCCGGCGCATCTTGGCCATCTTCTCGCGGATCCGACGCCGGTCCGTCTCGATCTTGGTCTCACCGGGACCACGGGTGGCCATACCGCCGCCCGAGGAACCGGAACCGCCGCCACCCATCTGACGGGAGAGCGACTGACCCCAGCCGCGGAGCCTCGGCAGCATGTACTGCATCTGCGCGAGGGCAACCTGCGCCTTGCCCTCTCGGGACTTGGCGTGCTGGGCGAAGATGTCGAGGATCAGTGCGGTCCGGTCGACCACCTTGACCTTGACGACGTCTTCGAGGTGAATCAACTGGCCGGGGCTCAGCTCACCGTCACACACCACGGTGTCTGCCCCGGATTCGAGCACGATGTCGCGCAGTTCCTGCGCCTTGCCGGATCCGATATAGGTCGCCGGGTCCGGCTTGTCCCGCCGCTGGATGACGCCGTCGAGCACCAGCGCGCCCGCCGTCTCGGCCAGCGCTGCAAGCTCTGCGAGGGAGTTCTCGGCGTCCTGCACGGTCCCCGAGGTCCAGACGCCCACCAGCACGACCCGCTCGAGGCGCAGCTGCCGGTACTCGACTTCGGTGACGTCCTCGAGTTCGGTGGAAAGGCCGGCCACGCGACGCAGCGCCGCTCGTTCCGAGCGGTCGAACTGATCGCCGTCCCGGTCTCCGTCGATCTCTTGGCTCCAGGCGACGTCCTCTTCCATCAGGGCATCGGCCCGAAGGCTCTCGGTGAAGCTCTGCGCATCCTGCGCGTCCTGGGAAGGGGAAGAAGAGGAGGTCATTGGTTCCTTACGTCGATGGAATCTCATTCGTCAATCACAACGCGTGACGGATCCGGAACATTCCCGCAGGTCCCCGCGGGTTCCCGCAAGGTCTTGCCGAATCGTTCGCCCGGCAGCGCAGCCGACGGTTCGATAGTGGCACGCTACTGCGCGCACGTCATACGGTTATTCCCGCCACGGCCCCGCCGAACCTGCCGCACCGCCGGCTGGACCGTCAGACAGGCGGGGCGCTCCTCCAGCCGGGCCGTCCGGGCATGGCAGGGGTCTTGGGGCCGTACAGCCAGCCCTGGAAGAATCCTGTCAGGTCCCGCTCCGCGGCCTGGGACGCCAGCCTCACGAAGTCGGCGGTGCCGGCCGACGTGTGCCGGTGCTCACGCACCCAGCGCCGCTCCAGCGCCTCGAAGGCGGGCTTCCCGATCTCCTGGCGCAGCGCGTAGAGAACCAGCGCACTGCCGTCGTACACCACCGGCCGGAAGAGGCCGATCTTCTGGCCCGGGGCCGCCGGCTTGGGCGCGGCGGGCGGCCCGCCGGCCGCGCGCCAGGCGTCCGAGTGCTCGTAGGCCATGCGCATCCTGGCCTCCAGCGTCCGGTCCGCGTTGCGCTCCTCAGTGAAGAGGGCCTCGTACCAGGTGGCGTGTCCTTCGCTCAGCCACACATCCGCCCAGGCCCGGGGCGTGACGCTGTTGCCGAACCAGTGGTGGGCCAGCTCGTGGACCATGATCGAGTCGACGTACCACTCCGGGTATTCGGGCCGCATGAACAGCTGCCGTTCGAAGAGGGACAGCGTCTGCGTCTCCAGCGCGAAGCCGGTGTCGGCCCGGGCGATGAGCATTCCGTACGTCTCGAAGGGGTAGCGGCCCACCTTGGACTCCATCCACTCCAGATGCCCGGGGGTCTTCCTCAGCCAGCGCTCCAGCGCGTCCTTGTCTGCGGCCGGCACCACATCACGGACCGGCAGTCCGTGTGGTCCGGTCCGCCGCACCACGGCGGAGCGGCCGATGGACACCTGGGCGAGCTCGGTGGCCATCGGGCGGGCGGTCCGGTACGTCCACGTGCTGGTGGCCCCGCGGCGGTCCCGCGCCACCTGCAGACCGTTGGCCACCGCCGTCAGCCCTTCGGGCACGGTGATCCGGAAGGTGAAATACGCCTTGTCGGACGGGTGGTCGTTACTCGGGAAGACGCGGTGCCCGGCGTCGGCCTGGTTCGCCATCGCCAGCCCGTCCTCGGTCCGTACCCAGCCGCCGTCCGCCGTCCCCTTCGGCTCGCTGGTGTGCCGCACGGTGATGGAGAACGGCATGCCCTCGGCCAGGGGATGCACGGGAGTGACGACCACGTCCTCGCCCGCGCCCGCGAAGCCGGCGGCGAGCCCGTTCACCGCGACACCGCGGACCGTGCCGTCGGCGAAATCGAGATTGATCTGCTGGAGCTTGTCGGTGGCCACAGCATCGATCTTCGTGACCGCGTCCAGCGGTTTGGTGTTGTTTCCGCCGTAGGTGAAGGCGATGTCGTACGCCAGGACGTTGTAGCCGGGGTTGCCCAGGTGCGGGAAGAGCGGATCGCCGATACCGAGCGGCGCGGGCGGGGGAAGAGCCGCGCCGAGGAGGGCGGCCGAGACGGCGGCCAGCAGTGCGGCGCGTACGCGGCGGGAGGTCAGCTTCATGCACCACCGCTACCAGGGCCCGCCGCGTACGCGGTGACGCCGCGCGTTCCGCCCACCCGAACGGGGTCTGGCGGCCCCTGCGGATCGGGCCCGGATGAAGCCTGGTCGCTCCACGTCCGATCCGGGGCGCACGGCCCCGCCTGCGCGGCGTGGGCGGCGGGGCGGCGGGCGGCGAGGGGAATCCCGGCTGTGACGTACGTCCTGTCGCCGCTCAGGCGGCCGCCTTACTCTTACCTGCCACCCGCGCCCCAGGCGCGCGAATGCTCGCGACCGGATCACGCACAGGTAACCGAACCATGGCGGGCACGTGCAAAGGACGGACCACCATGCTCAGTGATCTCTCGCCGGTCATAGCTGCCTCCACTCGCTGGCTGCTGTCGGCATTCCCGCCGGCAGCCGGCTCGCTGAACCTCGCCCTGGCCGAAGCCCAGGCACGGCAGGCGGCCACCATCGCCGCCGCCCTCCGCTACCCCACGGTGCTGGACGCCGAGCTGCTGAACATGCTCGGCCCCGGCGGCTCCGGCCGGCTGGACTCCGTCACCGGCGCCGATGCCCTCCCGCTGGATTCGGCCGAATACGCCTGGCGCACCTGGGTGGACGAAACCGTCGTCAGCTGGGCGACCTGCCTGCTCGCCGACGCCGAACTCGCCACCGTCGCTGCGGCCTGCCTGTCCGCGACCCACCACGGCTCGGACAGTGTGGGCGACGCGCGTCGGCTGACGATTCCCAGCCCTCGCGATCACCATGCGGCGCCGCTGCTGCGCCACCCGGACCTTCTCGGCCCGATCGCAGACCTCCACCGCGAGACACTGCTCGGGCTCCTCGATGCCGACACGGCCGGCACCTCACGACCGTAGCCGGGAAGCCCGCGTACCTCGACGGCCCTCATACCTCGGCATACCGCGACGGCCGTCGCGGTAGGTGATCACTGGCTCAGGCGGAGGCGGGGTGCTGGGCGCGGCTCACGTCGTACACGCCCGGGACGTCGCGCATCGCGCGGATCAGCGCAGGCAGCCCTGCGGCATCCGGGAGTTGCAGGGTGTAGGTGTGCCGGACGCGCTGTTCGGTGGGAGGTTCGACGGTCGCGGATACGATCGCCGCGCCCTCCTTCGCGATCGCCTCGGTCAGGTCCGCGAGCAGGTGCGCACGGCCGAACGATTCGGCGACCAGCGTGACCCGGCAGTCCCCGGTCGCCCTCCAGCGCACCCCGACGGGGGCCCGTCCGGCGGCCTCCATCCGGGCCACGGCGGCGCACTCGACACGGTGGACGGTGACCACCCCGCCGCGCACCGGGAAGCCGGTCACCGCGTCGGGCGGCACCGGTGTACAGCAGCCGGCGAGCCGTACGGTCGCCTCCGGCAGGTCCGCCACGGCGTTGGCCGCGGTCTGCCGGACGGTGCCGGGCGCGGCGGCTGCCGGGCGGGGCGCGGCGGTCGGAACCTTCACGGCCTCGGGATGGGCCGTGAGCCATGCGGTGATGGCGATCCGGGCCGCGGGCGTGCGCGCGTGATCGAGCCACTCCGGTGAGGGGCCGGAGGTCGCGTCGTGCGCCAGCAGCAGTTGTACGGTGTCGCCGTCGCTGAGGCCGGTGCCCAGGGTCGCCAGCCGTCCGTTGACGCGCGCCCCGATGCACGCGTGGGCGGCCTCGCCGTGCTGGGCGTACGCCGCGTCCACGCAGCTCGCGCCGGCGGGAAGGCCGAGTGTGCCGCCCTCGGAGTGGAAGACGGTGATCTCCCGGTCCTCGGAGAGGTCCTGGCGCAGAGAACTCCAGAACGTGTCGGGGTCGGGAGCGGACTGCTGCCAGGCGAGCAGCCGCGAAAGCCAGCCGGGACGGGTGGGGTCGGCCCTTTCCCCGTCGGCCCGCTCCCCGTCGGCGCGTTCTCCGTCGGCCCGCTCCCCCTCGACTCGCGCCTCGCCTGCCCGCGACGCGTCGCCGGAGCCGCCCACCTCCGCCGGTTCGCCGCCCTCCGCCGGTGCATACGGATTGCCGAGCGCGATGACACCCGCCTCGGCGACCTTGTGCATCTGGTGGGTACGGATGAGGACTTCGGCCACGGCGCCGTCGGGGCCGGCGACAGCCGTGTGGAGCGACTGGTACAGGTTGAACTTGGGAACGGCGATGAAGTCCTTGAACTCCGAGATTACCGGGGTGAAGCAGGTGTGAAGTTCGCCCAGGACCCCGTAGCAGTCGGCGTCCTCACCGACCAGGACGAGGAGCCGTCCGAAGTCGGAACCGCGCAGCTCGCCACGCCGCAGCCGAACCCGGTGGAGGGAGACGAAGTGCCGGGGCCGGATGAGTACTTCGGCCGGGATTCCGGCTTCCTTCAGTACCGTCCTCAGCTCGTCCGCGATGACGGGGAGGGGGTCCTCGTGCGCTGCGTTCGCGGCGATGAGGACACGGGTGTGCTCGTACTCCTCGGGGTGCAGGATCGCAAAAACGAGATCTTCCAGCTCGGTCTTCATGGCCTGTACGCCGAGCCGTTCGGCCAGCGGGATCAGGACGTCCCGGGTCACCTTGGCGATCCTCGCCTGTTTCTCGGGGCGCATCACCCCGAGCGTGCGCATGTTGTGCAGCCGGTCCGCGAGTTTGATCGACATGACCCGGACGTCGTTGCCGGTGGCGACGAGCATCTTGCGGAAGGTCTCCGGCTCGGCGGCCGCGCCGTAATCGACCTTCTCCAGCTTCGTCACGCCGTCGACGAGGTAGCAGACCTCCTTCCCGAACTCCGCCCGCACCTGATCGAGTGTCACCTCCGTGTCCTCGACCGTGTCGTGGAGGAGGGAAGCGGTCAAGGTCGTGGTCTCCGCGCCGAGTTCGGCGAGGATCAGCGTGACGGCGAGCGGATGGGTGATGTATGGCTCGCCGCTCTTGCGCATCTGACCGCGGTGCGAGGACTCGGCCAGGACGTACGCCCGGTGCAGCACGGCGAGATCCGCGTCGGGGTGGTGCGCCCGGTGGGCGTCCGCGACATGGCCGATCGCGTCCGGAAGCCGGTCCCTGCCGGCGGGCCCCAGCAGAGCGGCGCGGCCCAGCCGGCGGAGGTCGATCCGGGGACGGGCGCGTCTGCGACTGTGCGCGTCGGGGTTCGTGGCCTCTGCACTCATGGGCACCTCCGGCAGCATCGACCGGCGGTGGGCGGGCGGTGATGTGCCCTCCGGACCGGTGCTTGATGCTACCGACCCCACCACGTGGCGCAGTCAGGCTCTCGCTCAGCGTGAACCGGATCACCCATTCGAGCGAAGCCCTAGGCGGCGGCCGTTTCGGTTGCTGCGAACCAGGCCGAGTCGATCGAGCCTTCGGCCACGATCACGGCCGGACCGGTCATCTCGACGGTTCCGTCCGGCAGCTCGGTGATCACCAGAGTGCCGCCTGGTACGTCCACGGTGTACGTCACGGGAGCCCCGGTCACCGAGGGGTCGGCGCCGTCCCGGCGGGCCGCGGCGACGGCGACGGCACAGGCGCCGGTCCCGCAGGAGCGGGTTTCACCGGCTCCGCGCTCGTGGACGCGCATGGCGACGTGGTTCGGGCCGCGGTCCGCGACGAACTCGATGTTCACGCCGTCCGGGTAGACGGCGGCGGGGCTGAAGGGCGGCACGGAGAACAGGTCGCCGGCGTGATCGAGGTCGTCGACGAAGGCGACGGCATGGGGATTGCCCATGTTGACGTTGAGGGCGGGCCAGCTACGGCCGCCGACGGTCACGGTGACGCCGTCCCCGGGAAGCACGGCCTTGCCCATCACGACGGTGACGTCACCGTCCTTGGCGATGTGCACCTGCTTGACCCCGGAGCGGGTGGCGATGGGGACGTCCCCCGCGCTCACCAGGCCGGCGTGCTGGAGGTAGTGGGCGAATACCCGGACTCCGTTGCCGCACATCTCGGCGATGGAGCCGTCGCCGTTGCGGTAGTCCATGAACCACTCGGCGTCGTCGGCCATCGCCTTCGCCTCGGGATGCGCTGCGGATCGTACGACGTGCAGCACCCCGTCGCCGCCGATGCCGGCCCGGCGGTCGCAGACCCTGGCGACCAGCGCCTCGGGCAGGTGGATCGTGTTGTCCGGGTCGGGAACGATCACGAAGTCGTTCTCGGTGCCGTGGCCCTTGAGGAAGGCGATCTGCGAGATGGTCACGCGCCCATCGTACAAAGCTGCGGCCGAGGTCAGCGGAGCCGGGCCACGCGCCAGACGGAGAGCACGGCCACGGCGAGGACCACGGTCGCGTACAGCGCGATCACCCGCCAGTCGCGGCGCTCGCCGGAGCCTCTGGGCGGCAGTCCTGGCCAGGTGTGACCCACCCGGCGGGCGGCCATCATTCCCCAGCCGGCCGCGCAGCAGCTGATCAGCAGCCCCAGCATGGCCACCACGGCTCCACCGTCGCCGAACTCGAAGGCGAGGGGGAACGCGAACATCAGCGACCCCACCGCGGCGAGCATCACGATCGGGGCGAGCTGCCAGATCCGCAGGCGCCGCTGCGGGCGCAGTTCGACCTCGAACTCGGGCGCCGGCTCGTCGTGCTCCGGTCCGTCCGGGCTCAGTCGAGCCGCCTCTTCAGGGGTTCCCTGATCTGTGTCGCGAGGGCCGGCCTCCATCGCCACGCGCCCTCCCAACTCGGACTTCACTGGTCGATCGAAGCTCGATGATGGCACGCTCCCGGCCGCCTGATCGACGACCGGAGCGTCCCGATGCCATCACGTGATCAGGCTGTGACCGCTCGTTCGACCAACGCCTGAGCGAGTCCGGGGAGTTCCGCGCGGTCCGCGGCCGCTCCGCTGAGCCAGTGCACCCGCGGGTCGCGCCGGAACCATGAGTCCTGCCGGCGCGCGAAGCGTTTGGTGGCGCGTACGGTCTCGGCGCGCGCCTCGTCCTCTGTGCACTCCCCCGCGAGCGCCGCGAGAACCTGCTGGTAGCCGAGTGCGCGCGAGGCCGTACGCCCCTCCCGCAATCCGCGCGCCTCCAGCGTGCGCACCTCGTCCACCAGGCCGGCCTCCCACATGCGGTCGACCCGGAGGGAGATCCTTTCGTCGAGTTCTGGGCGGGCCACGTCCACGCCGATCTGGACGGTGTCGTACACGGAGTCATGGCCCGGCAGATTGGCGGTGAAGGGGCGGCCGGTGATCTCGATCACCTCCATGGCGCGGACGATACGGCGGCCGTTGCTGGGCAGGATGGCCTGCCCGGCCGCCGGGTCCGCGGCCGCCAGCCGGGCGTGCAGCGCGCCGGGGCCGCGCAGGGTCAGTTCCTCCTCCAGCCGGGCGCGGATGGCCGGATCGGTACCGGGGAACTCGAGGGCGTCGATGGCTCCGCGGACGTACAGTCCGGAGCCGCCGACCAGCACGGGCGTGCGGCCCTCTGCCAGTAGCCGGTCGATCTCCGCCCTCGCGAGGCGTTGGTACTCCGCGACGCTCGCCGCCTCGGTGACGTCCCAGATGTCCAGGAGGTGGTGCGGGATGCCGCCGCGTTCCTCGGGCGTCAGTTTGGCGGTGCCGATGTCCATCCCCCGGTAGAGCTGCATGGAGTCGGCATTGACGACCTCGCCGCCGAAGTGCTGGGCCAGGGCGACACCCAGATCGGACTTTCCGGCCGCGGTCGGACCGACGACGGCGATGACCCGCGAAGCGGGAGGTGCGCTTTTCACCGACCCAGTCTCGCAAACCCGGCTGCTCGCCCCCCGAACGAGTTACGTGACGGCACAAGACCGGGGTCGTTGCCTGTTGCGAGGTTCCGGCCGCCGGTTTACGGACCGGCTGCCTCCGGGCGACGCAATGAGGCGCTCCGGGCGGCGCGGGATTTCGCCCACACGAGTAATGTATGGAGTAGATATGGGCGTTTTTGCACGGTTTCGTCGGAAATCTGAACCGTCGGGCGACGGTTCAATGGCGGCCACTCCAGCGACGGGCTCGCCCGCTTCGGCCGAGCCCGCGGCCAAGGCGGAGGCCACGGAGCCTGTGGCGACCGATGCCGCCGCCGAGGGAGTCGACATTCCCAAGCAGCAGTCGGCGGAGGAGGCGGCGGACAGCGAGGCCGGCGAAGGCGCCCGCAAATAGAACCTTGTCG
This sequence comes from Streptomyces sp. NPDC051219, assembly GCF_040682335.1. NCBI lineage: Bacteria > Bacillati > Actinomycetota > Actinomycetes > Kitasatosporales > Streptomycetaceae > Streptomyces > Streptomyces sp. NPDC051219. The sequence continues at coordinate 169,968 of NZ_JBFBAS010000009.1, forward strand.
GGAGAAGGTGACCCATGGGCCTGCTGCACACACTGAAAGCCAAACTCGGCCCGGCGAAGGACAAGGTCGGTGACCTTGCGCACCAGCACGGGGGAAAGATCGAGCACGGGCTGGACAAGGCCGCGAGGACGGTCGACTCCAAGACCAAGGGCAAGTACAGCAGCCAGATCGCGACCGGTACGGACAAGGCGAAGCACGCGCTGGACCGGCTCGCGCACAAAGAGGGCGGCGAGGGCGGCGGAACCACTCCGTCGGCCAAGTTCTGAGTCCACGGGTGGACGACCGGGGACGGCCGTGGGGCACACGCGCCCGGCGGCCGTCTCCGCCGTGTTCCGGCGGAGGGAGGGACGAACGTGCGCCGCTACGACCAGGCGGCCACGAAGTACCCGACGCCGTAGGGTGCGTCCTCGTACAGCAGCTGTCCGCCCAGGGACGCCCCTTCGGCGGCGCCCGCCAGAACCTGCCACGGGGCCCGTCCGGCCGCCTTCAGTTCGTACGCGAGGTGTGCGTCGATCGCCGCCAGGGCGGTCACGTCCGCATCGCCCAGCGCCCGTGCGGCCACCGCGTCGAACCCGGCGGCCCGCTCGTCGAGGTAGCCGGGCGCCTTGACGCTGCGACAGGCGCTGCCGTCGCCCATGACGAGCAGGGCGACCCGTTCCGCCTGGGCGGCCAGATCCCGTCCGACCTGCAGACAGCGCTCGGTCGCCAGCGGTTCGCCCACCCCGAGCCCCTCGACCGGCGAAGCCGACCAGTAGGCGTGCTGAAGCAGCCAGGCGGCCACCGCGAGGGACCCCGGAAGTTGCCGTTCCGGCGTACTCGCCGCGGGACCGAGACTTACCCGCAGATCCACCCCGAAGCCCTGGAACGAACCGGTCGCCCCCTGCGGATGCGGGCCCCGCCCCTCCTGCTCCGCGGGGCCGACGACGATCAACCGGTCGGGCCGCGACGCGGCCAGCACCCCCAGGGCGTCCGAGCAGGCGGCCCGGGCGGCGTCGAGTTCGGAAGCGGCTCCGGCAGCGACCTCGGGAACGAGAAGCGGCGGGCACGGGCAGACGGCTGCGGCTACGAGCATGATCCGCAGCCTAGGGGGTGTTCGGCTCGATCGGTCGGACGACCCCGGATGCCGACTTCCTCAGGCAGTGGCGCCGCAGCCGCCGGACGGAGCCGGGAGCGGCGCCGGAGCACCGATGGTCGGCAGGCCGAGCATCACACCCGCCGGCTGCGCCGGGGCCGCCGTCCGCTTCTCCCAGGCATCGCCCGCGCGGGTGCGCCGCACGGCCTTGGCGGGGCCTTCCGCGAGCAGGTGGTGCGGGGCCGCATAGGTGATGTCCACTGTCACCACGTCGCCCGGGCGTACCGGCTCTGCGGGCTTGGTGAAGTGGACGAGGCGGTTGTCGGGGGCACGGCCGGAGAGGCGGTGCGTGGCACCGTCCTTGCGGCCCTCGCCCTCGGCGACCATGACGTCCAGGGTGCGGCCGACCTGCTTCTTGTTCTCCTCCCAGGAGATCTCCTCCTGGAGCGCGACCAGACGCTCGTAGCGGGCCTGCACCACAGCCTTCGGGATCTGTCCCTCCATCTCCGCCGCCGGCGTCCCCGGGCGCTTGGAGTACTGGAAGGTGAAGGCCTGCGCGAAGCGCGCCTCGCGCACCACGTGCAGGGTCTCCTCGAAGTCCTCCTCCGTCTCGCCGGGGAAGCCCACGATGATGTCGGTGGAGATGGCGGCGTCCGGCATCGCGGCGCGGACCTTCTCGATGATCCCGAGATACCGGTCCTGCCGGTACGAGCGGCGCATCGCCTTCAGCACGGTGTCCGAGCCCGACTGCAACGGCATGTGCAGCTGCGGCATGACGTTCGACGTCTGTGCCATCGCCGCGATCACGTCGTCGGTGAAGTCACGCGGGTGCGGCGAGGTGAAGCGGACGCGCTCCAGGCCGTCGATCTTCCCGCAGGCCCGCAGAAGCTTCGAGAACGCCTCACGGTCACCGATGTCCGAGCCGTACGCGTTGACGTTCTGGCCGAGCAGGGTGATCTCGGAGACGCCCTCGCCGACCAGAGCCTCGATCTCGGCGAGGATGTCGCCGGTGCGCCGGTCCTTCTCCTTGCCGCGCAGAGCCGGGACGATGCAGAACGTGCAGGTGTTGTTGCACCCGACGGAGATGGACACCCAGGCGGCGTAGGCGGACTCGCGGCGCGTGGGCAGCGTCGAGGGGAACGCCTCCAGCGACTCGGCGATCTCGACCTGCGCCTCCTCCTGTACACGGGCACGCTCGAGGAGCACCGGAAGTTTGCCGATGTTGTGCGTTCCGAAGACCACGTCGACCCAGGGCGCCCGCTGCACGATCGTGTCGCGGTCCTTCTGCGCGAGGCAGCCGCCGACGGCGATCTGCATCCCGGGCCGCTTCGTCTTCATCGGGGCGAGCCGGCCGAGATTTCCGTACAGCCGGTTGTCGGCGTTCTCCCGCACCGCGCAGGTGTTGAAGACGACGACGTCGGCGTCACCCTCGTCGGCGCCTTCGGGCGCACGCACGTAGCCGGCGTCCTCCAGCAGGCCCGACAGCCGCTCGGAGTCGTGGACGTTCATCTGGCACCCGTAGGTGCGCACCTCGTATGTCTTCGCGCTCATCTCGCCCCCCAGAGTACGGGGTCGAGCGGCGCGTCCGCCCGGGGCTCGGGTCAGCCCAGCCCTGGCCATCACCGTGAGTGAAGTGGCAGGATCGCGCGCATGCCCCCCGCACTCCCCCGGCTTCCCCGGATCAGCAAGCGGCGCGCCCTTCAGGGCTCCGCCGCGGTGCTCGTCGTGCTCGGGCTGCTGCTGTGGTGGCTGCTGCCGCTGGGCAAGTCGTCGCCGAGCGGAACGCTGACGTTCAGCACGGGAGTACGGACCGGGGTGTACCAGCGCTACGGAGAACTGCTGGAGCAGGCCCTGGCGCGCGAGCTGCCCGACGTGACGGTGCGGCTGAAGACCAGTGAGGGCTCCCAGCAGAACCTGCAGCGTGTGGCCACCGGGGAGGCCGACTTCACGATCGCCACGGCGGACGCGGTGGCGAAGTACCAGCGGGACAACAAGCCGGGCGCGGCACGTCTGCGCGGCTGCGCCCGGCTGTACGACGACTACGTACAGCTGGTCGTCCCCGAGGCGTCCGACGTACGGACGGCCCGGGACCTGCGGGGCAAGCGGGTCGCGGTGGGCCAGGAGGGGTCGGGCGTGCGGCTCGTCGCGGACCGGCTGCTGACGGCCGCGAAGCTCGATCCGGAGAAGGACATCACGCCGGTGTCGATCGGCATCAACACCATGCCGGAGCAGCTCGAACGAGGCGAGATCGACGCGTTCTTCTGGTCCGGCGGGCTGCCGACGAACGCGGTCAAGGAGCTGTCCGAGCGGACCGGGATCCGGCTGGTCCCGCTCGGCGACCTGCTTGAGGAACTGCAGCGGGGCGGCAGTCCGGCGCGCTACTACCGGGCCGCCGTGATGCCCGCCGACGCCTACGCCCGGGCGCAGCACGGAGCCAGCGTGGCGACCGTTGCGGTGCCGAACCTGCTGGTCACCACGGACCGGATGGATCCGGCGCTGACCGAGGGCTTCACCCGCACGGTGATAGACCGGCGGGACCGCATCGGCCGCGAGGTCCACGCCGCCCAGCTGGTCGATCTCCGTACGGCCATCTACACGGATCCGCTGCCCCTGCACGAGGGAGCGGCGCGCTACTACAGCTCGGTCAAGCCGTGAGCAGCTGCGCCGCGGCGGCCGCAGCGCCGACCAGTCCGGCGTCGGTGCCCAGTCGTGCCGGAACGATGTCCAGGTTCCGTACGAAGGAGAGCGCGGCGTAACCGTGGAGGTGGCGGCGGAGCGGGGCGAAGAGCACGTCGCCGGCCGCTGCGACGCCGCCGCCGATCACGGCGATGTCGGTCTCCACGAGGGTCGCCGTGGCGGCGACGGCGGCGGCGAGCGCCTGTCCCGCGCGGTCGTACGCGGCGAGTGCGACCGGGTCGCCGGCTCGGGCCGAGTCCGCGACGGCGGCGGCGCTGCGGTCGCTGCAATTGGGGCGCCAGCCCCCGGCCGCGGCACGGCGGGCGAGGGGTGCCGTGCCAGTTCGGCCACCACGCTCTCCACCGCGGCCATCACCACGTCCGGGTCGGTGGAGGCCGGCGTCGGGCGGCGCGCGGTGACGGTCAGCGCCCCGTCGTCGCGGACGAGGGCGCCGGCGATCTTCGTGCCGCCGATGTCGAGGGCGACGGTGGAGCCGCCGGCGCCGACGCCGCGCGCCTGGGGCACGGCGATACGGGCCGGTCGGGCTTCGGCGGTGGTCACAGGGTCGCTCCTCGGGATCGGACGGGCGAGACCCGCCCGCCATCGCGACGTCGTGCGTGCCGACATGTACGGCAATGGCGGGACCGTACGCGATGCGGCCACGCCGCACAGCCGGACCAGCGGCTTCCGCCTTCCTACGCCGGCCTTGGGTGTCCAACGGGTTGAGGACCACACGCCTCGCGCGGGACGGTGGGGGCGTGTCCCTACGCCAGATACGGAGCACCCGCCATGCATGACGACCGCGCACTGGTAGAGGCCCGCCTCGGGCGCGTGCTCGAGGAGCGGATACGGCCGGCCGTGTATCCCGAGTCGGTCCCGCTGGAGATCGCGGCCTGGGTCGCGCCCGGCGAGCCGGTACCCGTCGCCGAGGGACTGGCCGCGGACCATGTGCCCGTGGCGGTGGGCGACGCCTGGGGCGCTCCCTGGGCGACCACCTGGTTCCGGGTGCGCGGCGCCGTGCCCCGCGAGTGGGCGGGGAAGACCGTGGAAGCCGTGCTGGACCTGGGCTTCGACGAGCGGATGCCCGGCTTCCAGTGCGAGGCGCTGGTCTACACGCCCGACGGCAGCCCCGTGAAGGCGGTCAACCCCCGCAACCAGTGGGTGCGGGTCGGCACGCCGGTGGCCGGCGGCGAGCGGGTGGAGTGGCATCTCGAGGCCGCGGCCAACCCGGTGGTCATGGGCGTGCGGCCCTTCCGGCCCACCGCTCTCGGCGACCGCGAGACGGCCGGGACCGAGCCGCAGTACCGGCTGGCCCGGATCGACCTGGCCGTCTTCGACACCACCGTGTGGGAGCTGGTCCAGGACCTGGAGGTGGTGGGAGAGCTGATGCACGAGCTCCCGCCCGGCGGTCCGCGGCGCTGGGAGCTGCTGCGCGCGGTGGCCCGGGCCCTGGACGCCGTCGACCTCCAGGACGTGGCCGGCACCGCGGCCGCCGCCCGGCTGCACCTGACGGACGTACTGGCGGCGCCCGCCGAGGCGTCCGCCCACCGCATCAGCGCGGTCGGCCACGCGCACATCGACTCGGCGTGGCTGTGGCCGCTGCGCGAGACCGTGCGCAAGGTGGCCCGTACGGCCTCGAACATGACCGCGTTGCTCTCGACGGAGCCGGAGTTCGTCTTCGCGATGTCGCAGGCGCAGCAGTACGCATGGCTCAAGGAGCACCGGCCGGAGGTGTACGCCGAGGTGAAGCGGGCGGTGGCGGACGGGCGCTTCGTACCGGTGGGCGGCATGTGGGTGGAGTCGGACACGAACATGCCGGGGTCGGAGGCGATGGCCCGGCAGTTCGTCCACGGCAAGCGCTTCTTCCTGGACGAGTTCGGTATCGAGAACCGGGAGGCGTGGCTGCCGGACACCTTCGGCTTCGCCGGCGGACTTCCCCAGATCATCAAGGCCGCGGGTTCGAAGTGGCTGCTGACCCAGAAGATCTCCTGGAGCCGGACCAACGCGTTTCCGCACCACTCGTTCCACTGGGAGGGCATCGACGGGACGCGGATCTTCACGCACTTCCCGCCCGTCGACACGTACAACTGCTCGATGACCGGCCATGAAATCGCCCATGCGGTTCGGAACTTCAGGGACAAGGGCGCGGCCGGTCATTCGCTCGCGCCGACCGGCTGGGGTGACGGCGGCGGTGGGACCACGCGCGAGATGGTGGCGAAGGCACGCCGGATGAAGAATCTGGAGGGGTCGGCGAGGGTCGCCTGGGAGAGCCCGGCCGAGTTCTTCGCGAAGGCGGAGGCCGAGTACACGGATCCGCCGGTGTGGGTGGGAGAGCTGTATCTCGAACTGCACCGCGCGACCCTCACCAGCCAGGCCAGGACCAAGCAGGGCAACCGGCGCAGCGAGCACCTGCTGCGGGAGGCGGAACTGTGGGCGGCGACGGCGGCCGTCCGCGCCGGACATCCCTACCCGTACGCGCAGTTGGACCGGATCTGGAAGACGGTGCTGTTGCACCAGTTCCACGACATCCTGCCGGGCTCGTCGATCGCCTGGGTCCACCGCGAGGCCGAGAAGACGTACGCGGCGGTCGCGGAGGAGCTGACCGGCATCGTCAACGCCGCCCAGCGTGCGCTGGCCGGTGAGCCGGCCGTCGGATCCGACGTCGTCTTCAACGCGGCCCCGCACACGCGAGGCGGGGTGCCCGCGGGCGGCGCGGTCCCCATGCCGAGCGCGGGTCTGCGCCCGCCACTCACTGGGGCACCGACACCGGCGCCGGTTGCCGTCGCCCCGCGCGAGGACGGGGGGCACGTCCTGGACAACGGCCTGCTGCGGGTCGCCGTCGACGCCCGGGGCCTGGTCGTCTCCGCGTACGACCTCGAAACCGGCCGGGAGACGGTCGCCCCCGGACAGGCCGCGAACCTGCTGCAGATCCACCCCGACTTCCCGAACATGTGGGACGCGTGGGACGTGGACGCGTTCTACCGCAATGTGGTCACCGACCTGACCGACACCGACGAGATCACGCTCTCCGCTGTCCCGGAGGCCGCCTCCGTCCGTGTGGTCCGCTCATTCGGGAAATCGCGCGCGGTCCAGGTACTGACCCTCGCCGCAGGCCACAAGCGTCTGGACTTCGCCACCGAGATCGACTGGCACGAGACGGAGAAGTTCCTCAAGGCCGCCTTCCCGATGGACATCCACGCCGACCGGTACGCCGCCGAGACCCAGTTCGGCCACCTCTTCCGGCCCACGCACACCAATACGAGCTGGGACGCGGCCAGGTTCGAGGCCTGCAACCACCGGTTCCTGCACATCGCCGAGCCCGGCTGGGGCGTGGCGCTGGTCAACGACTCCACGTACGGCCACGACGTCAGCCGGGCCGTGCGCCCGGAGGACTCCGGCCCGACCACCACGTTCCGGCTCTCCCTGCTGCGCGCCCCGCGCTTCCCGGACCCCGAGACCGACCAGGGCACCCACCGCTTCCGCTACGCGCTCGTCCCCGGCGCGTCCGTCGTCGAAGCGGTCCGCGAGGGGTACGGGATCAACCTGCCGGAACGGCGGCTGCCGGGAGAGGCCGGAGCCGCCCCGCTGTTCACCGTCGACAACGAGGCCGTGGTGCTTTCCGCGGTGAAGCTCGCCGACGACGGGACCGGCGACGTGGTCGTACGGCTCTACGAGGCGGCGGGCGGGCGGGCCACCGCCGTGCTCAGCACCGGTTTCCCCGCCCTCTCGGCGGTCTCGACCGATCTGCTGGAGCGCCCGCTCGCCGACGCTCCCGCGTACCTGGTCGCGGACGGCCGGATCGAGGTCTCCCTGCGCCCGTTCCAGCTTCTGACGCTGCGCCTGGCCCGGCAGGACCCCTGAACCGCGCCGGGACGGTCAGCCGTGCGGGGCGGTGCGCGGGACCGACACCGTCACCCGCAGACCGTGCGGGGGGTTCGTCTCGTACGCGAGGGATCCGCCGCCGGCCATGAGCAGGGCTTGCGAGATCGACAGACCCAGACCGGAACCCTTGACGTTCTGGTGGCGGTTGCTGCGCCAGAAGCGGTCGCCGATGCGCGCGAGTTCGTCCTCGGTGAGACCGGGCCCGCGGTCCGCGACGGTGATCGTGGCGGAGCTGCCGCCGGCGCCTGCCGAGACCCGGACCTCCTCACCCTCCGGGGTGAACTTCACTGCGTTGTCGATGACGGCGTCGAGGGCGCTGGAGAGCGCGATCGGGTCCGCCCAGCCGGTGACGGCCCCGATGCCGTCCCCCGTCAGGCGTACCCCCTTCTCCTCGGCGAGCGGGCGCCAGGCCGCGACCCGCTCGGCCGCGAGCGCGCCTACGTCGGTGAGCTGTACGTCCGCCGCGGTGTGCTCCGCCAGTGCCAGGTCGAGGAGGTCGTCGAGCACCTGGGCCAGCCGCTTCCCCTCGGTCCGGACCGAGGCGATCTCCTCGTTGCCCTCCGGCAGTTCGAAAGCGAGCAGCTCGATGCGCAGCAGCAGGGCGGCAAGCGGATTGCGCAGCTGGTGGGAGGCGTCGGCGACAAAGGCCCGCTGTTGCTCCAGCACATCTTCGACGTTGTCGGCCATCTCGTTGAACGACCGGGCCAGACGCCTGAGTTCCGGCGGGCCGCCGGAGGCCACCACGCGCGACTTCATCCGCCCTGTCGCGATGTCGTGTGTGGCGGCGTCCAGGATGCGTACGGGCCGCAGCACCCAACCGGTGAGCCGGATGGCCGCACCGACGGCGAGCAGCATGGCCGCCGCCTCGCCGGCCCCGATGACGAGCCAGCCCCGCAGGATCCGCGACCGCATCTGGCCGGTGGGCGAGTCGGTGACCACGACGGCCACCACATCGCCGTCGAGGACCACCGGAGAGGCGACGACGATCCGGCCGTCCTCCTCCCACGGCCACACCTGAGGCGGGTCGTGGCTGCCGCGGCTGGCGAGCGCTTCCTTGAAGGCCTCCCTCTCCTCGCCCGAGGCGGCCACGGTCCAGTCCCCGGGGGCCTTGGCCATGGCACTGTCGTCGCGGTGGAAGACCCCGGCCCTGATGCCGTACAGCTGGTGGTACCGGGTGAGGTCCTTCTGCAGGGTGTCCTGGCGCTGTCCGGCGCCGGGCGCGCCGGAGACCGACGTGTCGCTGACGAACTGCGCCAGCGCCGCGAAGCGCGCGGTGTCGTCGATCCGGTCGATCACGACCCGCTGTTGCTGGGCGGCGGCCACGGACACGGCGAGGGGGAAGCCGAGAGCGAGGAGCACGCCCGCCATGAGGACGATCAGGAGCGGAAGAAGACGGGTGCGCACGGGGCTTCGACTTTACGGAGCCGGTACGACGAGCCGGTAGCCGACGCCGCGCACCGTCTCGATGAGGGCGGGCATCCGCAGCTTGGAGCGCAGCGAGGCGACATGCACTTCCAGAGTGCGGCCGGTGCCTTCCCAGCTGGTGCGCCACACCTCGCTGATGATCTGTTCCCGGCGGAAGACCACGCCGGGCCGCTGGGCGAGCAGCGCGAGCAGGTCGAACTCCTTGCGCGTGAGCTGAACGGGCTCGCCCTCCACGCTCACGCGCCGGGTGGGCAGTTCGATGCTGACCGCGCCGAGCCGGACCGTACTGTCGCCCGCCGTGGCGGCTTCCCCCTCGGCGGCCGTACGCCGGCTGACGGCGTGGATACGGGCCAGAAGTTCCCCCGTGTCGTACGGCTTGACCACGTAGTCGTCGGCGCCCAGGTTGAGGCCGTGGATCCGGGAGCGGACGTCCGCCCGCGCGGTCACCATGATGACCGGGGTCGAGGTGCGCTTGCGGATCTTGCCGCACACTTCGTAGCCGTCCTGGTCGGGCAGGCCCAGGTCGAGGAGCACGACCCCGAACGGAGGCGCCCCGGCGGGCAGCAGGGCCTGGAGGGCTTCCTCGCCGTTGCGCGCGTGGACGACCTTGAAGCCGTGCCGGGCGAGGACCGCGGACAGGGCCGCGGCGACGTGGTCGTCGTCCTCGACGAGCAGCAGTCTCATCCGGGCCCCCTTCCGTTGGCTTCGTGTTTCCTCTTTCATGGTCCCCTGGCATCCACGCGGATCACGCGGCTCACGTCAAGAGACTTCCCGGTGCCGAAACGTACCGTTACCCAGCCGGTACAGGGCGCACCAGCCCCCGTACACGCAGCGTGGCGGGGTGCGACCGGATCGTTATGCTCAATTTCCCCTCAGATGTAATGACGCAGGTCCGGGCAGCTCACTAGTGTCCTCCCAACCGAGGAGGACGGAGCAAGAGGCCGATGAGCGGAGTATCAGTGACCAAGGATGCCGTGCCCGCCGCGGATGACCTGGTTGTGCTGAGCAACGTCAACAAGCACTTCGGCGCGCTGCATGTGCTCCAGGACATCGATCTGACCATCGCCCGGGGCGAGGTCGTTGTCGTGATCGGGCCCTCCGGGTCCGGGAAGTCCACACTGTGCCGCACCATCAACCGCCTGGAGACGATCGACTCGGGCGAGATCTCCATCGACGGCAACTCGCTGCCCCAGGAGGGGCGGGAGCTGGCCCGGCTGCGGGCCGACGTCGGGATGGTCTTCCAGTCCTTCAACCTCTTCGCGCACAAGACCGTGCTCGAGAACGTGATGCTGGGCCAGATCAAGGTCCGCAAGACGGACAAGAAGACGGCCGAGCAGTCGGCGCGGAACCTGCTCGACCGGGTGGGTGTCGGATCTCAGGCCGACAAGTACCCGGCGCAGCTCTCCGGTGGCCAGCAGCAGCGCGTGGCCATCGCACGGGCGCTGGCGATGAACCCGAAGGTGATGCTCTTCGACGAGCCGACCTCGGCGCTCGACCCGGAGATGATCAACGAGGTGCTGGAAGTTATGCAGCAGCTCGCCAGGGACGGCATGACCATGGTTGTAGTCACCCACGAAATGGGCTTCGCGCGCTCCGCCGCAAACCGGGTTGTCTTCATGGCCGACGGCAAGATCGTCGAAGAGGCGACGCCCGACCAGTTCTTCAGCAACCCGCGCAGCGACCGCGCCAAGGACTTCCTGTCGAAGATCCTTCACCACTGAACCCGCCTCGTTCGGAAGCGTTTTCAGCCGATCACACACATCCCGCCTACCTCAGGGAAGTTCATCATGAAGCTCCGTAAGGCCTCTGCTGCCGCCGCAGCCGCCGCCGCCCTCGCCCTGACCGCCACCGCGTGTGGTGGCGACAGCGACAAGGGCGGCGAGGGCGGGTCCGGTGGCGACAAGATCACTATCGGCATCAAGTACGACCAGCCCGGTGTCGGTCTGAAGACGCCGGACGGCAAGTTCACCGGCTTCGACGTCGATGTCGCCACGTACGTGGCCAAGGAGCTTGGCTATGACGCCAAGGACATCACCTTCAAGCAGGCGCCCAGCGCCGAGCGCGAGAACCTGATCAAGAACGGTGACGTCAAGTTCGTCGTCGCGAGCTACACGATCAACGACAAGCGCAAGGCAGAGGTCGACTTCGCCGGCCCGTACTTCCTCGCCCACCAGGACCTGCTGGTCCGCGCGGACGAGAAGGGCATCACCAAGGCCGAGGACCTCAACAAGAAGAAGCTCTGCTCGGTCACCGGCTCCACCTCGGCGCAGAACGTCAAGGAGAAGCTCGCTCCCAACGCGGACCTGCAGGAGTTCGGCGGCTACTCGGAGTGCATCACCGGCCTGGAGAACAAGGCCGTCGACGCCCTGACGACCGACAACTCCATCCTGGCCGGCTACGCCGCGCAGCCGCAGCACCAGGGCAAGTTCAAGCTGGTCGGTCTCAACCTGAGCGACGAGCCCTACGGCATCGGTCTGAAGAAGGGCGACAAGGACCTTCAGACGAAGATCAACGCCGCCCTGGAGAAGATGAAGTCCGACGGCTCCTGGGACAAGTTCGTGAAGGCGAACTTCGGCCCGGCCAACTACAAGAACGAGCCTGCCCCGGAGATCACTGAAGGCAGCTGAGTCAGCCGTGGCGTGCCGCCGGCCCGAGCCGGCGGCACGCCCCACCAGCCAACCTGGGGAGAGCGCGGGGCAACGTGTTCGACTTTCTTGATTCCGGGCAGTACGACCTGCTCGGCGCCTTCTGGGTGACGGTTCAGCTCACCCTCTACTCGGCCGTCGGGTCCCTGATCTGGGGCACGCTCCTGGCCGGTATGCGGGTCAGCCCGGTACCGCTGATGCGGGCCTTCGGCACCGCGTACATCAACCTCGTCCGCAACACCCCGCTGACGGTGATCATCGTCGCCTGCTCCCTGGTCCTGAACCAGACGCTGGGCTTCGCACTCGGCGGCGACAACTTCAAGGACATCGGCTTCCGGCTGGCCGTCCTCGGCTTCATCGCCTACACCGGCACCTTCGTCTGTGAGGCGCTGCGGTCCGGCATCAACACCGTGCCCGTCGGGCAGGCGGAGGCGGCCCGCGCGCTGGGGCTGAGCTTCACCCAGGTGCTGACGCTGATCGTGCTTCCGCAGGCCTTCCGTTCGGTGGTCGCGCCGCTGGCGAACGTACTGATCGCGCTGACGAAGAACACCACCATCGCGGCGGCGATCGGTGTGGCCGAGGCCGCACTGCTGATGAAGGAAATGATCGAGAACGAGGCCGACGCGCTCTTCGCCGTCTTCGCCGTCATCGCCTTCGGGTTCATCGTTCTCACCCTCCCGACCGGCCTGATCCTCGGCTGGGTGGCCAAGCGTGTGGCGGTGAAGCGATGACCTCCGTTCTCTACGACGCCCCCGGCCCCCGCGCCAAGCGGCGGAACATCCTCTACACGATCGTGTTCCTGGTCGTGCTCGGCTTCGCCATCTGGTGGGCGCTGTCCGTCATGGCCGAGAAGGGCCAGCTGGCCTCGGAGAAGTGGAGCCCGTTCGTCACGGACTCCCAGGTGTGGACGACGTTCCTGCTGCCCGGCCTCTGGCTGACCGTGAAGGCGGCCGCGTTCGCCATCGTGATCGCGCTGCCACTCGGCGCCCTGCTCGGCATCGGCCGTCTCTCCGACCACCGGTGGGTCCGCGTTCCGGCCGGCCTCGTGGTCGAGTTCTTCCGCGCCATCCCGGTCCTGATCCTGATGGTCTTCGCCAGCGCGATCTTCGTGCAGTACACGGACATCGAGTCGGAGATCCGCCCGATGTACGCGGTGGTGACGGGCCTGGTGCTCTACAACGCCTCGGTCATCGCCGAGATCGTGCGGGCCGGCATCCTCTCGCTGCCGTCCGGCCAGACCGACGCCGCGAAGGCGATCGGTATGCGCAAGGGCCAGACCATGTCGCACGTCCTGCTGCCGCAGGCGGTGACAGCGATGCTCCCTGCCCTGGTCAGCCAAGTCGTGGTGATCGTCAAGGACACCGCCATCGGTGGCGCCCTGCTCGGCCTCGCGGAGCTGATGTCGCAGGCCCGCACGATCCCGGCGAACTACGGTGCGAACACCATCGCCTCCCTCACCGTGATCGCCCTTCTTTACATCGCGCTCAACTTCCTGCTCACCAGCGTGGCGTCGTGGCTGGAAGGCAGGGCGCGCCGGTCCAAGAAGGGCACGGGCGCGGTCCTGGCGGCCGACGACGTGGAGGAGCTCAACGCGCCGGGGCACGCGACGGACCATGCTCCGGGCGGTGCCGTCGCCAAACCCTGACGGCCTGGCAGTACCGGGCGAGGGGGCAGCGACCACGGCCGCTGCCCCCTCGCCGCATACTTCTGTCGCTTGACGCAAGCACCCGCAATCTGTTGCATACCTTGTGTGATCGTGCGCCGGGCTCCACTCGTCATCTTTCGTTCCGTCAGCAAGGCTGAGGGAGCCGTGCCGTGGACCCGGTGATCGTCGTCGGGGCCGGGCCCGTCGGCCTCGCCCTGGCGCTGGCGCTCGCCCATCAAGGAGTGCCCTCCGTGGTGCTCGACGAGACGCCGGGCAAGGACGTACCGCGTCCGGCGCGTACGGTCGTACTGCACCCCGACGCCGGAGCCATGATCGAGCGGCTCGGCTGCGCGACCGCCCGTGACGAAGGGGCGCGCTGGACCGGATGGCGGACGCTGCGCCGCAAGCAGGAGTTGCACCGCATCTCCCTCGGCGACGGTCCTCAGGGCGCCGGTCGTGCGCCACTGCACCTGCCTCAGCACGCACTGACGCGCGGATTGCGCGCGGCCGCCGCCGGGCAGGACCTCGTGCAGATCGTCACCGACACCAAGCTCGACTCGATCGAACAGGACGCGAGCGGCATCACCGCCCACACGCGGGGCTCCGAGTCCACCTGGTGGCGCGGGAGTTATCTGGTCGGTTGCGACGGTGCCCGGTCCACCGTGCGCAAGCTGCTCGACATCCGCTTCCCCGGCCGTACGGCCGTGGAGCGGCACGCGATCGCCGCACTGCGCACCGAACTCCCCTGGCCGGACGAGGCGTTGCTGCACCGTATGCCGCCGTGGCGCGGCTCCGGCGAGGAGGTGACCGCCCGCCCGCTGCCGGACGGGGTGTGGCGGATCGACTGGCTGCTGCCACCGCGCGGCGACCTGGTCACGCCGGATGTGCTGGTGGCGTGGGTCCGGGACACGCTGGCCGGGTGGTGCGGTGAGACTCCTCCCTACGACCTGATCGACACCGGGGTCTACACGCTTCACCACCGCCTCGCCCGCCGCTGGCGTACCGGCAGGGCCTTCCTCGCGGGGGACGCCGCGCACCTGCTCGGCGCGATCGGCACCCAAGGACTGCAGGAGGGGCTGCGGGACGCCGAGAACCTGGCCTGGAAGCTGGCGCTGGCGTGGCATCACGGGGCCTCCCGGACGCTGCTGGACAGTTACCAGGCGGAGCGCCGTACCGCCGTGGCCGCCCGGCTGCGGGCCGCCGACCAGTCGCTGCCGATACTGCGGGGCGGCGGCGGCCTGCGCACCCGGCTGCCCGGTTCCACCCGCGGCCACGAAACCCTGCTGGCCGACGGCCACCTGGGGCGCGGCCCACTGGGCGCGCCCCCCGGGTACACGCGCTCCCCCCTCGCGCCTGCGAGCAGCGCTTCCGAAACCCCGACCGGCACCGAACCCGGCACGCCGGTCGCCGACGTCCGGGTGACGGCACCGGACGGGACGACCGCACGGCTGAGTGACCGGTTGGGGCGGGGGCAGTTGCTCGTGGTGCTGGTAGCGCCGGGGACCGGGGTGTGGGACCGGCGGCACTGGCTGAAGGCCGGGCTCATGCCCCGGCTGGCAGCAGCGGTGACCGCGCTGCCGGTGCGGGCCGAGGTGCTGGTCACCGAGGGGTATCCGGGCGCGGCCGCGCACTCCGTGCTGCTGGTGCGGCCCGACGGCCACCTGGTCGCCGCGTTCACCGGGGTGCGCCCGGCGGAGCTCTACGCATGCGCCGACGCCGTGCGCGGTGGCGCGCCGGCCGCCGCGGAGGCACCTGCTCCGCAGGACCGTACTGCGGACATCAATTGACCGTCGCCGGAGCGCATGGTGTACTCCGGAGCATGACCGACACCGATGTGCGCCTGTGGCGGAGGGTTCATATGGACCTCGTCCGCTATGCGGGCTGCGTGTGTCGCCCCTCCTGCTGATTCGCCTTTTCCCGCGCGCCCCGTCCTTCCGGTGTGGCCGCGCACGCACCCATGCGAACCACAGGACGGCCCTTCATGTCGCTCTCCGTATCCCCACCCGCCCGCGTCCGGCCAGTCGGCGGGCCCACCGCGTACGAGCTGCTCGACTTCGTCCGCCGTACCGCCGCGGACTCGGAACTCGTCGCCTCACTCCCGCTCGACCCCGACGGCCGCACTTGGGTACGCCTCGAAGGCCCCGGGGGCAGTGAGGCGTGGCTGATCGGCTGGCCGCCCGGCACGGGCACGGGCTGGCACGACCACGCCGAGTCCCACGGCGCGTTCTCCACCGCGCAGGGCGAGCTCAAGGAGCACTCACTCGCCGTGCGGCTGCCCAGCGCAGGGTGGAAGACCCTGGAGCTGGCCGAAGACGTGGACCGTGAGCGCACGTTGCCGGCCGGCACGGGCAAGGCGTTCGGCGAGCACCATGTGCACGAGGTGCTGAACGAGTCCGCCACCGAGCACGCGGTCTCCGTACACGCCTACTACCCGCCGCTGCCACTGCTCCGGCGGTTCAGCCGCAGTGGCGCGGTACTCCGGCTGGAGCACGTCGAGCGTCCGGAGGACTGGCAGTGAGCGAGTACACGGTGCCGATCGGCATCGACGAGCTGCTGGAGCGGGTCCGGCAGGACCTCGAACGGCTCGGTCCGCAGGAGGCCTTCGACGCGGCCGCCGCAGGTGCACTGCTGGTGGACATCCGATATCAGGCGCTGCGCGAGCGCGACGGGCTGATTCCCGGCGCGCTCGTCGTCGAACGCAACGAGCTGGAGTGGCGGCTCGATCCGCAGGGCAGCCATCGCGCGGCGGAGGCGACGAGCCACGACCTGCGGGTCGTGGTGATCTGCAACGAGGGGTACGCCTCCAGCCTCGCCGCAGTCTCGCTCCGGCAGCTCGGCCTGCACGGGGCGACCGACCTCGACGGCGGCTTCCAGGCATGGCGGTCGGCGGGACTGCCGGTCGAGATCTGACACGCACGAGTCAGTGGAGGTCGTACTCCAGCCCTTCGGTCTCCTCGCCCTCCTCTTCCAGGGCACGCCGGACCACCCGCAGGGCCATGCCCTCCGGGTACCCCTTGCGGGCCAGCATTCCGGCGAGCCGCCGCAGACGCTTGTCGCGGTCCATGCCGCGGGTGGAGCGGAGTTTGCGGGCGACGAGCTCGCGGGCGGTCGCCTCCTCCTGCTCGGCGTCGAGTTGGCCGACGGCCTCGTCGATCAGGGTGGAGTCGACCCCCTTGGTCCGCAGCTCGCGGGCCAGTGCCCGGCGGGCCAGGCCCCGGCCGTGGTGCCGGGACTCCACCCAGGCGCCCGCGAAAGCCGCGTCGTCGATCAGGCCGACGTCCTCGAAGCGGGAG
Source organism: Streptomyces sp. NPDC051219 (assembly GCF_040682335.1). Taxonomy (NCBI): domain Bacteria; kingdom Bacillati; phylum Actinomycetota; class Actinomycetes; order Kitasatosporales; family Streptomycetaceae; genus Streptomyces; species Streptomyces sp. NPDC051219. The sequence continues at coordinate 186,606 of NZ_JBFBAS010000009.1, forward strand.
AGAACCTCGTCGGCCACCTCCTCGGGGATGCCCCGCTTGTGCAGGGCGTCCCCGAGCTGCTTACGGGTGCGCGGGCTCCCCGTGAGCAGGCGTAGGCAGATCGCCCGCGCCTGCTCCTGCGGGCTCTGGGACGGCAGCCCCTTCCCGGCCCTCGACGTGTCGGGGCTGCCGCCGTCCTCGGAGTCCTCGCGGTCCGCCCACTCGGTACGCCGTCCCACCGTCAGCTCTTGGCTGCGGCGGCCTTGGTGGCCTTGGCCTTCGTCGCCGCGGCGGTCACGGTCTTGGCGGCGTCGTCGGCGGAGGCGGTGGCGGCACCGGCGGCGTCCGCGCCCGGCTCGGCGGACGGGGCCTCGGGCCTGACACCGACGCCCAGCTTCTCCTTGATCTTCTTCTCGATCTCGTTGGCGAGATCGGGGTTGTCCTTCAGGAAGTTGCGGGCGTTCTCCTTGCCCTGGCCGAGCTGATCGCCCTCGTACGTGTACCAGGCGCCGGCCTTGCGCACGAAGCCGTGCTCCACGCCCATGTCGATGAGGCCGCCCTCGCGGCTGATGCCGTGGCCGTAGAGGATGTCGAACTCGGCCTGCTTGAAGGGCGGCGCGACCTTGTTCTTGACGACCTTGACGCGGGTGCGGTTGCCGACCGCGTCCGTGCCGTCCTTGAGGGTCTCGATACGGCGGATGTCGAGCCGCACCGACGCGTAGAACTTCAGCGCCCGGCCACCGGTCGTGGTCTCCGGGGAGCCGAACATCACACCGATCTTCTCGCGGAGCTGGTTGATGAAGATCGCGGTGGTCTTGGACTGGTTGAGCGCGCTGGTGATCTTCCGGAGTGCCTGGCTCATCAGCCGGGCCTGGAGACCGACGTGCGAGTCGCCCATCTCACCCTCGATTTCCGCGCGCGGCACCAGAGCCGCGACGGAGTCGATGACGATGAGGTCGAGGGCACCGGAGCGGACCAGCATGTCCACGATCTCGAGTGCCTGCTCGCCGGTGTCCGGCTGAGAGAGGATCAGGTTGTCGGTGTCGACGCCGAGGGCCTTGGCATACTCGGGGTCGAGAGCGTGCTCGGCGTCCACGAAGGCGACGGTGCCGCCCGCCTTCTGCGCGTTGGCCACGGCGTGCAGCGTCAGCGTCGTCTTACCGGAGGACTCCGGTCCGTACACCTCCACCACTCGCCCGCGCGGCAGTCCGCCGACGCCGAGGGCGACGTCCAGAGCGGTCGACCCGGTAGGGATCACCTCGATGGGTTCGTTCGGCCGGTCGCCGAGGCGCATCACCGCGCCTTTGCCGAATTGCCGTTCAATCTGTGCGAGCGCGGCGTCGAGCGCCTTCTCGCGGTCGGTGCCTGCCATGGGTTCCACCCGATTTGCTTGAGTCGATCGCTTCACGTCAAAGACGCTAACGCCTGCCACTGACAATGCGCCCTCACGCCCTCCGACCTGTGGACAACTCCATCGGAATCCTGCGGACCCGTCCGGCCGGAATCCCATAAGAATGGATGTTCGATTTTGGTGTCAAGGCACCACACGGCCCACCCGTCCCTCTCATGACCGCCCTGTTCCTCCGGGCATGGCACTCCCCCGCCGCGGTGACCCTGGAGCGTCACTGACCGTGCTGCCCTCCCCGCACTGGTCTACGCCCCGTGCGCCGTGCGAGCCGTACAGAAGTCAGGCGCCGCCCTCCCCGGAGGGCGGCGTCCGGTGCGTCCGCCTGCTCAGCGCCCGCCGGACGCGGGCCAGCGCCTGTCCGCCGCTGCCGCGCCGGTGACCGTGCACACGCGGGTCGTCCGTCACGGTGTACCGCTTCACGTAGGCGCCGAGGAAAGCCTGCAGCGTGGCGACCGCCGGAATCGCGATCAGCGCGCCGACCGCGCCGAGCAGAGCGGTGCCCGCGACGACCGAGCCGAAGGCCACCGCCGGGTGGATGTCGACGGTCTTCGAGGTGAGCTTGGGCTGCAGTACGTAGTTCTCGAACTGCTGGTAGATCACCACGAAGGCGAGGATGTACAGCGCGTACAGCGGGTCGACCGTGAACGCGATCAGCATGGGCAGCGCGCCCGCCAGATAGGTGCCGATGGTCGGGATGAACTGCGAGACGATACCGACCCACACGGCGAGCGCCGGCGCGTACGGCACTCCCAGGATCTCCAGCAGGACGTAGTGCGCGACGCCGGAGATGAGCGCCATCAGTCCGCGTGAGTAGAGGTAGCCGCCGGTCTTGTTGACCGCGATTTCCCAGGCCCGCAGAACCTCGGTCTGCTTGGCGGGCGGAAGTACCGAGCACACCGCGCGGCGCAGCCGGGGGCCGTCGGCCGCGAAGTAGAAGGAGAAAAGTCCGATCATCAGCAGCTTGAACAGTCCGCCGAGCACGGTGGCGGAGACGTCCAGCACTCCGCCCGCGCTGTTCTCCACGTAGTTCCGCAGCCAGTCGGAGCGCAGCAGGCTGTCCTGGATCTCGACGCGGGACAGTTTCGTGTGGAGGGTGTCGTTGATCCATTTGATCACCGAGTCGAGGTACTGCGGGAAGTCCTCGATGATGTCGATGATCTGTCCGGCCAGGATCGATCCGAGCAGGACGACGAAGCCCGCGCCCGCGATGAACACCCCGAGGACAACCAGGAAGGTGGCCAGGCCCCGGCGCATTCCGCGGGCCGCCATCCGGCTCACCACGGGCTCCACCGCGAGCGCCAGGAAGAAGGCGATCAGGATGTTGACCAGCAGGCTGATGAGCTGGTGGAAAGCCCAGCTGCCGAGCTGGAAGCAGGCGTAGAGGGCGAGCGCGAGCACCATGGCACGCGGCAGCCAGCCCGGCATCCGGGCCGGCCCTGCGGGAGATGTACGGCCTTCCGCCGGCGGAGGCGGCGGGACCGGGGGGATGGGCGGGGTCGCCGGGCTCTGCGTGCTGGGCGGGCTGGGCGGGCTGGGCGGGCTGGGCGGGAGTGCCGCCTCGCCGGTCTCGTCTGTCGGTGCCACGCAGCCAGTCTCGCTTACCGGGGTCAGCGCTTTTCGGCGGGCACGTCCATCGCAGAGCAGACCACCCGCCACACGTCCTTGGCGTTCCAGCCGGCGGCCAGCGCCTCGTGGACCGTACGGCCGCCCAGTTCGGACAGCACATGGTCGCGCGCGAAGGAATCCGCGTACCCCGCCCCGAAGTGGTCGGACATCCGCTCCCAGAAAATCGTCAACCGCATGACTCCAGTATCACGCCCCTGGGGGTGCAGAGATGCACGAGCGGCTTGCCGCGAGCGCTTTCCGCCCTACCTTCGGAACATGGCTGGAACCGATGCACCACCCCGTTCCCCGCTGGCCCGCGCCGAGCACTTCATCTGGCTGACGGCCCGGGTCCTCGAACAGCGGCGGTTCGCGTACCACTTCCTCGGCGGCGGCGCCGACCCGGTCGAGACGGCCCTCAGCGCGTATCTCGTCGAGGACGGAGGCTATGGCCACGCGCTGGAGCCCGATCTGCGCGGCCCGGTGAGCCAGCCGCTGCACACCGGGCACGCCCTGCGCGTCCTGGACTCCATCGGCCGCTGCGGCGGGCAGCGCGTCGAGAAGGTGTGCCGCTACCTGACGGCGATCTCGACACCGGAGGGTGCGCTGCCGGCGCTCCACCCCTCGCTGCGCGGCTACCCCTCGGCTCCGTTCCTCCCGGTGGCCGACGATCCGCCGGGCGCACTGCTGGCCACCGGCCCGGTGGTCGGGCTGCTGCACCGCAACCGGGTCTGGCACGCCTGGATGTTCCGGGCGACGGACTTCTGCTGGGCGGCCGTCGAGTCGCTGGAGAAGTCGCATCCGTACGAGATCCAGGCGGCCGTCGCGTTCCTGGACGGCGCCCCCGACCGGTCACGCGCCCGGGCCGCGGCGGACCGACTGGGCCGACTGGTACGGGAACAGGGGCTCGTGGTGCTGGATCCCGGGCGGCGGGCGGAGCACCCGGTGCCGTCCGGCTACGCGCCGGGCGAGCATCACTTCCCGCACGACTTCGCCGGCCGCCCCGAGTCGCTGGCGCGCGGCTGGTTCACGGACGAGGAGATGGCCCGCTCGCTGGACTTCCTGGCGGGCGAACAGCGGAAGGACGGCGGCTGGCCGATCTCCTGGCGCGAGTGGGCCCCGGGCACCACGTACGAATGCCGGCCGATGGTGACGATCGAGGCGCTGCTGACGCTGCGCGCCCACGGTCGCATCCTCGACTGACGGGACGCAGCCTCGACCGACGGGTCGCGTCCTCGCCTGACGGTCGCATCCTCGGCTGAAGGGTCCTTTCGGCTTACTGCGCGGCGGCTGCCCCGGTCCCGGTCATCCGCCCATGGCCCGTACGCCCGCGGTGACGACCACCGCGGCCCCGACGACCAGCAGGAACGGGGCCCGCAGCAGCAGCGCGAGCGCAGCCGCCGCGACTCCGGCTGCGCGGGCGTCCACGATCAGTGCGCTGCCGGTGCTGAAGGTCTGCTGGGCGGTCAGCGCGGCGAGCAGTGCGACGGGCAGCAAGGCTGCCATCCGCCGCACGAGCGGACGCTCCAGCGCTCCCGCGGGCACGAGCAGGCCGACCAGCTTCACGAGGTAGCAGCCGACGGCGGTTACTCCGATGGCGATCCAGATACTCACCGGTGGTCCTCCTCATCGGTCCTGGCGGTCTCGCGGTCCTTGCGGCCCTGGAAGAAGAGCACGGCGGGCGCGGCGAGCGCGGCGACGAGCACCGGCACCCCGGCCGGCAGGACGGGCAGGAAGGCGAGCCCCAGCACGAGCGCCAGTCCGGCAACCGCGCGCTCCGTGGCCGTCTTCAGCATCGGCGCCAGCAGCGCGAGGAAGACGGCGGGCCCGGCGGCGTCCAGGCCCCATGCGTTGGTGTCACCGATGGCCTCGGCCCCGAGGGCGCCCAGGAGGGTGGTGAGGTTCCACAGCACGTACAGGCTCAGGCCCGTGACGGTGAACCCGATACGGACGCTGCGCCGGGTCGGCTGCGCGAGGGCGACGGCCGTCGTCTCGTCGATGACCCAGTGCGCGGCGAAGGGGCGCACCCAGCGCGGCAGTGCGAGGAGCTGAGAGAGGCGCAGGCCGTAGAAGGCGTTGCGCACACCGAGGAAGAAGGCGCCCGCGGCGGCCGTCAACGGGTTGCCGCCGGCCGCGAGGGCTCCCACCAGCGCGAACTGGGAGGCACCGGTGAAGACCAGCAGGCTCAGCACGCAGGTCTGGAGAAGGGTGAGGCCCGAGCCGGCCGAGGTGACACCGAAGGCGAATCCGGAGAGCCCGACGGCGATGCCGACGCCCAGGGCGTCCCTTACGACGGCCGAATCCGGCTTGACGGCCGGATCCGGCTTGACCGCCGCCACCGGCCCTTCGCCCGCCTTGTCGCGTATCTCTGCTGTTGCTGTCTGTTCTGCCACGTCAGCGACGTTACGTGGGGCGGCCGTCGCCGGTCTTGTACGTTCTTGCGGGCTCGTACGCCTCTGCACGCTCCCGCCGGTACGCGCCGGGCGGCACCCCGACGATCCGGGTGAAGTGCCGGTTCAGATGCGGCTGGTCGGTGAAGCCGACGGCGACGGCCGCTTCGGCCGGCGTGGTCCCGCCGTCCAGGAGGTGCCGGGCCGCCCGTACGCGGGCGTCGGTGAGCCAGGTGTGCGGCGGCATGCCGTATGTGTCGCGGAACGCCCGCAGCAGGACGAAGGGACTGGTCCCGAGGTCCGCCGCGAGCTTCGCCAGCGACGGCGGATCGGCCATCCGCTCCTGGAGTACGGCGCGGGCGCGCGCGGCCACCCGGGCGCCCCCGCCGCGTATCTCGCGCTCCGGGAGCACTCCTCCGTTGCGCCGCAGCAGTCGTGTGACGGCCACCCGCAGGAGCGTGTCGGCGGCGAGCGCGTTGCCCTCGTCCGCCGCCCGCAGGACCTGGTGGACCAGCCGGGACGCGTACGGGTCGTCGAGGACCGGTTCGGCGAAGCCGGGGGTGCCGCGGATCGCCGTGCTTTCGGCGGCGATCTCGGCGACCAGGTCCGCCGCCGGGTAGAGGGCGCTGTACTGCCAGCCCTCGGGCCCGCCGGCGCGTCCGGTGTGCGGGATGTCGGGGTTGATCAGCGCGAGCGCGCCGGGCCCGGCGCGCTGGTCGGCGCCGCGGTGGTGGAAAACCTCGACGCCTTCGGTGATCGCCGCGATCACGAAGGTCTCGTGCGTGTGCTGGGCGAAGTTCTTCCGGACATACCTCGCCCGCAACAGGTCGACGCCGGGCAGCTCCGGGTACCGCCAGTGCCTGGCCCGTTCCGCTGTCGCCATGATTCCATTCTGCGCCACCCGGTTCGGCGGTGTTTCTCCACGTCAGGGCACATTGTCAGTGGCGGGGTGCACGATGGGGGGCATGGCCGGCTCCGCACTCGACTCGTTCTCCCCCGCTACCCGCTCCTGGTTCTCGGGCGCCTTCAGCGCGCCCACGCCCGCGCAGGAGGGCGCCTGGGGGGCGATCCGCGAGGGCTCGGACGTGCTGGTCGTGGCCCCGACCGGGTCCGGCAAGACGCTGGCCGCGTTCCTCGCCGCGCTGGACGACCTCGCGAGCACCCCGCCGCCGGCGGACGCCAAAAAGCGCTGCCGGGTGTTGTACGTGTCCCCCCTCAAGGCCCTCGCCGTCGACGTGGAGCGCAATCTGCGGAGCCCGCTGACCGGCATCCGCCAGGAGTCCGTCCGGCTCGGGCTGGCCGAGCCGGAGGTGCGGGTCGGGATCCGCTCCGGAGACACCCCGCCCGCCGAGCGGCGCGCCCTGGTGACCCGGCCGCCCGACATCCTGATCACCACGCCGGAGTCGCTGTTCCTGATGCTCACCTCTGCGGCGCGCGACGCTCTGTCCGGCATCGAGACGGTGATCCTGGACGAGGTGCACGCCGTCGCCGGTACCAAGCGCGGCGCGCATCTCGCCGTGTCGCTGGAGCGGCTCGACGAGCTGCTGCCACGGCCGGCCCGCCGGATCGGACTGTCCGCGACGGTCCGGCCGGTGGACGAGGTCGCCCGCTATCTGTCGCCGCAGCGCAAGGTGGAGACCGTCCAGCCCCGCTCCGGGAAGGAGTTCGACCTCTCGGTGGTCGTCCCGGTGGAGGACATGGGCGAGCTGGGCGGCGCTCCGGCCGCCGATTCGGACACCGGTGAGAAGCAGTCGATCTGGCCGCATGTCGAGGAGCGGATCGCCGACCTCGTCCAGGCTCACCGCTCGACCATCGTCTTCGCCAACTCTCGCCGCCTGGCGGAGCGGCTGTGCAACCGGCTCAACGAGATCGCGTACGAGCGTGCCACCGGCGCCGCTCTGCCGGACGGGGCGCCACCGGCCGAGATCATGGCGCAGTCCGGCGCGGCGCAGGGCGCCCCGCCGCTGCTCGCCCGAGCCCACCACGGCTCGGTCTCCAAGGAGCAGCGGGCTCTGGTCGAGGAGGACCTCAAGGCGGGCCGGCTGCCGGCCGTCGTCGCAACGTCCAGCCTGGAGCTGGGCATCGACATGGGAGCGGTGGACCTGGTCGTCCAGGTCGAGTCACCGCCGTCGGTCGCCTCCGGGCTGCAGCGGGTCGGCCGCGCCGGACACCAGGTCGGGGCCGTCTCCACCGGTGTGGTCTTCCCGAAGTACCGGGGCGATCTGGTGCAGGCCGCGGTGGTCACCGAGCGGATGCGCACCGGCTCCATCGAGTCGCTGCGGATCCCCTCCAACCCGCTGGACGTACTGGCGCAGCAGCTGGTCGCGATGGTCTCCCTGGACGTGTGGCAGGTCGACGACCTGCTCGCCACGGTCCGCCGCGCCGCCCCCTTCGCCTCGCTTCCCGAGTCCGCCTTCTCCGGCGTCCTGGACATGCTCGCCGGGCGCTACCCGTCCGACGCCTTCGCGGAGCTGCGTCCGCGCGTGGTGTGGGACCGCGTAGCCGGTACGGTCACGGGCCGGCCGGGCGCGCAGCGGCTGGCCGTCACCTCCGGCGGCACGATCCCGGACCGCGGCCTGTTCGGCGTCTTCCTGGCCGGTGCGGACCCGAAGAAGGGCGGCGGCCGGGTCGGTGAGCTCGACGAGGAGATGGTCTACGAGTCGCGGATCGGCGACGTCTTCACCCTCGGTACGACCTCATGGCGGATCGAGGACATCACCCGCGACCGGGTGCTGGTCTCCCCTGCCCCCGGTGTCCCGGGCAGGCTGCCGTTCTGGAAGGGCGACCAGCTGGGCCGCCCGCTGGAGCTGGGGCGCGCTGTGGGGGCGTTCCTGCGGGAGGTCGGCGGGCTCTCGGAGGAGGACGCCCGCCTGCGGCTGCTCGCCGCGGGCCTCGACGCCTGGGCCGCGGACAACGTCCTGTCGTACCTGGACGAGCAGCGCCGCGCCTGCGGCCACGTCCCCGACGACCGCACGATCGTCGTCGAGCGGTTCCGGGACGAGCTCGGTGACTGGCGGGTCGTGGTGCACTCCCCCTTCGGGGCCCAGGTCCACGCGCCGTGGGCGCTGGCGCTCGGCGCGCGGCTCTCCGAGCGGTACGGGATGGACGCCCAGGTGATGCACGCCGACGACGGCATCGTCCTGCGGCTGCCCGACGCGGACCTGCTGGGCCTGGATCTGCTCGACCACGACCCCGTACAGCAGGATGCTTCCTTCAACACGGCGGCCGACACGGAGCAGGCCCCCCTCGGGGCCGCGGACGTCGCGTTCGACAAGGGCGACGTCAACCAGATCGTCACCGAACAGGTCGGCGGCTCGGCGCTGTTCGCCGCCCGGTTCCGCGAGTGCGCCGCCCGGGCGCTGCTGCTGCCCCGCCGCAACCCGGGCAAGCGCACGCCGCTCTGGCAGCAGCGCCAGCGCGCCTCGCAACTGCTGCAGGTCGCCTCCGAGTTCGGATCGTTCCCGATCGTCCTCGAGGCCGTCCGCGAATGCCTCCAGGACGTGTTCGACGTTCCGGGCCTCACCGAGCTGATGGGCGACATCGAGTCCCGCCGGGTCCGGCTCGTCGAGGTGACCACCCCGGAGCCGTCCCCCTTCGCGCGCTCACTGCTCTTCGGCTACGTGGCGCAGTTCCTGTACGAGGGGGACTCGCCGCTGGCCGAGCGGCGCGCCGCGGCACTCTCCCTGGACTCCCGGATGCTCGCCGAGCTGCTGGGCCAGGCCGAGCTGCGCGAGCTGCTCGACGCCGATGTCCTGACCGAGCTGGAGCAGGAGCTCCAGTGGCTCACCGACGACCGGCGGATCAAGGACGTGGAGGGAGTCGCGGATCTCCTCCGCGTCCTCGGCCCGCTCACCGACTCCGAGCTCTCGGCCCGCGGCGGCGAGCCCGGCTGGCCGCAGGAGCTCCTCACCTACCGGCGCGCGATCCGGGTCCGTATCGCGGGCGAGGACCGCTGGGCGGCTGTGGAAGACGCCGGACGGCTGCGAGACGCCCTCGGCACCGCCCTTCCGGTGGGCGTGCCGGAGGCCTTCACCGAGCCGGTCAAGGATCCGCTCGGCGATCTGCTCGCCCGTTACGCCCGCACGCACGGCCCGTTCACCTCGGCCGCGGCGGCGGCCCGGTTCGGGCTCGGCGCGGCGGTGACGGACGGCGCGCTGCAGCGTCTCGCCGCGAGCGGGCGAGTCGTCCAGGGTGAGTTCCACCCCGCCGGCATCGGCCAGGAGTGGTGCGACGCGACGGTTCTGCGCCGACTGCGCCGCCGGTCGCTCGCGGCGCTCCGCCAGGAGCTGGAGCCGGTGCCTCCGGCCGCGCTCGCCGGCTTCCTGCCCCAGTGGCAGCACCTCGGCAGCAACAGCCTCCGCGGCATCGACGGCCTGGTCCGGGCCATCGAACAACTCCAGGGCGCCGCCGTCCCGGCCTCCGCCCTGGAAAAGCTGGTGCTGCCGTCCCGCGTCGCCGGCTACACCCCCGCCCTCCTCGACGAACTCACCACCACGGGTGAGGTGGTGTGGGCCGGCGCGGGCGCACTCCCGGGCAAGGACGGCTGGATCTCCCTCTACCTCGCCGACGCCGCCCCGCTGCTCCTTCCCCAGCCGCACCCGCTGGAACTGTCCGCGCTCCACGAGTCCGTCCTGACCACCCTCTCCGGCGGATACGGGCTGTTCTTCCGGCAGATCGCGGACCAGGTCCGGGCGACCACCCACCCGGAGGCGACCGACTCCCAACTCGCCGACGCCCTCTGGGAGCTCGCCTGGTCCGGCCGGCTCACGAACGACACCCTGGCCCCGCTCCGCTCGCTGCTGGGCTCTGGCCGCACCGCCGGATCCACCGCCCACCGGGCCAAGCGCCCGGTCCCCCGCGGCCGGTACGGAACGCTCACCGCGGCGGCCCGCACCGCCTCCCGTACGGGTCCGCCCACCGTGGCGGGCCGCTGGTCCCTGCTTCCCGCGGCCGAGCCGGATCCGACGCACCGGGCCCACGCACTGGCGCGCACGCTGCTCGACCGGCACGGAGTGGTCACGCGCGGGGCGGTCGCCGCCGAGGGCGTCGAGGGCGGGTTCTCGGCGACGTACCGCATTCTCTCGGCCTTCGAGGACAGCGGGCAGGCGCGGCGCGGATATGTGGTCGAGGGTCTGGGCGCCGCGCAGTTCGCGATGGACGGCGCGGTCGACCGCCTGCGGGCGGCGGCGACGGCCCAGGACCGCGCGGCGGAGGACGCGCCTCGGCGTGCGCTCGTGCTCGCCGCGGCCGACCCGGCCAACGCGTACGGGGCTGCGCTGCCCTGGCCCGAGCCGCCCACCGGGGCGGGCCACAAGCCGGGCAGGAAGGCGGGCTCGCTGGTCGTCCTGGTCGACGGCGAGCTGACGCTCTACATGGAACGAGGCGGAAAGACCCTTCTCGCCTGGCCCACGGAACCGGCCGACCCGGCCGCACCGGACGCCCGCCTCCACGCGGCAGCCGAGGCCCTGGCGGCAGCGGCCCGGGCGGGCACGCTGGGCACGATCACAGTGGAACGCACCAACGGCACCTCGGCACTGACCTCACCCCTGGGCAAGACCCTGGAAGCCGCGGGCTTCCACCCCACCCCGAGAGGCCTACGGCTGCGCGCCTGACCGGCCCGGGACGGAGCGAGCGCGCCGATGGCCACGCGAAGCCTCTCGGACAGGACGGTCCGAGAGCTTCGGCGGCACCCGCGCCCGCCCACCAGTCGGCCCCGCATCCGCCGCCTCGCGCCGGCACGGGCGGGGCAGCCGACACCGCCCTCGGGTACGCGGGCGTCGCGCGCACCCACCGGCTACCCCCGAGCCCACGCAGCCGCACTCCGACCCGGCAAAATGGGTCACATGCCCGAAGGAGACACCGTCTGGCAGACCGCCCGGCGCCTGCACGCCGCCCTGGCCGGGCACGTACTCGTCCTGTCCGACCTGCGCGTCCCCCGTTTCGCCACCGCGGATCTCACCGGCCGGACCGTTCTGGACGTCACCCCGCGCGGCAAGCACCTCCTCACGCGCATCGAGGGCGGCCTCACCCTCCATAGCCATCTCCGCATGGACGGCGCCTGGAAGATCTACGCCCCCGGCGAGCGCTGGCGCGGCGGCCCGTCGCACCAGATCCGGGCCATTCTCGGCACCGAGCATCACACCGCCGTCGGCTACCGCCTGCCCGTAGTCGAACTGCTGCGCACCGCCGACGAGCAGCATGCCGTCGGCCACCTCGGCCCCGATCTCCTCGGCCCGGACTGGGATGCGGAGCGTGCGCTGCGCAACCTCCTGTCGGACCCCGCCCGTCCGCTCGGCGAAGCCCTCCTCGACCAGCGCAACCTGGCCGGAATCGGCAACGTCTACAAGTGTGAGCTGTGCTTCCTGGCGCGCGCCAGCCCCTGGCTGCCGGTCGGTGAACTCCCCTCCCCCGAGCGTCTGGTCACCGCGGCCAAGAGACTGCTGGAGTTCAATCGCGGCCGCGCCGGCCGGCGCACCACACCCGGCGCGGGCCGGAGCCAGAACCTGTACGTCTACGGGCGGGCCCCCCGGCCCTGCCTGCGCTGCTCCACCCCCGTCCGCAAAGCCGAACAGGACGGGCGTCCCACCTATTGGTGCCCCCGCTGCCAATCGGGCCCGCAACACAGCTGATGAAACGCAACATAGTTGACGGCCCGTCAGATGTAGTCGTACCGTCCGGCCATGCCCCTCAAGGCGTACGACCTCACCGGCCGCACCGCGCTGATCACCGGAGCCGCCGGCGGCATCGGGCGAGCCTGCGCGGTACTCCTCGCCGAGGCCGGCGCGACCGTCCACTGTGCCGACCTCGACGAAGCGGGACTGCGGGAGACCGCCGCACTGATCGGGAAAGCGGGCGGTACGGCCCACGCCCACCCCTGGACGTCGGCGACCGCGCCCAGCTCAAAGCAGCCGTCGAGTACGCCGTCCGCACCACGGGCCGGCTCGACATCATGGCCGCCGTCGCCGGCGTCATGCACAGCAGCCCCGTCCTGGACACCAGGGACGAAGACCTCGATCGAGTCCTGACGGTCAATTTCAAGGGCGTCCTGTACGCCTGCCAGGAGTCGGCCCGCGCCATGATCTCCAGCCGGACACCCGGCAGCATCATCACCATGGCCTCGGGTGCGGTCGACGCGGCGAGCCCGGGCCTGCTCTGCTACAGCGCCGCCAAGGCCGCGGTGGTCCAGCTGACCAGAACCCTCGCCACCGAGACCGGCCCGCACGGAATCCGCGTCAACGCGGTCGCTCCCGGCTGGGTCCGCACCCCGATGACCGACCGGCACGACCCCGCCGCCCAGCAGCAGACCGAAGCGGCAATGGTGCGTATCTCGCCGCTGCGCCGGGTGGGCGAGCCGGAGGACATCGCCCAGGCCGTGCTCTACCTCGCCTCGGACGCGTCGTCCTTCATGACGGGCCAGATCCTGCGCCCGAACGGGGGCGTCGCGATGCCCTGGTGATCCGTGAGACCCGGGCCGTCAGCGACGCCCCTGCAGTCCGCTGCCGCCCCCGCGGCACACAGTGCACCGGCAGCAGGCTGAGTCCCCAGCCGCCCGCCACCACCGCACCCTCCACGGTTCCGGCCCGGCCGGGCACGAAGGCCAGCCGCAGCGCGGCCCACCACCACAGCCCGCCGAAGAGCACCACCAGCGGCCATCTCACTGCCGGGCGTCCCCACAGGTCACGCCATGCCATGGCCGCCTCCTCCGGTCCGACCGACCGGACAGAACCTAGACGGGGGTACCCGCCCACGGGAGGGCGCACCGGGTGCACACCCGGCGCGCCCTCGTCCCGCGTGAGCTACCCGTTCTCGGCCTGGAACATCCAGTGATGCTTCTCCAGGTCGCCGGTCAGGCCGATAAGGATGTCCTGACTGACCGGGTCCGGCTCATCCGTCGCGGCAATCCGTTCCCTCATCCGGGTGATCACCGCACTCAGCGCCGCGACCATCGTGCCGATCGCGTCCGAGTCCTTGATCCAGCCTTCGGGCGCCCTCCCGATGCCACTGGCCTGGGCGACCGTCCCGGCCCGGCCGTCCGGCGACACCCCGAGAGCGGAGGCGCGCTCGGCCACCGTGTCGGTGTGCTGGCGCGCGACAGCGACGACCTCGTCCAGTTGGAGGTGCACAGAGCGGAAGCGCGGCCCGACAACATTCCAGTGGACCTGCTTGGCCACCAGGGAAAGGTCCACGAGATCCACGAGCGCGCCTTGCAGCGCCTCGGCGACCACCTTGAGGTCGGCATCCGACAGCGGGCTCTTCACCACAGACATCCCTGTCCTCCGATTCATGTGCGATCCCCTCAACCATGGCACGAATGCCGCAATTCGGTCACTCGAAGGGTTCTGAAACCGGGAACGACAAAGCCCCGGCCGGCACACGGGTACCACCGGGGCTCCGACGCAAACCTCTTCGTACGGATTCGTACGAACCGGATCAGGCAGCGACGACGTCCACCGCTTCCGCGGGGGCCTTGATCGTCACTCGTTCCGGCGGGCCACCTGTCACGGACGTCACAGAGACCGAATTGAGCATTGGGCGTACTGGCGCAGGCACCGTCTCGCTCGCCGCTGCCGACTGGGCCAGCTCGGCGAGGGACAGCTCGTCACTCACTTCGCGCATGAGCTCGGACATCCGTACGTCAAGCGCGTCGCAGATCGCGGAGAGCAGCTCGGAGGAAGCCTCCTTCTGCCCCCGCTCCACCTCGGAGAGATAGCCGAGCGATACCCGGGCGGACGAGGAGACTTCGCGCAGAGTACGGCCCTGGCGCTGGCGCTGCCGACGCAGCACGTCACCCAGCAGGCGACGGAGCAGAATCATCGGTGGCTCCCTCCTCGGACCGCGTAGCCGCATCCTTCACGCCCCACCGTACCGCCTCGCGCTGCGGCCGTGCGGGGAGCGATGTCGTGTTCACTCAGGGCTGCAAACATCAAATCCCCCCGTTCTGTTCCGTATCCTGTGCCCGCCCATTCTCAACGAGTTCGCCGGAGAGCAGCACGAGCACCCTCCGTACACTCTCCATACGAATGTCCGCCCGGTCGCCGTTCAACCGGAGCGTGGCGACTTTCCCGCCTGCCGGACCCTCCACTGCCAGATGGACGGTGCCCACCGGCTGCCCGTCCTGCGCTTCCGGACCGGCCACTCCCGTGGTGGCGATCCCCCAGCCGGCGCCCAGCACACGGCGGACCCCGGCGGCCATTTGCCGCGCGACCTCGGCGTCCACCGCTCCACGTGCCGCCAGCAGCTCCCCGTCGACACCGAGCACATCGCGCTTGAGCTCGGTCGCGTACGCCGTGACGGACCCCCGGAACGAGCGGGACGCACCCGGTACGGAGGTCAGCTCGGCCGCCACCAGACCGCCGGTCAGGGACTCCGCTACGGCCAGCGTCTCCCCACGTTCCGCGAGCAGCCGCAGCACGCCGGCCGCATCCGCGTCACGCTCGGTCACCGCGCGGACTCCTGCGCGGACCGCTGGGCCGCCCGTGCCACGGCGAGCCCCTGGCGCCTGAGCACCACGGCCTGCCGCACGTAGTCCAGGCCCGTGACGACGGTCAGCACGACGGCCAGAGCCATCACCCAGAAACGCAGAGTGGCCAGTGGACCGGTGAGCGCCAGGACGTACATCCCGACAGCCGCACCCTGCACCAGGGTCTTCAGCTTGCCGCCCCGGCTGGCCGGAATCACTCCGTGCCTGATCACCCAGAAGCGCATCAGGGTAATGCCGAGCTCACGGAAGAGGATCACGCCCGTCACCCACCAGGGCAGGTCCCCGAGAGCCGACAGGCACAGGAGCGCGGCCCCCATGATCGCCTTGTCGGCGATCGGGTCGGCGATCTTCCCGAAGTCCGTGACGAGGTTGTACGTCCGCGCAAGGTGGCCGTCGAAGATGTCAGTGATCATGGCAACGGCGAACGCGGCCCACGCCCAGGCCCGCCAGACCGGGTCGTAACCGCCGTCCTGCAGCATCAGCACGACGAAAGCGGGCACCAGCACCAACCGGATCATGGTGAGGATGTTGGCGATGTTCCACAGGCTGGCCTGATTGACCGCTGCAGCCCCCAGCTTGCCGCCGGGCGCCGGCTTCGTGCCGGATCCGCCCGCCGTGGATGCCGGGACTCCGGTCATCTGCCCGCCTCCTCACCGGGGGTCCGGGGGGCGCCACCCAGAACGTCGCAGATCTCGGCCTCCAGATCGACGCCCTCGGTACCGACCACCTTTGCCACGACCATACGACCGGGAGCCAGCCCCTGGCTTGTCGTGAACACCACCTGGCCGTCCGTCTCCGGCGCCTGGTGCGCCGCCCGGCCCACCGCGCCGTCCTCGCCGTCGACGGACTCCACGAGCACCTCGACCGTCTCGCCGAGCCGCTCGTCCGCGCGCTGCGAGGTCAGTTCCTCCGCGAGCCGCGAGATGTGCGCCAGTCGCTCGGCGATGACGTCGGCGTCCAGCTTGTGGTCGTACGAGACCGCCTCGGTGCCCTCCTCGTCGGAGTAGCCGAAGACGCCGATAGCGTCCAGACGCGCGCCGGTGAGGAAGCGCTCGAGCTCGGCGAGATCGCCCTCCGTCTCGCCCGGGAAGCCCACGATGAAGTTCGACCGGACACCCGCCTCGGGCGCCTTCGTACGGATGGTGTCGAGCAGCTCGAGGAAGCGGTCGGTGTCCCCGAAGCGCCGCATCGCCCGCAGCACGCCGGGTGCCGAGTGCTGGAAGGAGAGATCGAAGTACGGCGCGACCTTCGGGGTCGAGGTGAGTACGTCGATCAGGCCGGGACGCATCTCCGCGGGCTGCAGATAGCTGACCCGTACGCGCTCGATGCCGTCGACGTCCGCCAGTTCGGGCAGCAGCGTCTCCAGCAGCCTGATGTCGCCGAGGTCCTTGCCGTAGGAGGTGTTGTTCTCGGAGACCAGCATGACCTCCTTGACACCCTGCTCGGCAAGCCAGCGGGTCTCCCCCAGGACGTCCGAGGGACGCCGCGAGATGAACGATCCGCGGAAGGACGGGATGGCGCAGAAGGTGCAGCGACGGTCGCAGCCCGACGCGAGCTTCACCGAGGCGACGGGGCTGCTGCCGAGCCGGCGGCGCAACGGCGCACGGGGGCCGGACACCGGTGCGACGCCCTCCGGCAGATCCTCGGGGGCGGAAGCCACTTCCTGGACCTGGGCCTGCGCGTGGCCGGGCAGCGCCACAGCGTCGGCTTCCTGCCGCTCGGCAGGGCTGATCGGCAGCAGCTTGCGACGGTCGCGCGGGGTGTGGGAGGCGTGGATGCCGCCGTTGAGGATGGTCTGCAGCCGGTCGGAGATATCGGCGTAGTCGTCGAAGCCGAGGACGCCGTCCGCTTCGGGCAGGGCCTCGGCGAGCTCCTTGCCGTACCGCTCGGCCATGCAGCCGACGGCCACGACGGCCTGAGTCTTGCCGTGATCCTTGAGATCGTTGGCTTCGAGCAGGGCGTCTACGGAGTCCTTCTTGGCGGCTTCGACGAAGCCGCAGGTGTTGACGACGGCCACATCCGCGTCGGAGGCGTCCTGGACGAGCTCCCAGCCGTCCGCTGCCAAGCGGCCTGCCAGCTCTTCCGAGTCCACCTCGTTACGGGCGCAGCCAAGAGTGACAAGGGCGACGGTACGGCGTTCGGGCATGGGCTCAAGACTACTTTGTCCCAGCAGGAGCCTCCGCCGCGAGGCCCGGGCCGCGGATCACGGCCCGGGCGGCGCACGTCGGCGCTATCCGGCCTGCGGGTCGTCCTCGGCCGGCTGGGGGTCGTCCCTCGTGTACCTGAGCCGCTCGACCTGGCCCGGCTGGAACTCGTCCTTGATCTCCTGGCCGTTCACGAACAGCTGGATCGCGCCTGCGTCGCCGAGCACCAGCTCGACCTCCTCCTTGTCGGTGAAGGTCTTGGAGTCGCCGGCCTCCAGCATGCCGTCGAAGAGCAGCCGGCCGTTGTGGTCCTTGGCGGAGATCCAGCTCTTGCGGTCCACGGCCGTCATCCTGACGGTCACCATGTCCTTCGGGGCAGCGGCGATGGCGCTGTCCGAAGGCTCGGGGGTGGTGTCGGGCGTCGGCCGGCTGGTCGGGGGCTTGGGCGCCGGCTGCGGCGGCGCGGTGCCTTCCGCGACCGGGCTGCCCTTCTCGTTCTCGTCACCGCCGTTGAACATGGTGAAGCCCACGAACCCGATCACGGCGACGATCGCCGCAACCATGGCCGCGGTCCAGTTCGGCCGCTGGCGCTCGGGCCGGATCCGCTCCGCCTCGAACAGCGGAGCCGCAGGTGTCGGAGCGGGCCGGCCGCCGTGCTCGGCGTCGAACTGCTCGATGAGAGCGGCCGGGTCCATGCCCACGGCGCGCGCGAGCGTACGGATGTGACCGCGCGCGTAGACGTCGCCGCCGCAGCGCGTGTAATCGTCCTGTTCGATCGCGTGCACGATGGGGATGCGCACCCGGGTGGTGGTACTGACCTCGTCGACGGTAAGTCCGGCGTCGACACGGGCCTGCTGGAGGGCACGACCGATCGAGGGCCTGTCGTCGTCGCCGATCGAAGGCCGGTCGTCTTCGGGGGAGTTGCCGATGGACACGGGGGTGCCTTTCGAGCGTGTAACCACCTGCTGGACGTTCAGTCTAGGGGTGGTACGAAAGGTGGGAGCAACCGGGAGGGTGGACTTTGTACTCCATCAGAATGATTTTGTGACCTGTTGAGGAGACATCTCCGTCCCTCCCCTCAACTTGACGTACGGGCAAGGGAAACGGTTGCCTGCCGATCCGGTCCCCTTACGGATGAGCCTCCCCGCGGATCACCGCGAGCACTCCATCCAGTTCGTCCGGTTTCACCAGTACATCCCGCGCCTTCGAACCCTCGCTCGGTCCGACGACGCCTCGCGACTCCATCAGATCCATCAGGCGCCCGGCTTTCGCGAAGCCGACCCGCAGTTTGCGCTGAAGCATCGAGGTGGAGCCGAACTGTGTGGAGACCACCAACTCCGCCGCCTGGCAGAGCAGGTCGAGATCGTCGCCGATCTCCTCGTCTATCTCCTTCTTCTTCGCCTGGCCGACCACGACGTCCTCGCGGAAGACAGGAGCCATCTGATCCTTGCAGTGCTGGACCACGGCCGCGACTTCGTCCTCGGTGACGAACGCGCCCTGCATACGGGTCGGCTTGTTGGCGCCCATCGGCAGGAAGAGTCCGTCGCCCTTGCCGATCAGCTTCTCGGCGCCCGGCTGGTCGAGGATGACACGGCTGTCGGCGAGCGAGGAGGTGGCGAAGGCGAGTCGCGAGGGCACGTTCGCCTTGATCAGACCGGTGACCACGTCGACCGAGGGCCGCTGGGTGGCGAGCACCAGATGGATACCCGCGGCGCGCGCGAGCTGGGTGATGCGGACGATGGCGTCCTCGACGTCGCGCGGCGCGACCATCATCAGGTCGGCCAGCTCGTCGACGATCACCAGCAGGTACGGATACGGCGACAGCTCCCGCTCGCTGCCCTCCGGCGCCTTGGCCTTGCCGCTCCGTACGGCCCGGTTGAAGTCGTCGATGTGCCGGAAGCCGAACGCCGCGAGGTCGTCGTAGCGCAGGTCCATCTCGCGCACGACCCACTGGAGTGCCTCGGCGGCCCGCTTCGGGTTGGTGATGATCGGTGTGATCAGGTGCGGGATGCCCTCGTACGCGGTGAGCTCGACCCGCTTGGGGTCGACCAGGACCATCCGGACGTCCTCGGGAGTCGCCCGGACCATCACCGAGGTGATCAGGCAGTTGATGCAGGAGGACTTTCCGGATCCGGTGGCACCGGCGACCAGGACGTGCGGCATCTTGGCGAGGTTGGCCATCACATAGCCGCCCTCGACGTCCTTGCCGAGCGCCACCAGCATCGGGTGGTCGTCCTCGGCGGCGTCCGCCAGGCGCAGCACATCGCCGAGGTTGACCATCTCGCGGTCGGTGTTGGGGATCTCGATGCCGACGGCGGACTTGCCGGGGATCGGGCTGATGATCCGTACGTCGGGGCTGGCCACGGCGTAGGCGATGTTCTTGGTCAGTGCCGTGATCCGCTCGACCTTCACCGCAGGGCCGAGTTCGACCTCGTACCGGGTGACCGTCGGGCCGCGGGTGAAACCGGTGACGGCCGCGTCGACCTTGAACTCCGTGAAGACGTTCGTCAGCGACGCCACCACCGCGTCATTGGCGGCGCTGCGGGTCTTGCCGGGGCCACCGCGCTCCAGCAGGTCCAGCGAGGGCAGCGCGTACGTGATGTCGCCGGAGAGCTGGAGCTGCTCCGCGCGGGGCGGCAGCGGCTGTGACTCCTGGTGGGGCGAGGACTTCGTCAGATCGGGCACAGCGGCGGAAGCGGGCCCGGGCCTCGCGGCCCCGGGACGGCCCGCTTCCGGCCGCCGTTCGTTGGTACTGCCGCTGTCCGGCTGCAAGCCCTCACGGGCGGTCGGTACCTGCGCCGCGGCAGCGGTCCGGTCGCCGGAGACGCCCTGGGTCAGATCGGCGACCAGCGGAGAGGGCGGCATTCCGTTCAGTACGGCGCCATCGAGCGCGGCGGCCGCGGCGGCTGCCACGTCCACGGCGTCCATGGGCCGGTCGAGTGCCGGCGCCACGGACGGGCGGCGCGGCCGGCGGCGCGTGGACAGCGCCTCTTCCTCGGCCCGCTCGGCGTCGCGGCCGGCCGGGGCCGCGGCGCTCCTGCGTACCGCCGAGCGCCGCGGGCGGGCGGGCAGCGACTCCCGCCACTGCTCGTCGTACCGCTCGTCGTCCAAGCCCTCCTCCATCGGGCCGGACGCACGGTCGGGTTCGAGGAGCCCAAGCCTGGCACCCAGCAGCCGCAGCCGCTGGGGGATGGCGTTGACCGGGGTCGCCGTGACGACGAGCAGACCGAACACGGTGAGCAGCACGAGCAGCGGGACAGCCAGTACGGAACCCATGGCGAAGATCAGCGGCATGGAGGCGGCCCAGCCGATGAGCCCGCCCGCATCCTGCATCGCCTCGGTACCCGCGCCACGGCCCGGTGAGCCGCAGGCGATGTGCACCTGCCCGAGGATGCCGATGACCAGGGCGGACAGCCCGATGACGATCCGCCCGTTGGCCTCCGGTTTCTCCGGGTGCCTGATCAGCCGCACCGCGACGGCGCCCAGCAGTATCGGCACCAGCAGATCGAGCCGGCCGAAGGCGCCGGTCACCAGCATCTCGACCAGGTCGCCGACCGGGCCGCGCAGGTTCGACCACGTGCCGGCCGCGACGACCAGAGCCAGTCCGAGCAGCAGCAGCGCGAGGCCGTCCTTGCGGTGTGCCGGGTCGAGGCCCTTGGCGCCCCGCCCTATTCCACGGAACATGGCACCCACCGTGTGAGCGAGCCCGAGCCAGAGGGCACGGGCAAGCCGGTACACGCCCCCCGTGGGAGACGGTGCGGGTCTGGGGGCGGGCTTCGCCGCCTTCTTGGCGGGCGCCCGCTTCGCGGGCACGGCCTTCTTCGCGGCTGCCTTCTTCACGGGCGCCGCCTTCTTCGCCGCTCCCGTCGTACGGCCGGCGCGCGGCTTTGCGGGACCCGCCGTGCCCTGGGAACCCTTGCCGGACGTACGTGAGGCCATGAGGTGGAGGTTACCGCTGTCGACGGCAGTGAACACGTGCGCCCACTGCTTCACCCGTTCGTGTCGCCGCGAAGACACCACGAAGCTGACGCGGCATCAAGGGGCTTGCCGGACGCTCAGTTCTGCGCGGGCAGCGACGGGGGGCCGCCGTTGGCGCTGCCGGCGCCCGGCTCCAGGGCGTCCAGGGCCCGCCTCAGGCCGGTGAGCTTGCGCTCGAGGTGCGCGGCGGTGGCGACGGCCGCCGCGTCCGCCGAGTCGTCGTCGAGTTGCTTGGACAGCGCCTCGGCCTGCTCCTCGACGGCCGCGAGGCGCGCGGAGAGTTCGGCCAGCAGGCCGGCGGGTTCCTTGGTGTCCCCGACGCCGGACCGGCCGCCGCCGCCTTCCAGTTGCAGCCGCAGCAGCGCCGCCTGCTCCCGCAGTTGGCAGTTCTTCATGTAGAGCTCGACGAAGACCGAGACCTTGGCGCGCAGCACCCACGGGTCGAAGGGCTTCGAGATGTAGTCCACCGCTCCCGCCGCGTAGCCCCGAAAGGTGTGGTGGGGCCCGTGGTTGATCGCGGTGAGGAAGATGATCGGGATGTCCCGCGTCCGCTCCCGCCGCTTGATGTGGGCGGCGGTTTCGAACCCGTCCATTCCCGGCATCTGGACGTCCAGCAGAATCACTGCGAAATCGTCCGTGAGCAGCGCTTTGAGCGCTTCCTCCCCTGACGATGCCCGCACCAGTGTCTGATCGAGCGCAGAGAGGATGGCCTCCAGCGCCAGCAGATTCTCCGGCCGGTCATCGACCAGGAGGATCTTGGCCTTCTGCACCATGGCCCGTCCTCCTCGCCCCGGCAGTGCACCGGGCGCCGCCCCAGGGGACGACGACTCCCTTGCGCCGCCCGTCCTTGTGCCGGTCATGGTAGCCGCACCCCACCTGTCGCCACACCCTGTCACCGCGATGTCACTGTGCACGTAGCAGAAACGTAGTGGGAGACCAGAAGGTTCCCCGAATACCGCCCTCCCACACGTCATCGGCCACAGCGAGTCAGCAACCGACCGTAATTCACTCAGCAGTCGATCACTTGCCGCGCATCCACTGCTCCATCACCGACAGCAGGTGGTCAGGATCAACCGGCTTGGTGACGTAGTCGGAAGCACCCGATTCGATGGCCTTCTCACGGTCGCCCTTCATGGCCTTCGCCGTGAGCGCGATGATCGGCAGGCCGGCGAACTGCGGCATCCTGCGGATCGCCGTGGTCGTCGCATAACCGTCCATCTCCGGCATCATGATGTCCATCAGTACGACCGTCACATCGTCGTGCTGTTCCAGGACTTCGATGCCCTCGCGGCCGTTCTCCGCGTACAGCACCGAGAGACCGTGCTGCTCCAGCACACTCGTGAGCGCGAAGACGTTACGGATGTCGTCGTCGACGATCAGCACCTTTTCGCCGCGGAAGTCGAAGGTCCGTGGTGTCGCCGCTTCCTCCTGCTCGGCCGCCCAGGACTCCTGGGCCGCCGCCTGGCCGCCCGTCGGCTGCCCCGGCAGGGCAGGCCGCTGCCGCGTCGGGCTCACGGCCTTCCGCCGCCTGCGGAACAGCGCGGCAGGCCCGTGGCTCTCGGCATGCACCGACGCCTGCCCCTGGCCCGCCATGTCCCCGGCCGCGTCCCCGGCAACCCCTCCTCCGGCCGCGCGCCGCGCCAGGTCGATACCTCCTGGAGAGAGCTGGGGGTAGCCCTGCGGGGGCAGTTCGCTGGGGTGCAGAGGCAGGTACAGCGTGAAGGTGGAGCCGCGGCCGGGCTCGCTGGCCGCGTGGATCTCGCCGCCCAGCAGCCGGGCGATCTCGCGGCTGATCGACAGGCCCAGCCCCGTACCGCCGTACTTCCTGCTGGTCGTCCCGTCCGCCTGCTTGAACGCCTCGAAGATGACCCGCATCTTGCTCGCCGCGATCCCGATACCGGTGTCCGTGACCGAGAAGGCGATGAGATCGGCGTCCGCGTCGCGCAGTGAACCGGCTTCGAGCAACTGCTCGCGGATGGCGTGCGGCACATCGGCGCTCGCGGGCCGGATGACCAGCTCGACCGCCCCGGTGTCGGTGAACTTCACCGCGTTGGACAGAAGGTTGCGCAGCACCTGCAGCAGCCGCTGCTCGTCGGTGTGCAGGGTCGCGGGCAGCTCCGGCGAGACCCGTACGGAGAAGTCCAGCCCCTTCTCGGCGGTGAGCGGCCGGAAGGTCGCCTCCACGTAGTCGACCAGCTGGACCAGCGCGATCCGGGTCGGACTGACGTCCATCTTGCCCGCCTCGACCTTCGACAGGTCGAGGATGTCGTTGATCAGCTGCAGCAGGTCGGAGCCGGCCCCGTGGATCGTCTCGGCGAACTCCACCTGCTTGGGCGACAGGTTGCCCTCGGCGTTGTCGGCGAGCAGCTTCGCGAGGATCAGCAACGAGTTGAGCGGTGTGCGCAGCTCGTGCGACATGTTCGCCAGGAACTCGCTCTTGTACCGCATCGAGACGGCCAGCTGCTCGGCCCGCTCTTCCAGCACCTGCCGGGCCTCTTCGATCTCGGTGTTCTTCACCTCGATGTCGCGGTTCTGCTGGGCCAGCAGCTCGGCCTTCTCCTCGAGTTCGGCGTTGGACTCCTGGAGCGCCTTCTGCCGGTTCTCCAGCTCCGCCGAGCGCTCGCGCAGCTGCTCGGTGAGTTCCTGCGACTGCTTCAGCAGCACCTCGGTCTTGGTGTTGACACTGATCGTGTTGACGCTCGTCGCGATCATCTCGGCGATCTGGCTGAGGAAGTCCTTCTGGATCTGCGTGAAGGGCTGGAAGGACGCCAGCTCGATCACGCCGAGGATCTTCCCCTCGAACAGCACGGGCAGCACGATCACATGTGCAGGGGGTGCCTCCCCCAGCCCGGAGGAGATCTTCAGA
Organism: Streptomyces sp. NPDC051219; assembly: GCF_040682335.1. Taxonomy (NCBI): domain Bacteria; kingdom Bacillati; phylum Actinomycetota; class Actinomycetes; order Kitasatosporales; family Streptomycetaceae; genus Streptomyces; species Streptomyces sp. NPDC051219. Next base: position 210,454 of record NZ_JBFBAS010000009.1, read on the forward strand.
TAGCCGGGCGGTGTGTTCTCCACCAGGATCGTGCGCTTCTCCTCGGCCACCGTGCCGATGAGGCCCTCGCCGGGCCGGAAGGACGTGGGCATCGCCCCGCCCGCGTACGCGTAACTACCGCGCATCCGCAGCTCGTACGACCCCTCCCTGGCGCCCTCGACGCCGATCTCCTGGCCGGCGCCGGTCGGCATCGCGAGGAAAAACGCGCCGTGCTGCGCCGAGACGACCGGAGTCAGCTCGCTCATGATCAGCGAGGCCACGTCGTCCAGGTCCCGGCGGCCCTGCATCAGGCCCGAGATACGGGCCAGGTTGCCCTTGAGCCAGTCCTGTTCCTTGTTCGCGAGGGTGGTGTCACGCAGGTTGGCGATCATCGTGTTGATGTTGTCCTGCAGCACCTGGATCTCGCCGGCCGCATCCACGTCGATCTTGAGATTGAGGTCGCCACGGGTCACCGCGGTGGCGACCGCGGCGATCGCGCGCACCTGACGGGTCAGGTTCCCGGCCATCTCGTTCACCGACTCGGTCAGGTCGCGCCAGGTGCCGTCCACGTCCCTCACCCGGGCCTGGCCGCCGAGGATGCCCTCGGTGCCCACCTCGCGGGCGACCCGCGTCACCTGGTCGGCGAACGACGACAGCTGGTCGACCATCGTGTTGATGGTGGTCTTCAGCTCGAGGATCTCGCCCCGCGCGTCGATGTCGATCTTCTTGGTGAGATCGCCCTTGGCAATGGCGGTGGTGACCATGGCGATCTGGCGCACCTGGCCGGTCAGGTTGGACGCCATCGAGTTCACGGACTCGGTGAGGTCCTTCCAGGTACCGGAGACGCCGGGAACATGCGCCTGGCCGCCGAGCTCGCCCTCCGTACCCACCTCGCGGGCGACCCGGGTCACCTCGTCCGCGAACGACGACAGGGTCGTCACCATGGTGTTGACGGTGTCGGCGAGCTGCGCGACCTCGCCGCGCGCCTCGACGGTCACCTTCTTGGTCAGATCGCCGTTGGCGACCGCGGCCGAGACCTGCGAGATGTTCCGCACCTGGGACGTCAGGTTGTTGGCCATCAGGTTGACGTTGTCGCTGAGGTCCTTCCAGATGCCGGTGACACCGCGCACCCGCGCCTGGCCGCCGAGGATGCCCTCGGTGCCCACCTCACGGGCGACCCGCGTCACCTGCTCCGCGAACGACGACAGCTGGTCGACCATCGTGTTGACGGTCGTCACCAGCTCCAGGATCTCGCCCTTGGCGTCAACGGTGATCTTCTTCGACAGATCGCCCTTGGCGACCGCGGTCGTCACCTCGGCGATGTTGCGCACCTGTGAAGTCAGGTTGTTCGCCATGAAGTTGACGGACTGGGTGAGGTCCTTCCAGGTGCCGGAGACGCCCTGCACCTCGGCCTGCCCGCCGAGGATGCCCTCCGTACCCACCTCACGGGCGACCCGCGTCACCTGCTCGGCGAAGTTCGACAGCTGGTCGACCATCGTGTTGAGGGTGTTCTTCAGCTCGAGGATCTCGCCCCGCGCGTCCACGTCAATCTTCTGCGACAGGTCACCGCGGGCCACCGCGGTGGCCACCTGTGCGATGTTGCGGACCTGCGCGGTGAGGTTGCCGGCCATGCCGTTCACCGAGTCGGTCAGGTCGCGCCACACCCCGGCCACGCCGGGCACCTGCGCCTGGCCGCCGAGCCGCCCGTCCGTACCCACCTCGCGGGCCACCCTGGTGACCTGCTCGGCGAAGGCGGAGAGCTGGTCGACCATGGTGTTGATGGTGTTCTTCAGCTCGAGGATCTCGCCCCGCGCGTCCACGTCGATCTTCTGCGACAGATCGCCCCGGGCGACCGCGGTCGTCACCTGGGCGATCTGGCGTACCTGCGAAGTCAGGTTCCCGGCCATGAAGTTGACGGAGTCGGTGAGCTCCTTCCAGGTGCCGGACACGCCGTCCACCCGGGCCTGGCCGCCCAGCCGTCCCTCCGTACCCACGTCCCGGGCCATCCGCGTGACCTGGTCGGCGAACGACGACAGCTGGTCCACCATCGTGTTGACGGTGTTCTTCAGCTGGAGCATCTCGCCGGACACATCGACGGTGACCTTCTGCGACAAGTCGCCGTTCGCGACCGCCGTCGTCACCTGTGCGATGTTCCGCACCTGGCCGGTGAGGTTGCGGAAGGCGGTGTTCACCGAATCGGTGAGGTCCTTCCACGTTCCCGCCGCACCCGGCACCTGCGCCTGACCGCCGAGCTCACCCTCGACCCCGACCTCGCGCGCGACGCGGGTGACCTCGGATCCGAAGGACTGCAGCTGGTCCACCATCGTGTTGACGGTGTTCTTCAGCTCCAGCATCTCGCCCGCGACGTCCACGGTGACCTTCTGCGAGAGGTCACCGTTCGCGACCGCCGTCGTCACCTGTGCGATGTCCCTCACCTGTGTGGTGAGGTTGCGGAAGACGGTGTTCACCGAATCGGTGAGGTCCTTCCACGTTCCCGCCGCACCCGGCACCTGCGCCTGACCACCGAGCAGCCCCTCGGCGCCGACCTCGCTGGCGACGCGGGTCACTTCGTCCGCGAAGGTGCGCAGCGTCTCCGTCATCTGGTTGATCGTTTCGGCGAGTTGGGCGACCTCGCCGCGTGCGCTCACCGTGACCTTCTGTGACAGGTCTCCGTTGGCGACGGCCGTCGTGACCTGGGCGATTCCGCGCACCTGAGCGGTCAGATTGCCCGCCATCAGGTTCACGGAGTCCGTGAGGTCCTTCCATACGCCGGCGACCTCGGGCACCTGCGCCTGTCCGCCGAGTTCACCCTCGGTGCCCACCTCACGCGCGACCCGGGTCACTTCGGAGGAGAACGAGGAGAGCTGGTCCACCATCGTGTTGACGGTGTTCTTCAGCTGAAGCATCTCGCCGGCCACGTGAACCGTGACCTTCCGCGACAGATCACCCTTGGCGACCGCCGTCGTCACGAGAGCAATGTCACGCACCTGGGCGGTGAGCCGGTACGCCATGGTGTTGACGGAATCCGTCAGATCCTTCCAGGAACCGGACATTCCGCGCACCTGCGCCTGGCCGCCCAGTTTGCCCTCGGTACCCACCTCGAGGGCGACCCGAGTCACCTCGTCGGTGAACGCCGACAACTGGTCCACCAGGTTGTTGACCGTACGCCCGACCCTGAGGAACTCCCCGCGCAGCGGATGCCCCGCCCCGTCCGTCCCCTGCGTCCGCAGGTCCATCCGCTGGTCGAGGTCACCCTCCGCGACGGCGGACAGCACCCTGCCGACCTCGGACACCGGCCTGGCCAGATCGTCCACCAGGGCGTTCGAAGCGTCGATTGCGGCCGCCCAGGAGCCCTCGCAGGCCCCCGTCTCCAGACGCTCGCTGAGCTTGCCCTCCCGGCCCACCATGCGCCGGACCCGGGCCATCTCACCGGTCAGGTGCAGATTGCGGTCGGCGACCTCGTTGAAGACGGCGGCGACCTCCGACATCACGCCGTCCCCGGAGACGGTGAGCCGCTTGCGGAAGTTCCCGTCCCGCATGGACACCAGGGCAGCCAGAAGCCGGTTCAGGGCCGCCGTATCCACTTCTGTCGTCCCATTGGTCCGGGACCGTCCGCCTTTTGCGCGCGTGTTCGTCCCTCGCGCCGCCACGCCAGACTCCACCGTGTCCCTCCCGCAGGGGTCGACCGTTCTACCCGGGCTGTCTCCGCAAGCCTGCCCAGTCTTCCACTTCGGCTCACTGTCCCGGCCAACAGTTGGCACGTGACCACCCGAGCGTCAAATCGTTGGAACCTACAAGGGTGGGGCCCTGCCCCTTCTTGCTCGCCGCGGGATCCACCGGGAAGCCGCGGCGGCTCCTCCTCGTCGGACGGCCCGCACAGACCGCCGGACCGTATCAGCTTCCCGAGTCGGGACTCCGTGCCACGGCGCCGGGGCCGACCGTCTAGCCTGGCAAGCGAATCGAAGCCGCAAGAAACGGGCACAGAACTCGGGGGAGCGACGAGACACCAATGGGGAGTGCTGTGATCACCGCACGGGCGGCCGCCAACTTCGAACCTGTAGGCCGTTCCGTCGCGACCGCCCGCGCCTTCGTCCGGGACACGCTCCAGGGATGGGGCTTCGCCGACATCGTCGACGATGCCGTCGTCCTCACCAGCGAGCTCGTCACCAACGCCGTGGTGCACGCGGGCACCAACGCGGACGTTCTCTGCCTTCGTACGGACGAGGGTGTACGCGTCGAGGTCGCCGACCGGTACCCGGAACGCGAAATCCCGCTCCACCACCCGGCCCACCCGTTCGGCAGCCACGAACAGGAGGGCGGACGCGGACTGCTCCTCTGCGCCGCCATGGCCACCCGCTGGGGAGTCGAGTACGCCCCGACGCACAAGCACGTCTGGTTCCAACTCGACCTCCCCGAACGCCCGGTGGGCGCCCGTTCCGTCGGCCCCGCGCTTCCCGTCGGCATGCTCCCCGTCGCCGAATCGCGCGTGCGCGTGGCCGTCGTCCAGATCGACGGCGGCGGCGCGATCGCCGTATGGAACGAGGATGCCGAGCACCTCTTCGGCTACGCCGGCGAGCAGGTCACCGGCAAGCAGCTCACCGACTTCGCGGCCTGGCCGCACACGCCCGGCACCGGCACCGGCATCGCCGAGGCCCTTCAACTCTCGCGCTGGGAGGGCAGTTACGGCATCCGCGGCGCCGACGGCCGCGTCATCCCCGTCTACGCCTCCCATCTCCGCGTCCGCGACACCGACGGCGAACCGTCCACCGTCTGTCTTCTCGTACGGGACGACGAGCGCGCCGTCCTCCAGACGCCGGCCCGCGCCCCGTCCACCGACTCCGGCCTGTCCGAGGGCCGCAGCGCCGCCGACCCGTTCGAAATCTTCATCGGCTCCCCCGCTCCCGACGACCTGGACGGCCTGCTCCAGCGCACCGTCGAGCGCGCCCGCGACATGCTCGACGCCGACTCGGCCTTCCTCCTGCTGGCAACTGACGACGAGACAGAACTCGAAGTTCGGGCCACGACCGGGTTGCCGTCCGCCCGTCAGCGCTTCGCCCGCGTACCCGTCGAAGCGGGCTCCGGGCGCTACGGCTCGGCGCGCATGCCCGCGGTCCATGAGGACCTGGCGGCGGTGCCGGGCGCGGTCCCGCTGCTCAACGGCACCGGCATGCGCTCGGTCGTCACCGTTCCGCTCAAGGTCGAGGGCCGGCTCACCGGCTCCCTCGGCGTCGCGGCCGAGTCCGCCGGCCGGTACTCTAACGAAGAGGCCCTGCGCCTGCAGTTCGCTGCGGACCGGATCGCGCTGGCCGTCGAGTCCGCGCGCCTCGGCGAGCTGGAACGCCTCCGCAGAGGCTCACTCTCCTTCCTCGTCGAGGCCTCGGACCTGCTGGCCGGCACCCTGGACCGGGACCAGACGCTCGCGCTGATGGCCCAGATGACGGTTCCGACGCTCGCCACCTGGTGCGCCGTCTACACCATCGCCGACCAGTCCTCGGATCCGTACCTCTCCTACGTGCTGCACGAGGACGAGGACCGCATCGACGGCCTCAAGGCACTGCTTTCGAAGATCAGCCCGCCCGATCCGGTACCCGCCCCGGGCGCCCGGCTCTGGACCGCCCCGGCCGAAGCCGCCCATCAGGCGGCCCTGCGCAGGTCCATGCGCAGCCTGGGCCTCGGCACCGCCCCTCACCTCAGCTCTGGCATCGGCACGACACTTGCCACGGCAGCCACGGTGGGCGGTGAGACCGTGGTGCTCCCTCTGGTCGCCCGCAACCGGGTGATCGGCATGCTGACGCTCGGCAAGCCCACGGACGAGCACTTCCGCCAGGAAATCCTGGAACTGGCCGAAGACCTGTCCCGCCGGGCGGCTCTGGCTCTCGACAATGCCCGCCTCTACTCCGAGCGAACCGCCATCAGCCAAGCCCTGCAGCGGAGTCTGCTTCCGCCGGGCCTGCCGGTGGTCCCCGGTGTCGAGGTCGAGGTCATCTACCGTGCGGCCGGCGAGGGCAACGAGGTCGGCGGCGACTTCTACGACCTCTTCCCGATCCGCGACGGCGCGTACGGCTTCGCCATCGGGGACGTCTGCGGCACGGGCCCCGAGGCCGCCGCCGTCACGGGCCTCGCCCGCCACGCCATCCGTCTGCTCGCCCGCGAGGGCTTCGGCGGCCCCGCGGTCCTGGAGCGCCTGAACGCGGCGATCCTCGACGAGGGCGCCCGCAGCCGCTTCCTGACGCTTCTGTACGGGGAGTTGTGGCCGCAGGAGGACGGCAGCGCCGTCCTCAAGGTGGTCTGCGCGGGCCACCCGCTCCCGCTTCGCCTGCGCCAGAACGGTTCGGTGGAAGCGGCCGCGGAGCCGCAGCCGCTGCTCGGGGTGATGGAAGACCTCGAGCTGTACGAGCAGACGGTCACCCTCGATCCGGGCGACGTCCTTCTGTGCGTGACAGATGGCGTCACCGAACGCCGCGAAGGCACCCGCATGTTGGGCGACGACGGCCTGGCCGATGTGCTGACCACCTGCACGGGGCTGACGGCGGGAGCGGTCGCCTCACGTGTGCTGCGAGCCGTGGAGCGCTTCGCTGCCGAGCCGGCCTCGGACGACATGGCCATTCTCGCAATGCGCGTCCCCGAGCCGCACCAGGGCTGAACATGACGAAGGCCCCCGCCTCGAAAGGCGGGGGCCTTCGTTATTGGTGGAGCCCCAATACGGAATCGAACCGTAGACCTTCTCCTTACCATGGAGACGCTCTGCCGACTGAGCTATTGGGGCGCAGCAACGAGATAGATCATACCCCAGATTGACGGCACTCCTGCACCATCCTCGGACTGCGCGGTGTACGGGGTGGTGCCGTCCCTGGAACGCAGAAAAGCCCCGCACCATGAGGTGCGGGGCTTTCCCACAATGATTGTTCGGCGGCGTCCTACTCTCCCACAGGGTCCCCCCTGCAGTA
>NZ_JBFBAS010000010.1:0-209880 GCF_040682335.1 Streptomyces sp. NPDC051219
GCCCGCCGGCGGTCAACTTCCGCCCCCTCGAGGCCCGCCGCCGGGGCGGGTGCGGGGGGGGGGTGGGGGGGGGGCGGTCCGCGGCCCCGCCACCCCTCCCCCGGCCGGCCGCCCTGACACCCTGGCCTCCATGAACGCACCCACCCGCGGCGCATGGCTGCGCGCCGGAATCAGCCGTGACGGCGGTCCCCTGGCTGAAACAGAGCACGTCGTGTGGATCCAGTCCGGCGACCACTACGCCGACAGCCGCGGATTCGCCGGAAGGACCACCTACGACGGTGAACGGGTCCACTTCCACCATGACGTCGGTACGCCCGGCCAGGACGTCGGCACCCTGCGAAGCGATGGCGACAACCTCGTCGAGACAGGCACCAACGCCGACGGAAGCACCTTCCTCGAGGTCTGGATGCCGCTGCCGGACAGCGACGGGCCCCTCGGCTTCTGGCGCGTCGGGGATACGCAGACCGTCCGGGTCGGCAGGCACGTCGTGCACGTCGACGGCACGGACGGCCGGCACTTCGTCCTCCCCGCCTGACAGCCGTCCCGGCCGGACGGCCCTGCCGTCGGCTCAGGCCAGCACCTTGACCAGCTCGGCGGCCAGCGGCGCGGACGAGGCCGGATTCTGGCCCGTGTACAGATTCCGGTCGGCAACGACATGGGGTGTCCACGGCTCGCGCTCACGGAAGTCCGCGCCCAGTTCGACGAGACGGTCCTGGAGCAGCCACTTCGCCTGACCGCCCAGGCCGGCCTGGGCTTCCTCGGCATTGGTGAAGGCGGTCAGCCGGTAGCCCGCGAACGGCCATGAGCCGTCCGGGCGTTCGCACGCGAGCAGGGCCGCAGGCCCGTGGCACACAACACCCAGCGGCTTGCCCGAGTCCAGCGCATCGGTGAGCAGCCGGCCGCTGACGGGGTTGACTGCCAGGTCCTCCATCGGGCCGTGGCCGCCGGGGCAGAGGACCGCGGCGTAGTCGTCCAGCTCGACCTCCTCCAGCTTGACCGGGTGCCGCAGGGCGGTGAACGCCTCCAGACCTGCGGCGACGGCGTCCGCACCGGCCTGTCCGCCGTTCGCTTCGGGCGGGAGACTCGCCCGGTCCACGGTCGGGACCACCCCGCCGGGTGTGGCGGCGACGACCTCGAGACCGGCCTCGGTGAAGGCGCGGTAGGGGGCGACGGCCTCCTCGGCCCAGAAGCCGGTGGGGTGCTTGGTCCCGTCGGCCAGCGTCCAGTGGTCCGCTCCGGTCATCACGAACAGGATCCTTGCCATTTCGTCTCTCTCCGTCCGTCGATGCTCTGACGTTGTGTACTCAGAGCGTCGTCCCGTTGCCGATCCGGAAGCGGGCCGCCACGCCCTGTCGTTCATCAAGTAGGCCGAACGCGCGTGACCAGATGTGGTCCGCCGCGTTGAAAGGGGCGTAAATGCCGCAGGTCCTGCGGCAGGTCCTCATTCTGCAAGGAGATCTCGATGTCGCGTATCGCGAAGGCAGCAGCCGTCACCGCTGCCGCCGGTGCCGTCCTGGCCGCCGGTGCCGGCGTGGCCACCGCCGATGCTGGAGCCGGCGCCGCCGCCATCGGTTCCCCCGGTGTCGTGTCCGGCAACGTCGCCCAGGTTCCGCTTCACATCCCGATCAACCTGTGCGGCAACACCGTCAACGTCATCGCACTGCTCAACCCGGCGTTCGGGACCGAGTGTGAGATCGGTTCCCGCCACCACGACGACAAGGACGACAACGGCGGCTACCACCACTGATCCGCCTGAGGGGACGGCGGCAGGCCGCCATCCCCCACAGCTCCCCCTTCGGCCTCCTGTCGCAGCTCCGCGGCGGGAGGCCGGCGTGTTTCATCAGTAGCGCGGCTCATGGACGCACCGCCGGGGACGCGTCGTCTTCCGCCGGGTGGCCGGAAGGCGGGGGCCGCACTCTTGTTGCCGGACAAGGTGTGTGCCATATATGTCTAGACCATTCTTCCCTTCGGGCGGAGGCATGCCTGTGCTACGGATCCCCCGGCTCGCCGCCCTTGCCTGCGCCGCCTGCCTGATCCTGGCCGGCTGTGGGCCGGACGAGCGGGACACGCAGCGCCCGCCGGCTCCGGCCGGGGTCACGGCCCGGGCGGGCACCGCCACTTCGGCCCATGTGATGTGGGACCAGGCGGACGGCAGGGCAGGAGTAACCGGCTACGACGTCTACCTGGGCAGCAAGAAGGTCAAGGCGGTTCCCGGCGAGAAGCACATGACCGACATCGACGGACTGACTCCGTCGGCCGCCTACACCTTCACGGTCCGGGCGCGGGACGCGGCGGGCAACGTCTCACCGCGCAGCGCGGCCGTACCCGTCACCATGCCCGCACCGGCCGTGGACGACCGCGTGGCGCCCACCCGTCCAACGCGGCTCGTGGGCCGTGCCGACGGTGCCCGCGCCGCCACCCTTGCCTGGACCGGGTCCGCGGACGACGTGGGGGTGACCTCGTACGACATCTATCAAGGCGGTGTGCGCATCCACAGCGTGAGCGGGAACGCGACGACCGCTCGCATCACCGGACTGCGCCCCGACACCGTCTACACGTTCACCGTCCGCGCCCGTGACGCGGGCGACAACTCCTCACCGTCCGCCGGGGCGGTGGACGTCACGACTGCCCCGGCGAAGGGAAGCGGCACGAGCACGGCGCCCGCCGACTTCCGGGCGGTCTCCGTCATGGAGGCGGGGAGGCGGTACATCGAGCTCTCGTGGGTGCCGCCGCGGACGGACGAAGTCGTAGAGGAGTACGAGATGTTCCTCGACAGCAGACCGACCACCACAATCCGGTGGGGCGCCGCACCTCCGGCCGGGAGGGCGACGTACCGCTTCGACGCCGGCGACCGGCGGGAGGCCTCCTACCGGGTGAAGATCCGCGCGAGACTCCCCGACGGGAACTGGGGGGCCTTCTCGGCTCAGCGGGCGGTCGTCGTGGACGACGGCGGCCGCTGAGTCGCAACACCCGGGGGCGTACCCGCCGGCCGCGGACCGCCGTTTGCCGGAATGCCCTGCTCGGGGGGTCATTGCCGGTAGGGCCCGGTATTCAGCCCACAGAAAGGAAGTTCCATGTTCCGAGGGCATCTGGCGCGGCGAGGGTCCTGACATCGCATGGTTCAAGGACCCTGCCGGCAACATCCTGTCCGTGCTGCAGGCGGACTGAGGCCGGTCCGGTGTGCCGCCGGCCTGATCAGTCCTTGTAGTCGGGTGCGGTCCGGTCGAGCAGACGCAGCATCGCGGCCCAGGCAAGGTCGTACGCCTCGTCGTCCTGGAAGTCCGCGCTCGCCTCGCCCGCAAGCTGCCGTGCGGTGTATTCGCAGACCTCCGGAGAGGGGATGGTCAGCGCGCTGCCGCCCGCCTGGGCGGTGACCTGAATCTCGCAGGCCCTCTCCAGGTAGTGCATCCGCAGGAACGCCTGGGCCGCACTCTCGCCGACCGTCAGGAGGCCGTGGTTGCGCAGGATGAGAGCGGTGTGGCCGCCGATGTCCTCGACCAGGCGCTCCTGTTCCTCGAGGTTGAGGGCCACGCCCTCGTAGTCGTGGTAGCCCACGCGGTTGTAGAACTCCATCGACATCTGATTGAGCGGCAGCAGCCCGTCGCGCTGCGCGGCGACGGCGCAGCCCGCCTTGGTGTGGGTGTGCAGGACGCACTGGGCGTCCGGGCGGGCGGCGTGGATCGCGCTGTGGATGACGAAGCCGGCGGGGTTGACCGGGTACGGGGTGGGTTCAACCGGGTTCCCGGCCAGGTCGATCTTGACCAGGTTGGAAGCGGTGATCTCCTCGAAGAGCAGGCCGTACGGGTTGATGAGGAAGTGGTGCTCGGGCCCGGGCAGCCGCAGCGAGATATGGGTGAAGATCAGGTCGGTCATCCGGAAGTGGGCGACGAGCCGGTACACGGCGGCGAGTTCGCGGCGCAGCCTGACTTCCTCGGCGGCATGCTCGGCGTGCTCGGCGCGCGCGGCACTCTCGGTGCTCCCGTCACTCGGGGCCATGTCAGGCACGTCGGTGGCGGGAGGCAGCAGGTCGGTCACAGGGTGGCTCCTTGGGCGGCCGGGTCGACGACCGGGGTCGTCGGACGCCCGGTTCGGTGCCAGGCGATGACGTTCTCGGCGGGCTTGCACACGTACGCGCGGCGCGAGGTGTCCGAGAGGTACGCGCTGTGCGGGGACAATTGGATGCGCGGGTGGCTGCGCAGCGGGTCGTCGGCGGGCGGCGGTTCGACGGGGAAGACGTCAAGGGCGGCTCCGGCGAGCCGGCCGCTGTCGAGTGCCGCCAGCAGGGCGGCGGGATCGACCAGCTCACCACGCGCGACGTTGACGAGGAAGCTGCCGGGGCGCATCCGTTCGAGCAGGGCACGGTCCACCAGTCCGTGGGTGTCCGGCGTGAGCGGGACGTGCAGGGACAGGATGTCCGCCGTGCCGGCCAGGGTGTCCAGGCCGAGCCGGTCGACGCCGCCGGGCCACGCCGCGGTGGAGGCGTGCGGGTCGTACGCCGCGATCCGGCCGAACACGGGCGCGGCGATCCTGGCCAGGGTTCGGGCGATCCGTCCGAGGCCGAGCAGCCCCAGCGTCAGGTCGCCGGCCCGCCGGGGAAGTTCGGTGAAGTCCGCGTTCCACCCACCCGAGCGCACGACCTCGTCGGCCTGGGGCAGGCGGCGCACGAGGGAGAGGGCGGAGGCGAGTGCGTGGACGGCGACGTCCTCCGTCGCGGCGTCGGGCAGGTTGGTCACCCACAGACCGCGGCGGCGCGCCTCGGCGGTGTCGACCATGTCGTACCCGGCGGACATGGTCGCGAGGATCCGCACCCGCGGGAGGCGGTCCAGGAGGTCGGCGTCGACGCGTGCGTAGCCGACGATCAGGGCGACGGCGTCATGGGCCGCGGCGGCGATGACGCCGGGATCCCGGCTGTCGGCGATGCGGACCTCGAATCCCGCGTCGGCGAGGAGTCGCGCTCCCGGCCCGGCGTCGAGGTCCTCGGTGTCCGTGAACACCGCCACGGGTTGCCCCATTCCATCCTCCACAGATGATTCGTCGGCGACTGGAGCCATGAACGTACGATTCGACTGCAGAACTTGTCCAGGCCAAGCCGAGTCGGACGTAGGTGATGCCTGTCACCCACGCGCCGTCCCGTCCGGCCGGTGGCTGAGAATGACAGCGGACCCGGAACGCCGCCGCACCCCGGGCCGTCGAATCGAGGGGATCAGCGCAGGTGGATCTGGACCGCATCGACCTGGCCGTCGTCCGTGAACTCCAGACGGACGGCCGCTTGGCGTACGAGACGCTGGCCCAGCGCGTCGGCCTGTCCCGCCCCGCGACCCGGGCCCGCGTCCAGAGACTGCTGGACTCCGGTGCGGTGCGGGTGGCGGCCGTGGTCCTTCCCGCCGTACGCGGCCTGACCGCCTCGGCCCATCTGTCGGTCGGAACCCGCGGTGAGGCCGGACCGGTGGCCCGGGCGATCTCGGCGATGCCACAGGCACCGTTCGTCTCGCTGACCGCGGGCCGCCGGGCCGTCATGGCCGAACTGCGGACGGAGGGGCTGGCGGAGCTGGACCGGGCGATCGAGCGGGTGCGCACGCTGCCCGGGGTCGGCACGGTGGATCCGCTGATCACGATGCGGCACCTGAAGGACCCGTATCTGCCGTCGGGCGTACCGACTGTGAGCGGAGTCGGTCTCGACGACACGGACCGGCTGATCCTCGACGAGCTGGAGCGGGACGGCCGGCTGCCCTTCGCCGAACTCGCCGAGCGCGTAGGGCTCTCGGCGGGAGCCACCCGCTCCCGCACCCTGCGCATGCTCGACAGCGGGGTGGTGAGGGTGCCGGCACTGGTCCGCCCCGAAGTGCTGGGGCTGGGGTTCCTGTGCGGTTTCGCGGTCCGGCTGGAAGGGCCGCGGGAGGCTGTGGCCGAGCGGCTGGCGGGCTGGGAGCGGGTGTCGTTCCTGTCCTCGTGCCTGGGCCGGGCGGAACTTGTGGGCACCGTGTCGGCGGAGTCCTTCGCTGCGGTGAGCGCCACGCTCGAGGAGATGCGGGCCTGCGAGGGAGTGCTCGACGTGGAGAGCTGGGTCCACCTGGAGCTGGTCAAGGAACGGTACGACCTGGGGCATTCCGTTCCGTAGGCCGGCCACCGGGAAGTGCGGCCGCGTCGGTCCACCGGAAGGCGGGCAGGCGTCGTCCTTCAGCGTCTCCATAGGTGACCGGCCACGAGGTGACCGCCGGCGGTCCGCACGGACCTTACGGACCCATGACGTCCCGGCGCGCACGCGGGGAATGCGGCGCAGCAGCGATTAGCGTCCGCGCCATGCGTGTACTTGTCACCGGAGGCGCCGGCTTCATCGGTTCGCACATCGTCACGGCTCTCGCCGCCCGCGGCCACGAGCCCGTCGTGCTCGACGCCCTGCTCCCCTCCGCCCACGCGGAAGCCCCACCCCCGCCCCCCGCCGAGCACATCCGGGCAGACGTACGAGACCGGCCCGCCCTGTCGCGGGCGCTGCGCGGCGTGGACGCGGTCTGCCATCAAGCGGCCATGGTCGGCCTCGGCAAGGACTTCGCCGACGCACCCGCGTATGTGGAGTGCAACGACCTCGGGACGGCTGTGCTGCTCACGGCCCTGACCGAAGCGGGGGTTCGTGACCTGGTGCTGGCGGGGTCCATGGTCGTGTACGGAGAGGGCCGGTACGACTGCCCCCGGCACGGGCGGGTCAGGCCGGGCCCGCGCGCCGCCGGAGACCTCGACGCCGGGCGCTTCGAACCGCTGTGCCCGCACTGCGGCGCCGAGCTGACGCCCGGAGAGGTGGACGAGGACGCCCCGGCCGATCCGCGCAACGTGTACGCCGCCACCAAGATCGCCCAGGAGTACCTGACCTCAGCGTGGGCACGGGCGAGGAGCGGGCGCGCCGTGTCACTGCGCTACCACAATGTGTACGGGCCGGGAATGCCGCGTGACACACCGTATGCGGGCGTGGCCTCCTTCTTCCGTTCGGCGCTCGCGCGCGGCGAGGCCCCCCCGGTCTTCGAGGACGGCGGCCAGCGGCGGGACTTCGTACACGTTCGGGACGTCGCGGCGGCCAACGTGGTGGCTCTTGAAGCCGTCGCGAGCCGGGAGCCGGGCGTGCTCACCCCGCTCAACACCGGTAGCGGCGAGCCGCACACCGTAGGTGAGATGGCATGGGCGCTGGCCCAGGCGCACGGCGGCCCCGATCCCGTCGTGACCGGCGAATACCGGCTCGGGGACGTACGGCACATCACGGCCTCCTCGCGCCGGCTGAGGGCCGAACTGGGCTGGCGCGCCGGGACCGGTTTCGCCGCGGGGATGGCGGAATTCGCGCGGAACGAGCTGCGCGGGGCGGGGAGCGCCGATGTCCGTATTCCGTAAGGACTCCACACCCCCGGCGCCCGGCCCGGATTCATACGGTGAAGAGGTGACCGCGCCGGCCGAACCGACGGTGGACGTCGTACTCCCCTGCCTGGACGAAGCCGCGGCCCTGCCCTGGGTCCTGGAGCGCATCCCTCCGGGCTGGCGCCCGATCGTGGTCGACAACGGCTCCTCCGACGGGTCCGCCGATGTCGCCCGCGGGCTCGGGGCCACCGTGGTTCACGAACCACGCCGGGGGTTCGGCGCCGCCTGCCATGCCGGACTCATGGCGGCCCGGAGCGAGTTCGTCTGCTTCTGCGACTGCGACGCCTCGCTGGATCCCGGCCTGTTGCCCGCACTCGTGCGTGAAGTGGGGGACGGCCGAGCCGACTTGATGCTGGGGCGGCGACGGCCGCACGGGCGCGGTGCCTGGCCGTTGCACGCGCGGGCCGGGAATCTCGTGCTGTCCGCCATGGTGCGCCGGCGTACCGGCCTGCGGCTGCGGGATCTGGGGCCGATGCGCGTCGCGCGGCGGGAGCCCTTGCTGGGCCTCGCTCTCACCGACCGGCGCAGCGGCTATCCGCTGCAGATGGTCGTACGCGCCGCCGACGCGGGCTGGCGGGTCCGCGAAGCGAATGTCCCCTACCGGCCCAGGACGGGAAAGTCGAAGGTCACCGGCACCTGGCGGGGCACGTGGCAGGCCGTGCACGACATGCGCGCCGTACTGGCGCAGCCGCCGGAGGCCGTCACGGTGCGCGGTGGGGCGGGTGCCCGGTGACCACGCTGCTCGTCATTGCCAAGGAGCCTGTGCCCGGCCGGGTGAAGACCCGGCTCACCCCGCCGTACTCGCCCCTGGAGGCGGCCCGGCTGGCCGAGGCCGCGCTCGCCGACAGCCTCGCCACGGTAGCCGCGGCTCCGGTGCGGCGGCGTGTCCTGGTCCTGGAGGGGGAGCCGGGCAGCTGGCTGCCGCCAGGCATCGAAGTGGTGGCTCAGTGCTCCGGCACGCTGGACGAGCGGCTGGCCGCGGCGTTCGCTCTGTGTTCCGGCCCGGCCCTGCTGATCGGCATGGACACGCCGCA
Source organism: Streptomyces sp. NPDC051219 (assembly GCF_040682335.1). Taxonomy (NCBI): domain Bacteria; kingdom Bacillati; phylum Actinomycetota; class Actinomycetes; order Kitasatosporales; family Streptomycetaceae; genus Streptomyces; species Streptomyces sp. NPDC051219. Next base: position 8,433 of record NZ_JBFBAS010000010.1, read on the forward strand.
GGTCGCTCCGGCCGATCTTGCTCCCGCGCTGGCATCGGACGCGTGGCGGGGCTGCGACGCGTGGTTCGGCCCGGCGGCCGACGGCGGCTTCTGGGCCCTCGGCCTCGCCGAACCGGACCCGCAACTGCTGCGCGGGGTGCCCATGTCCGTGCCGGAGACCGGTGACGTACAGCGGCGCCGGCTCACCGATGCCGGGCTGGCCGTGCGCGATCTGCGGGTGCTGCGCGACGTGGACACCGCGGCCGACGCGCGGCTGGTGGCGGCGCAGGCGCCGCACAGCCGGTTCGCCGCGGCGCATGCCGCGCTCGCGCGGCAGGGGATCCGATGACTGCCGACGGAGCGGGGCCCGCCCGCGGGGCAGCGGCGTGGCACGCCGATCCGTACACGGACGCGCTGCGCACCGGGCGGGGCCCACTGTTCCTGCGCCGTCACGACGGCCGGCTGCTGCCCCTGGAGATCGAGCGGTGGTGCGCCGCGGCGGACCACGCCGACCTGACCGCACTGAAGCGGTGCCGGGGTGCGGTGCTCGACATCGGCTGCGGTCCGGGACGGCTCGTGACAGCGCTGGCGGAGCTCGGCAGCCCGGTCCTGGGGATCGATGTGAGTCCGGCCGCGGTGGCCCGCACGGTGCGGGCGGGCGGCAGCGCGCTGCGCCGCTCTGTCTTCGACCGGCTCCCCCGTGAAGGGAGTTGGGGCACCGCGCTGCTCATCGACGGCAACATCGGGATCGGCGGCGATCCATCGGCACTGCTGAACCGGCTCACCCGCCTCGTCGGACGGGACGGCACCGTGCTGGCCGAAACGGCCCCGCTCGACATCGACGAGCGCGTCCTGGTCCGCGTCGACGACGGCCGGGGCGCGCTCGGTTCTGTCTTTCCCTGGGCCCGCATCGGCGCTGCGGCACTGCGGCGGCACGCCGAGGCCGCCGGCTGGACGAGGACGGAGCAGTGGACCGTATCCGGGCGCAGCTTCGTCACGCTGCGCCGCGCGGCCGACGAGCCGTCCGTCGCTTCCGCCGGAGCACACGTGAGCGCAGCCGGCGCAGCAGGAGCAGGATGGCAGTGACCGCGGCCACCGCACCGAGCAGGAGCAGCCAGTTCCGTACATAGTCGAGAGGCAGGGCAGAGGCGTTGGTGGGGGCACCCGGCCGCAGCATGACGGGCAGCGCGACCACGGTCAGGCAGCCGGCGACGATCAGCGCCGCACGCACCGCACCGCGCGCCGCGATACCTCCGAGCAGTAGCCCCGCGGCAAGGACCAGCGGCGCGATGACGCCGTCGTGCAGTACGACCGCTCCGGCCAGCCATAGCGCCACGTCGCGGAACTGGCCGCCGCCGGCGAGCAGCGCCATACCGATACCCATCAGGAGGACGCCCATGGCGCCCACGAGGACACGCATCACAGGATCTCCAGCCTGCTGACCCATTTGGTCTGCAGTACGCCCGGCCGGTTCGGTGCGATGACGCGGGCGGGGAAGCCGTGGTCGAGCGAGAGCACCTCGCCGTTGAGTTCCAGGGCCAGCAGAGTGAGGGGATCGCGGGCGTAGGTGCGGCCCATCTCCATGACCCGGTAGGCACCCCGCCGTTCGAGCGAGACCACCCGCAGTCCGGCGCCCGGGCGGGCCTCCGCGCGGTCCAGCAGGTCCCGGATGCGTACGCCGGTCCACCGTGCGGACTTGCTCCAGCCCTCCACACAGGCGATGGGCAGGGTCACCTCGTGCTGGGGCAGCGCCCGCAGTTCGTCGAGCGTCAGCTCGTACGGGGCCGGCCCGTGGACGGTCAGCCGCCAGCCCGGTACGGACCCTGCGGTGACTCCCGCGGCGGCCGCCGTGCGGTTGACCGGCAGGCCCTGCGGGCCGTGGTCCGGATGCCGGGGCGCGAGCACGTCGAACCGCTTCAGCGCGGTGAGGGACTGGCCGACGGTCGTGACAGTGACCGCCCCGACCGCCGCAGTGACGGCGATCAGCAGCGAGCGCCGGTCGGGGCCGTCCTTGCTGGGCAGTTCCAGCGTTCCGGGCGACTTCCTGCCCCAATGCCCCCTGATCTGCGGCGCCTTGACGGCGATGTGCAGGAGCAGCGCACCGGCCAGTATCCAGGCCACGGCGAAGTGCACCGGCACGAAGGAGAACGGCCACGGATACCACTGCACGGTGTTCAGCAGCCCGGAGAACAGCTGGAAGACGGCCGCCGCGACCAGGACCGCCACCGACAGCCGCTCGAGAGCGTGCCGGACCGAGCGCACCGGAGGCCATACGAACAGCCTCGGGTAGACGGTCCACAGCTTCGCCAGCAGCAGCGGGATCGCCGCGATTCCGCTCGCCACATGGAGGCCCTGGGTCAGCCGGTAGCCCCAGACCGGGCGGCTGGGCAGCTCCCCCGCGAGCCAGCCCGGCGGCCGCTGCAGATAGTGGCTGAGCACACCCGTCAGGAAGCACAGCGCGACGGCCACGGCGAGCCAACGGCCGATGACCGTGGCCGTCCGGGCGTCGTGCAGCCGGCCGGAGAAGGACGGTGGAGCCAGTCGCAGGTTCATGTCTCCATCACACCTCCGAGCGGTCCGCCGCCGGGAGGTCCGACACCTTACGAAATACGGACGCCGGGTGAGGGACACCGCCCGCCGGGCGTGTGGGCTGCGACGCTGAATCACATGATCAACCCGCGTACCGTCCGCACCGGCGTCCTGCTGGCCGCGCTGGCCGCCGTCCTCACGCTGACCATCCGCAAGGACGGCTACCACTCCGACCCGGCGGGGCTGTCCTGGTGGTACGCGGCGAGCTGGCTGCTGTTCGGCGCCGCGGCGTGGTCGCTGCGGAAGGCGCCGGTGGCCCACGCCGTCGCCCTGGTGCTGGCCGGCGGTATCGCCGTGGCCGCCACCGGCCTCGCCGCCCCGCCGCGCACGAGCACCGATGCGTACCGTTACGCGTGGGACGGCCGGGTGCAGGCGGCCGGGATCTCCCCGTACGACCATGCCCCGGCCGACCCGGAGCCGGCACGGCTGCGTGACAGCTGGCTCTTTCCCACCGGGGCCGCGTGCGAGGGGCCCGACCGGGTCCGGATTCCGGCCGTCGGCGCGGTGGTTGCGCAGTGCACCCGCCTGAACCGGCCGCACGTGCACACCATCTATCCGCCTGTCGCCGAGGGTTACTTCCTGCTGGTCCACTCGCTCTCCCCGGACGGCGCGCGCCACAAGCCGCTGCAGACCGGCGGTGCCCTGCTCTCCCTCGGCACGACCGCCGCCCTGCTCCTGGTGCTGCGCCGCCGCGGGGATGTGCGGTACGCCGCGTACTGGGCCTGGTGCCCGGCCGTGCCGGTCGAGGCGGTCAACAACGCGCACGCCGACGCGCTCGGTGTGCTGCTGGCCGTGATCGGGCTGGGCGTCGTCAAGGCCCGCCGCGTGGCCGGCGGGGCGGTGCTGGGCGCGGCGATCGGCACCAAGCTGCTGCCCGCCGTGGTACTGCCGGGAACACTGTCGGGGGTGCGGCGGTTCAGGGACGCGGCAGCCGTGCTGCTCCCCGCCGCCGCGGTGCTCGCCGTCACGTATGTGCCCTACGTGCTCGTCTCGGACGGCTCGGTCCTCGGCTATCTCGGGGGCTATGTCGTGGAGGAGGGCTACGACGACACCTCGACCGCCAAGAACCGCTTCGCTGTGCTCCGCCTGCTGCTCCCGGACGCGTGGGCCGTCGCGGCCGCGACCGTCGTCCTGCTGCTCGTCGTTCTGCACGTCCTGCGCCGCGGCGACCCCCGCAGGCCGTGGAGCGGCGCCCTGCTGGTCACCGGGACGGCCTTCCTGCTGCTGACGCCGGGCTACTCCTGGTACGCGCTGCTGCTGGTGGGGCTGGTCGCACTGGACGGCCGCTGGGAATGGCTGGGCATCGCCGTTGCCGGAGCGGCCAAGTACGTCACCGGCCGCGCGTTCCCCGACTCGTACACCGTGGGGACCACGGCGTACGCCATCGCGGCGGCCGCGGTACTCGTCGGATGGGCGCTGCGACGCGCCCGGTCGGCCGGGTGCGGGAAGCGGACCCTTGCCTCCGCACCCTCGACCGGTCGAGGCGCCTGCTGACACGCCGCGGTCCCCATATCCGCCCGACTGTCAACTTCCGGTTGACAGCGGAACGTGCCGCTGGAGACCCTCAGGCAGGCCGCCACCGCGGCGCTGCCGCCGGCGGACGACCAGGTGCCCGACCTCATCCCGTACGACCAGAGGACGCAGAAGGCGCTCGAGCTCACCTTCCGGCAGGCTCTGCGGCTGGGCCACAACTACATCGGGACCGAGCACATCCTGCTCGCCCTGCTGGAACTCGAGAACGGCACCGGGGTGCTCACCGGCCTCGGCATCGGCAAGGCGACCGCGGAGGACCACATCAGCGCGGCCGTCGCCGCCACCCTCGCCGCGCAGGAACAGAAGCGACCATGACACCGGCGGGGACCGGAGCGGGGATGCGGCCGTCGCGGTCCCGGTGGTTCTAGGCTCGCGGTGTGCCCCTCATCCGCATCGCGCGCCACAGCCCACTGCCCGCCGAGGAGGCCTGGCGGCGGCTGACCGACTGGGAGCAGCATGCCGCGCAGGTGCCGCTGACGCGGGCCGTCGTCCGGACGCCACCGCCGACGCGCGTGGGCACGATGTTCACCGCCCGTACCGGACTCGGCCGGGCCGGCATCGACGACCCGATGGAAGTCGTCCGGTGGGAACCCCCCGTCGCCGGCCGCCCGGGCCGCTGCCGGCTGGAGAAGCGTGGCCGGGTGGTGCTGGGATGGGCCGAGATCGAGGTGCGGCCGGAAGCAGCCGGCTGCCGCATTTTGTGGCTGGAGGAGCTGCGGCTCCGTGGGCTGCCCCGACTCCTCGATCCGCTGACGGTGACGGCGGGCCGACTGCTGTTCGGACGGGCGCTGACCGGGCTGCTGGGAGAAACCCGGCGTGGCGCGCGCCGATGAGTTCCTGCGGGGCGTGGAGTCTGAACCGGTGAGACCTCAGAGCCGACCAGAGAAGGAATTCACGCCATGGCAAAGATCACTCTCACCGAGTTCCTGTCGATGGACGGCGTCGTGCAGGCGCCCGGCGGCCCGGACGAGGACCGCAGCAACGGGTTCGAGCACGGCGGCTGGCTGGTTCCTTTCGCCGATGAGGACATGGAGAACTACATGGCCGGCTTGTTCGACGCCGTCGACGCCTTCCTGCTGGGCCGCCGGACGTACGAGATCTTCGCCGCCGCCTGGCCGAAGGTGACGGACGAGAACGACCCGATCGCCTCCCGGCTCAACACGTTGCCGAAGTACGTGGCATCGACAACTCTCGACAAGGCCGACTGGCACAACTCGACCGTCCTGTCCGGCAATGTTCCCGAGAAGGTGGCCGCCCTCAAGAAGGAGTTCGACCGGGAGCTGCAGATCCACGGCAGCGCCACGCTGGCGCAGAGCCTGATGGCCCACGACCTGATCGACGAGTACCGCCTCCTGGTCTTCCCGGTGGTGCTGGGCAAGGGGAAGCGGCTGTTCGAGGAGGGGGTGCTGCCCACCGCGTTCGAGCTCGTGGACTCCGGGACCACCAGGAGCGGAGTGGCCCTGCTCACCTGTCGGCCGAAGGGCCGGCCGACGTACGGCACGTTCGAACTGGCCGAGTGAACGCTCGGCCCCCGCCTGCGCGGCGGGGGCCGAGCGTTGCTGCCGGTGCCGCCGTCAGCGGATGGGCATGCCCGACAGTGTCCGGGCGATGACCAGGCGCTGGACCTCGCTGGTGCCCTCGAAGATCGTGTAGATCGCGGCGTCCCGGTGCATCCGCTCCACCGGGTACTCACGGGTGTAGCCGTTGCCGCCGAGGAGCTGGATGGCCTGCGCGGTGACCGTCTTCGCCGTCTCACTGGCGTACAGCTTGGACATCGAGCCCTCGGCCGAGGTGAACGGCTTGCCCGTCGTCGCCATCCACGAGGCGCGCCAGACCAGCAGCCGGGCCGCGTCGATCTGGGTGCGCATGTCGGCCAGCTGGAAGGCGACGCCCTGGTTGTGGATGATGGGGCGGCCGAACTGCGTACGGGTTTTGGCGTAGTCGAGCGCGACCTCGTAGGCGGCCCGGGCCGTGCCCACCGCCATCGCGCCGACCGCCGGGCGGGACGCCTCGAAGGTGGCCATCGCGGCGTTCTTCACCCTTTCGCCACCCGTCTTGGCGCGCTCGCGGGCCCGGGCGAGGCGCTCATCGAGCTTCTCCTTGCCGCCGAGCAGGCAGTGCCCGGGCACCCGCACGTCCTCGAGGACGACCTCGGCGGTGTGCGAGGCGCGGATGCCGTGCTTCTTGAACTTCTGCCCCTGGGAGAGCCCGGGGGTCTGCGGCGGAACGATGAAGGATGCGTGGCCCTTGGAGCCGAGCTCCGGGTCCACGACGGCGACGACGACATGGACGTTGGCAATGCCGCCGTTGGTCGCCCAGGTCTTGGTGCCGTTCAGGACCCACTCGTCCTTGGCCTCGTCGTAGACGGCGCGAGTGCGCATCGCCGCCACGTCGGAGCCGGCGTCGGGCTCGGAGGAGCAGAAGGCGGCGACCTTCACATCGTTCTCGTCGCCGTACATCTGCGGGATCCAGGTGCCGATCTGCTCCTCGGTGCCGTTGGCCAGAACGCCGACGGCCGCCAGGCCCGTACCGACGATGGAGAGGGCGATCCCCGCGTCGCCCCAGAACAGCTCCTCCATCGCCACCGGGATACCGAGTCCCGTGGGGTCGAAGAACTGCTGGGCATAGAAGTCGAGGGAGTAGATGCCGACCTTGGCGGCTTCCTGGATGACGGGCCAGGGAGTCTCCTCGCGCTCGTCCCACTCGGCGGCTGCGGGGCGAATGACGTCGGCGGCGAAGCCGTGGATCCAGTCGCGGACCTGCTTCTGGTCATCGTTGAGCTCCATGGTGAACTCCGCCATGTCCCCTCCAAGCTGTTGTTACTAGCGGTAACATAGTCTGTTACCGGCCGGTAGCGGATGTCAACTCCTGCTGCCCGTTGGATGCGCCGGCCGGGCAGGGTGTTACTTTTCCGGGGCGTCACGCAATCGCACGGGCGGGGAGAGACACGCAATGGAGACCACGCAACAGGCCGATCAGCAGCGGGCGGCCGAGCGCCGGCGTCGGGAGTTGCTCGAAGCCGCCGACCGGGTGGTGCTCCGGGACGGCCCGCAGGCCTCCATGAACGCCATCGCCGCCGAGGCCGGCATCACCAAGCCGATCCTCTACCGGCACTTCGGCGACAAGGGCGGCCTGTACCGGGCGCTCGCGGTGCGGCACACCGACGCGCTGCTCGACGCGCTGCGCGCCGCACTGGACGCGCCGTCCGACCGGCGGGAGCGGGTCGAGGCGACGCTGGACACCTACCTGGCCGCCATCGAAGCGCGCCCGCAGGTCTACCGCTTCCTGATGCACCCCGCGGAGGACCCGCAGCAGTCGGAGCAGGGCTTCGACGTCGGGCGTCATTCGGCGCCGCTGCTGCGCAGGCTCGGCGAGGAGCTCGCCAAGGTCATCGAGGACCGGGTCGATCTGGGCCCGGGCGGCAAGGAGTTGTCCCGCGTGTGGGGCCACGGAATCGTCGGCATGATGTACGCGGCCGGCGACTGGTGGCTCGGCGAACGGCCCTGTTCCCGCGCGCAGTTGGTGCGTTCGCTGGCCGATCTGCTGTGGGGCATGCTGGCTGCCGCAGGGGACCGCGTGGGCGGACCGGGTTTCTGATAGCTGACCGCCCGACGTCGCGTCACCCGCTCCAGGGCGCCCGGCGCGCGGCCCGCAGGGCCCGGCGCCGGCGCAGCCCGGTGAGCAGGTCGGTGTAGACGGTGCCCTCCAGGTGGTCGCACTCGTGCTGAAGGCAGCGCGCGAAGAATCCGGTTCCCTCGACGCGGACGGGTACGTCGTCCACGTCGACGCCTTCGACGACAGCCCGGTCGAACCGGGTCGTGCCCGCCTCGATGCCCGGCAGCGACAGACACCCCTCCGGACCGCGGATCTCGATCCCGTCGGCCTCCACCAGGCGCGGGTTGACGAGGTGCCCGACATGGCGGACGTCCTCGTCGTCGGGGCAGTCGTAGACGAACACCCGCAGCGGAACACCGATCTGGTTGGCCGCCAGCCCGACGCCTTCGGCCGCGTACATCGTGGCGTACATGTCCTCGATCAGCCGGGACAGGGCCGGACCGAAGTCGGTGACCGGCTCGCAGGCGCCGTGCAGCACCGGATCGCCGAGCAGGCTCATGGTGCGCACAAAGCCGGAACTGCCGGGAATCGGACGCCGTCGCATGGCCGCAACCCTACGTCCGGCGGGGTCCCGCACCTTCCGCACGGTGCCGCGGTCAGGGCCGTGGCCGGATCTCGATAGGCTGAGCCCGGACCGACGCAAGGAGGATCAAGGACGATGGCAGGCAACACGGAGCCGCTGTCGCCGCGGGCCAAGCTGGCCGTGACGGCGGGCAAGGCCGCGGCAGCGGTGTCACGCGCCGCGGGGCGCGGCAGCGGATCGGTGATCGGCGGCAAGGTGGCGCTGAAGCTCGACCCCGATCTGCTGGGGCGGCTGGCGCAGCACCTGGACGTCGTCCTCGTGTCGGCGACCAACGGCAAGACCACCACGACCCGGCTGATCGCCGAGGCCCTCCGGGCCAGCGGTCCGGTCGTCTCGAACGCCCTCGGCGCCAACATGCCGGCCGGCATCACCTCGGCGCTGGCGGGCGGCTCGGACGCCCGCTACGGCGTGATCGAGGTCGACGAGAAGTACCTCGCCGGCGTGGCACGCGATGTGACGCCGAAGGCGATCGCGCTACTCAACCTCTCCCGCGACCAGCTCGACCGGGCGGCGGAGACCCGCATGCTCGCCGAGAAGTGGCGTGAGGGCCTTGCGGGCACGAAGGCGGTCGTCATCGCCAACGCCGACGACCCGCTGATCGTGTGGGCCGCGTCCTCCTCGCCCAACGTGGTGTGGGTGGCGGCCGGCCAGGAGTGGAAGGACGACGCCTGGTCCTGCCCCTCCTGCGGCGGTGTGATGCAGCGCCCGGGTGACGACTGGTTCTGCGGCGAGTGCGGTTTCCGCCGCCCCGCCCCGAGCTGGGTGCTCTCCGGCGACCACGTACTGGACCCGCACGGCTCGGCCTGGCCGATCCATCTGCAGCTGCCCGGCCGCGCCAACAAGGCGAACGCGGCGACCTCCGCGGCTGTCGCCGCCGCGTTCGGTGTGCCTCCGCAGGTCGCGCTGGAGCGCATGTACCAGGTACAGGCCGTTGCCGGTCGCTACGACGTGGTGAGCTTCCAGGGCCGTGAGCTGCGGCTTCTGCTGGCGAAGAACCCGGCGGGCTGGCTCGAAACGTTTTCCCTGATCGACCCGCCGCCCACTCCGGTGATCCTCGCGGTGAACGCCCGCGGCGCGGACGGCACCGACACCTCCTGGCTCTGGGACGTCGACTACACCCGGCTCAACGGCCACCCGATCTTCGTGATCGGCGACCGCAAGCTGGACCTCGCGGTCCGCCTCGAGGTCGCCAACCTCGACTTCCGGGTTTGCGAGACCGTCGACGAGGCCGTGCAGCTGGCACCGCCGGGACGCATCGAGGCGATCGCCAACTACACCGCGTTCCAGGACCTGCGCCGCCGCGTCGGCAACTAGCCCGCAGAGGATGACGAGAATGAGCGACAACAGCCTGCGCCTGGTGTGGATCTACCCGGACCTGCTGAGCACGTACGGAGACCAGGGCAACGCCCTGGTGGTGGAGCGCCGGGCGCGTCAGCGCGGCCTGGACGTGGCGCGCGTGGACGTGCGCAGCGACCAGCCGATCCCGACCTCCGGCGACATCTACCTGATCGGCGGCGGCGAGGACCGGCCGCAGCGTCTGGCCGCGGAGCGGCTGCGCCGCGACGGCGGGCTGGAGCGGGCGGTCTCCAACGGCGCGATCGTCTTCTCGGTGTGCGCCGGCTACCAGATCCTCGGGCACGAGTTCATCAACGACCTCGGCGAGCGCGAGCCCGGTCTCGGCCTGATCGACGTGGTCAGTACCCGCGGCGAGGGCGAGCGGTGCGTCGGGGACGTGCTGGCCGACATCGACGAGCCGCTCGGCCTGCCCCAGCTCACCGGCTTCGAGAACCACCAGGGCATCACGCACCTGGGCCCGACGGCCAGGCCCTTTGCCCGGACACGCCTGGGCAAGGGCAACGGCACCGGCGACGGCACCGAGGGCGCGTACAACGGCACGGTCTTCGGTACGTACATGCACGGCCCCGTGCTTGCGCGGAACCCGCAGATCGCCGACCTGCTGCTCAAACTGGCCCTCGACGTGAACGCGCTGCCTCCGGTCGACGACCGGTGGTACGAGGCTCTGCGCGCGGAGCGGATCAGCGCGGCCACCCAGCCCGCCTGACGCTCCCCCAGCTGTCGCCGGGGGTACCCTCCGGCCCACCGCACCGACGCGTCCAGCACCCGGACGTGCGATTCGGTCCCGCCACCCCGCGCTTGTAGGGTGGCGGGGATCCAGCCGGACGACGTGGTCCGGTCGTCGGCCCACGTTGCAAAGGTATTTCGGGCAATGCGAATTGGTGTACTCACCTCCGGCGGCGACTGCCCCGGCCTGAACGCCGTCATCCGTTCGGTCGTGCACCGTGCCGTCGTCGACCACGGCGACGAGGTCATCGGCTTCCACGACGGCTGGAAGGGGCTTCTGGAGTGCGATTACCGGAAGCTCGACCTGGACGCGGTGGGCGGCATCCTCGCCCGCGGCGGAACCATCCTCGGCTCCTCGCGGGTGCAGCCCGCGCATCTGCGCGACGGTGTCGAGCGTGCCCGCGGGCATGTCGCGGACCTCGGTCTCGACGCGATCATCCCGATCGGCGGCGAGGGCACGCTCAAGGCGGCGAACCTGCTGTCCGAGGCGGGCCTGCCCATCGTCGGCGTCCCCAAGACCATCGACAACGACATCGCCTCGACCGACGTCACCTTCGGCTTCGACACCGCAGTCGGTGTCGCCACCGAAGCCCTCGACCGGCTCAAGACCACCGCCGAATCGCATCAGCGCGTGCTCATCGTCGAGGTCATGGGCCGCCACACCGGATGGATCGCCCTGCACTCGGGCATGGCCGCCGGCGCCCACGCCATCGTCGTACCGGAGCGCCCCTTCGACATCGACGAGCTGACCAAGGTCGTGGGACGCCGTTTCTCCGCCGGCAAGCGGTTCGCCATCGTGGTGGTGGCCGAGGGCGCCAAGCCCCGTGCGGGTTCCATGTCCTGGGACGAGGGCGGCAAGGACATCTACGGGCACGAGCGCTTCGCCGGTGTCGCCCGGCAGCTCTCCATCGAGCTGGAGGAGCGCCTCGGCAAGGAGGCCCGGCCGGTGATCCTCGGGCATGTGCAGCGGGGCGGCACGCCTACCGCGTACGACCGCGTCCTCGCCACCCGCTTCGGCTGGCACGCGGTCGAGGCCGCCCACCGGGGTGAGTTCGGCATGCTGACCGCCCTGCGCGGCACGGACATCGTCATGGTGCCCCTCGCGCAGGCCGTCGAGACCCTGAAGACGGTGCCGGACGAGCGGTACGAAGAGGCGGAGTGCGTGCTCTGAGCCGTCCCGTACACAATTGACCGCCCCCGGCCGCAGCAGTGGCCGGGGGCGGTTCTAGTCTTGGGCGGACAACAGACGCGATTCAGGGGCATCCCCCTCGGGAGAGAACAGATGGATCACAGCGGGCACGGCGAAGGCATGACCATGGACCTGCCGCCGTTCACGCTGGGGCGCGGGCTGGAGTTCTCCCCCGACCCCTTCTTCCTGACCGGCAGCCTGGTCGCACTGGTGCTGTACGGCTGGGCGGTACTACGACTGCGCAGGCGCGGCGACAGCTGGCCGGCCGCCCGCCCCGTGCTGTTCACCCTCGGTGTGCTGAGCTTGGCGTTCGTGACCTGCACCAAGCTCAACGACTACGGCATGGTCATGTTCAGCGTGCACATGGTCCAGCACATGGTGATCAGCATGCTGTCCCCGATCCTGCTGCTGCTCGGGGCACCGGTGACCCTGACATTGCGCGCGCTGCCCTCCGCCAGGCGCGGCCACAAGGGCCCGCGGGAAATGCTGGTGGCACTGCTGCACAGCCGATACATGCGGGTCGTCACCCATCCGGTGTTCACCATCCCGCTGTTCATCGCGAGTCTGTACGCCCTCTACTTCACCCCCCTCTTCGACTTCCTGATGGGAAGCAAGGTGGGGCACGTGTCGATGATGGTGCACTTCCTGATGGTCGGCCTGGTCTTCTTCTGGCCGATCATGGGCGTGGACCCGGGTCCGCACCGGCCCGGCTACGTGATGCGGATGCTGGAGCTCTTCGCCGGCATGCCCTTCCACGCGTTCTTCGGCATCGCGCTGATGATGGCGACCGAGCCGATGGTCAGTACCTACGCGAACCCGCCCGCGTCCCTCGGTATCGACGCGCTGGCCGACCAGAACGCCGCCGGCGGCATCGCCTGGGCGTTCAGCGAGATTCCCTCGGTCCTCGTCCTGCTCGCCCTGGTCTTCCAGTGGTACAAGTCCGACCAGCGGACAGCGAAGCGCGCCGACCGGGCCGCCGACCGCGACGGCGACAAGGAGCTGGAGGCGTACAACGCCTATCTCGCGTCGCTCCAGACGCGCGGGCGGTAGCGGCGGGCGCCTCTCCGGGGCGACGATGGGTCCCTGACCGCCGTCCGGGCGCGCGCCGTCCGGGCTGCCGGGAGAAGGGAACCCCCATGCCCGGATCTACGAAGGCGATGGCCGTGGTGACGATCGGCGGCCTGGTGGTCGTGACCGCCTACACCGTGGCGCTCGGCAGCAACGGCTGGCTGTGGTTCGGCTGGATCGTGCTCGGCCTGATCACGGCCGGCATGGCGGTGTCGCGCAGCACCTGAGGCTGCGCATGGGTCTGCCCGGGCGTGAGCCGGTGTTCACGGCCTGTCGTCGCTGTGGCCGCACACCCAGGCCAGCGCGTCGTGTACGCCTCGTATGTAGTCGCGGGGGACCATCCGCTGCGTGGTGTCCTCCAGCTGCACGGTGGCGGCGTCCACCTCCGCGGTCAGCTGGGGGATGTCCGGCGGTCCCTCGCCGCGGGCGCCTGTGATGGGGGCGTCCTCCCCACGGCCCAGTGCCCACAGATAACCGGTCAGGGCTCCCCGGGAGAGCTGCGTCTGCCGGTCCGGCCCGGCGGCTTCGGCGTCGAGCGCGTGGTGTGCGGCCTCGACCTCGGCGCGACGCCGGGTCCCCACGGTCCGCTCTTTGTACGGTTCCCTTTGCTGAGTGCTCATATTGGTACGTGTGTCCTCGATTCCGGCGGTGATGTGCACGGGATGCCGCGCGTGTGCGGCGGCCCGAAGCGGGAAAACGCCAGCATGCGAGGCGTACCGCCCGTCGAGAGCCATGACCTCGAAGGAGTTCGGATGAGCAGCAGGATCAAGGCCAAAAAGCGGAAGCTTCCGCTCGCGTACAAGCCCGTGGGGTTCGTCCTCGGCTGGGCCGGTGGTGCGCTGGCCGGCATGGCCTTCCAGCAGGCCTGGAAGCTGATCAGGCACGAGGACAATGCCCCGGACGCCCTGGACGAGGACCGTGGCTGGGGCGAGATCCTCCTCGCGGCGGCGGTGCAGGGTGCGATCTTCGCCGTCGTACGCAGCGCCGTGGACCGGTCCGGCGCCGCGGGCATCCGCCGCGCGACCGGCGTGTGGCCCGCTCCCACGGCCCGGGGCCGGGACTAGGGACGGACACCGGGGAGCTGAGGAGCCGCGCATGGACGCCGACAGTGACCGGGACGGCCTGCTGGACGGAATGACGGTGGACGACCGGCGCCCCGAGCAGCCGATTCTGCTCGGGGGGACCGGCCAGCCGCTGCAGACCTGGCGGGAGAACCATCCGTACGACCGGAGGATGCGCCGAGGCGAGTACGACCAGCACAAACGGGTGCTCCAGATCGAGATGCTCAAGCTGCAGCGGTGGGTGAAGGACACCGGCCAGCGGCTTGTCGTCCTGTGCGAGGGCCGGGACGCGGCCGGCAAGGGCGGCACCATCCAGCGGTTCACGGAGCGGCTCAATCCCCGTGGGGCCCGTGTCGTGGCTCTCGAGAAGCCCACCGAGCGGGAAGCGGGCCAGTGGTACTTCCAGCGCTATGTGGCCCATCTGCCGTCCGCCGGCGAGATCGTCTTCTTCGACCGCTCCTGGTACAACCGCGCGGGGGTGGAACGGGTCATGGGCTTCTGCAGCCCGGCGGAGTACCAGCATTTCCTGGAGCAGGCCCCGCTCTTCGAGCAGATGATCACCGATGACGGCATTCTGCTGGTGAAGTTCTGGTTCTCGGTGTCGCGCGCCGAGCAGCGCACCCGGTTCGCCATCCGGCGGGTCGACCCGGTGCGGCAGTGGAAGCTCTCACCGATCGACCTGGCTTCGCTCGACCGGTGGGACGCGTACACCGAGGCGAAGATCGAGATGTTCCGGGCGACGGACACGCCGTACGCGCCGTGGACCGTTGTGAAGAACAACGACAAGAAACGCGGCCGCATCGAAGCCATGCGCAGCCTGCTGTGGCGCTTCGACTACGCGAGCAAGGACGAGAAGGCGGTCGGGGAGCCGGATCCGCTCATCGTCGGCGTGGCCGACACCCTGCTGGAACCGGGCGAGGAGCGGACCAATCTCTCCCCCACCCCGCTCGCCGCCCGGCGGGAGGGCCCCGGTGACCATCCGCCCGACGGTGGCCTTGACGGTGGCCGGACCGGCTGAGGCTCTGGGGGCCAGGTCTGACGACCGCGCGGCGTCGCCGAGGCTCAGGTGCTCAGCTCGAACTCCGCCCGGACGCGCTTGCCCACCGGTACGCGCTCGGCGCTGAGCCGGTCGCACAGTGCGACCACGATCTCCATGCCGTGGCCGCCGAGCCGCTGGGGATCCTGCCCGAAGAGGAGGGGCAGGGCCGAGCTGCTGTCGTACACGGTGACGGTGATGAGGTCGGCGGTGCCCTCCAGCTCCAGGAGGTACGGACCGCGGCTGTAGCGGTCGGCGTTGGTCACCAGTTCACTGACCGTCAGGAGCAGGTCGCTGCGCTTGCGCTCGCCGAACTCGGCGAGCCACTCGGCCGCGAGTTCTCCGAGGAAGCGGTCGGCGAGTGCGCGGGCCTCGGCGATACAACCAGGCTCGCCCTTGAACACCTCCGCGCGGAGCAGGGGTTCCACGCGCACGTCAGCTCCCCGTCGTGAAACCGGTCGGGTGGTGGTGGGCTCGCTCATGATCTCCAGCCGGGGCGCCTGGGGGTGGTCGGAGAGGATCTCCGATGTGCTCGCCTACCCCGTGTCCCGGGGACTAAGCCAGTCCGTTTTCCCGCGGCTCCTCATCTCGGTCGTGGAGCAGCGCGTCTCCGCGATGCGGCAGGCCCGGGCCCTCCGATCCCGGGAGCGGCCGGCCGTTCAGTCCGCGTCCGGGCCGCCGTCCGGGCCCTGCGCGCGAACCTTACGTACGTTCTCCAGGGAGTCGCGCAAGTCCTCCAGCCAGTCGTCCGCGTGTTTCTGCACCAGGCGGACACACCACGCCAGCGCCTCGCTGCGGCTGCGCGCGACGCCTGCCGCGATGAGTGTGTCCAGCACCTGGCGCTCCGGCTGCCGCAGGCGGGTCATCACCGGCGCGGCGACCGTGGTGAACAGGGCACGCCTGCCGCCGCACTCCACACCCCATGACACCTTCCTGCGGAACCTGCGTTCCGCGTCACGTGCCACCCGGATGCGGTCCTCACGGGTCCGCTCGCGGAATTCCGCGATGCGGCCCTCGATCGCCGCGCCCCGCTCCGTGGCGGAAGTCTCGGCGCTCAGCTCGGGTTCCGGGATCCGGCCCACGACCGTGATCTCCTCGCGGTCGACGGTCACGTCCAGAAGCTCGAGGAACAGTCCTTCCGGCAGCCGCCCGGCAATCCAGCCGCGCAGCGCCTCCTTCTCCTCATTGGTAATCATGTAATTCAAATTACGCCGCGTTCTTCCCGCTGGCCAGACCCGGTTCGCATCGTCCCGTATGCCGACATGCGGTCCGGACCCGGTGAAGGCAAGCTGGGGACGTCGAAAAGGGACCCGGAGGCGATCTGCCCATGGCATCGGACGACGCGCTGCTGGTCGCGGACCGCGCGGGTCGCGTGGTGGAGTGGAGCCGAGAGGCCCACGAGCTGTTCGGCCGTGCGGCCTCCGAAACGGTGGGGCGTCCGGTCGCGGCGCTCCTCTCCTCGGCCTGGACGCGGTCGGACGGCGTGGCGGGAGCACGACCGGGCGGCGTGGCCGAGAACGCCGGACTGCTGGTCCGGCCGGTCACGAGGCCGGACGGGGTCCCGGCCTGGGGCCTGTTCCGCCCGCCGCCGGACACCCGGGGCGGCCCCGACGAAATCGGCCATGCCCTCCTGGATGCGCTGTTCACCCAGTCGACCATCGGTATGCAGGTCCTGGATCCGGATCTGCGGGTCCTGCGGGTGAACATCGCAGCCTCCGGTATGAGCGCGCTCACGGGCCCGCAGCTCGTCGGTCGCCGCCTGCAGGAGGTGGTCCAGCTGACCGACCCCGTCGCGGCCGACGCGATGGTCCGGGGAGTGCTCGCGTCCGGCGAGCCCGTACTCGAACGGATCGTGGGCGCCCGTCCGCCCAGCGCCCCCGAACGCGAGCACCTTTACTCCGTATCCGTGTTCCGCCTCCAGGACCCCGACGGCCAGGTGCTGGGCGCCGCGACGGCGGTGGTCGACGTCAGCGACCGAGAGCGGGCCCGGGCCCGTACGGACCCTCCAGCGGCATCTTCTCCCACGGATGCCACCCGCGCAGACGGCCGTGGAAAGCGCCCGTTTCCACCTGCCGGCCGGCGTGGGAGGAGGCTGGTTCGACATCATTCCCCTCTCCGGCGCGCGCGTGGCTCTCACCGTCGGCCTCGTCGCCGGCGGCGGAATCCACACCACCATGGCCATGGGCCAAGTGCGTACCGCGCTCCACACCCTCTCCGAGCTCGACCTCGAGCCCGACGAACTGCTCGCTCGTCTCAACGACACCGTCGCACGCCTCGCCGCCGAAACGCGCCGCCCTCCCGACCACCGACCCGGTGCAGAGCCAGGAGCTGACGGCCGGCTGTCTGTACGGGATCTACGACCCCCTCACCCTGAGCTTCACCGTCGCCCGCGCCGGCCTGCCGCCACCTGTCCTCGCGCACCCCGACGGAACCACCGAGATCGCCGACATCCCCGCGGCTCCCCCACTCGGAGGCGACGAGAGCACACCGTTCGCCACCACCCGCCTGGAGCTGGCCACAGGAAGCATCATCGCCCTCCAAACGGACGCCTTCCTGTACGCCGACGTTGCCAATGCCCGGAACGGCCAGGACCGCCTGCGGCAGATCCTGGCCGACACCGAGCGCCCCTTGGACCAACTGCGCGACGAGGCCGCACGCACGGTCCCGCCCACGCCGGTCGGCGCCGACGCGATCCTGCTCCTGGTCCGCACCCACGCCCTCGACGACGCCCAGGTCGTCAGCTGGGAACTGCCGCCTGACCCCGCCACCGTGGCCACCGCACGTGCCCGTACGCGCCGCCAACTCGCTCTCTGGGACCTCGACGACCTCTCCTTCTCCACCGAGCTCATCGTGAGCGAACTGGCCACCAACGCCATCCGCTACGGCGCCCCGCCGCTGCGGCTGCGCCTCATCAAGGGGCGCACTCTCACCTGCGAAGTCACCGACGCAAGCGCCGTCACGCCCCATCTCCGCCATGCGCGGGCCAGCGCGAAGGCGGCCGCGGTCTGTTCATCTGTGCCGAGGTGTCCCAGCGCTGGGGCTCACGCCAGAGCACCGACGGCAAGACGATCTGGACCGAACAGGAGCTCCCGCATCCGCCCGCGGGCAGGTAACCGGCACTGTGCTGCGGGTGAGTCATCGTGAGCGGGCACGCTCCAGGACCTCCCACCGGGAGGTCCGTCGCCCGCGCTGGTCGGCTCTACGAGCCGTCCGTTGCAGGAGCCAAACTGTCGGCGCTCGGGCTGCGTTCCCACACGATTCGCCCGTTGATCCGCACGGCACCGCTCATGCCCGGAGGCAGGTCGGCCTCGACCACGCCCTCGGCCTTCTCGCCGGGCCCCAGGGTGTCCCACTTGCACTCGATCACCTGCTCCGCCGTCACGGCGCAGACATCGCTGACCATGGTCACGCGCATCGAGGGCTGGAGAAACTGAGTCAAGGCGACTTTGAACACCGGGGCGTCGCCGGTGTTCGTCACCACCCAGTGCCAGGTGACGCGATCGTCCTTCGCGGTGAGGAGGGGTGTGTCGTACGCGAGCGTGACTTCGCTCTCCGCGCGGAGAACGGGGCTCCGGGCCGGCTGCGCGCCGGCCGGCGCGGGCATAGCCATTCCTGTACCGGACACCATCAAGACCATCAACGCGCCGAGCATCGCCTTGCGCATACGCTTCGCCCTTTCGTGACTGAACCTGCTCCGAGGTGAAGGGGCACCGGACAGACACCCCCGGACAGATAAAGATCAACGGCAGGGAAAAGCACGGCCACTGCGCCGAAAGAGCTGTTCCGCGAGCGCAGCGCCGTGGCACCAGAGGCGAATCGACAGCATCCTGAGCACGGACGGCAAGACCCCGTGGTCAGGGCTACTGGGCCGGCTTGATGTTCTGGTTGGCGTGGAAGAGGTTGTCCGGGTCGTATGCTCGCTTGACCTGTGCCAGCCGGTCGTAGTGGTCGCGGTACGTGGCCCGGACCCGGTCCTGGCCCTCGCCCGAACCCATGAAGTTCACGTACGAGCCGCCCATGGAGTACGGGTGCATCTCCTCCCAGTAGTTGACGCACCATTGCCTGATGGTCTCGGCGTTGGCAGGGTCGGGGTCGACACCGGCGAAGACGCCGGACCATACGGCGTCCCGGTAGCTCCAGGCGGTGTCGTCCCGGCCCACCCGGTGGGCGACCCCGTCGACCGGGTAGAGGTGCATCAGCGAAAGCGGGGTGGGGATGCTCTCGCCGTACTTGAGGTGCACGTCCAGGGCAGCGTCCGGGATGCGGTCGAAGAAGTCGCCGCGCCAGTACCACTGGTACCCGGTGGGAATCACGTCGTCGAGCATGCTCTGCAACGCGGGGTAAGGCATCTGCGTCGTGAAGTGGAAGGCCGGCGGTCCGGGCTCCCGCACTGCCGTGAATGTCTCTTCGAGGCGACTCGGGTCACCGGTGTAGCACGACACGACGCCGCACATCCTCTGCCCGTGGAGCTCTTCGGGGAACGGCGGGCCGGGCGGGATGACGAAGAGCGAGAAGAAGCCGTACACGTCCTCGGGCGCTTGCGGGAGGAAGTCCCGGTACCACGCCAGCACCTCGCGGGTGCGATCGACCGGCCACACGGTGATCGCGACTCCGACCGTGTCCACCGGGTGGAGCCGGTAGGTGAAGGAGGTGACGATGCCGAAGTTGCCGCCGCCACCGCGCAGTGCCCAGAACAGGTCCGGGTAGTCGGTCTCGTTCGCGGTGACGACGCTGCCGTCGGCCAGCACGACGTCCGCGGCCAGTAGGTTGTCCACGGTCAGGCCGTACTTGCGGGTGAGGTAGCCGTGGCCGCCGCCGAGGGTCAGGCCTCCGACGCCGGTCATCGAAATGATGCCGGCGGGTGTGGCGAGTCCGAAGGCGTGGGTGGCGTGGTCGAGGTCGCTGATCTGGCTGCCGCCGCCGACCTGGGCGGTCTGTCCGACGGGGTCGACACGTACCCCCCGCATCGGCGAGAGGTCGATGGTGACGCCGTCGTCCACCAGACAGAGGCCGGGGCCGCTGTGTCCGCCACCCCGGACGGCGAGTTCCAGTCCGTTGTCGCGGACGAAGCTGACCGCAGCCATGACATCCGCAGCGTCCGCGCACCGCACGATGGCGGCGGGTCGCTTGTCGATCATTGCGTTGTAGACCTTGCGAGCCTGGGAGTATTCGGCGTCCTGCGGACCTATGACCGGCCCGCGCAGCGTGGTCTGCATCTCTTCCAGAGTTGCGCTGTCCATGACGATCTCCTGATGGGAGCGCGGACTTGGTCACCGCGGCGTTGTCCGGCGGCCGGCGCCCAGGCACCCCACATCGACCCGAAGCGGAAGCGGACGCCGAGGGCTGACATGACCAGGTTCCCGTCGACTACGGAGCCACGCAACTCCAACGGCTTACTGCTCGCCGGGCGCCGGCTCCCGACATATTCGCAGCGCGGGGGTGCTCGTGTCGCGTGTGTCGCCCGGGGTGGCCTCGTTGAGCTCGGTCTCGTAGCGAGCGACCCGGGTGGTGTTGTCGCCGAGGTCGGCGAGGGCGGATTGCAGACCCGTCGGACCGCCGAGCTCGTTGAAGAGGAGATTGCCCGCGGTGTTGTCGCTGTAGCGGATGGCGGCGTCGCACAGGTCGAGCAGGGTCATGCCGGTGTCGACGTGCTGTTCCGTGATCGGCGAGTAGATGACCAGGTCGTCGCGGCTGTACATCACGAGCTCTTCGAGTTCCTCGATGGAGTTCTGCTTCAGTACGGCTGCGGCGGCAAGGGCCTTGAAGGTGGAGGCGTAGGCGAACCGTTCGTCGGGCCGGTGGGTGACGATCCGTCCGCTACCGGTATCCATCACGTACAGGCCGAGCCGGGCGTCGAACTCTCTCTCCAGCTTCTCGAAAACGCGACCCCTCGGCGCCGCCGCAGTGGACGCCTCCGCCGGTGCGGCGCCGGCGGAGGAGGAGGACGTGCATCCGGCGAGTGGCAGGACCGCGAGAGCGGACAGGGCGGCGCGTCGTGTGATGGGCATGGTGTTGGTGGGCCCTCGCGATCGGCTGTTGGTCTCTCGGATCTTTCTAACAGAGGCCGTCCGTGGGGTCGGCTGCCGGTTGGCTGCTCAGTGGGCGGCGTCGCTGATGTGCCGAGTCCCGATCCACTTGCGGAACACCCAGTTCCAGCCCTGGTACAGCACCACGAGGGGAAGGGCGATCCCGACGAACCAGGTCATGATCGTCAGCGTGAGCTCGGTGGACGACGCGTTGTCGACCGTGAGGCTCCAGTCGTCGTTGAGCGAGGAAGGCATGACGTCGGGGAACAGCGTCAGGAAGAGCATGGCCACGGCCGCGCTCGCCACCCGGACGGCGGCACGGCCTCAGGGCGACGCTGCCGTCGTCGTGGAATACCGAGGGCTGCCCGGGTGCCGCGGCGGAGATGCACGCATATACCGCCCATGACAGCCTGGACATCTGGCGGTCACCGGCCGGCCCGCGCTGACGACGGCCAGAGGGGCCGCGTGGCGGCCGGCTCTTTTCCTTGCCCCGGCGAGTGCTGCTGGGCCCGGCACACGTTCTGCGGCGTGACACTCCGCTCGACTCCTTGCAGGTCACGGCAGTGACCGGTATGCGCGGCTCATGCGGGACCACGTCCACGTGGCGGCCGGCACCCCGTCCTGTCGAGCGGGAGTGGCGACACGGGTAGTGAGAGGATGGACTCATGAGCAACGTTTACTTCGACATCACCATCAACGGCGAGGCCGCCGGCCGTATCGTCTTCAACCTCTTTGACGACGTCGTCCCGAAGACCGCGCAGAACTTCCGCGAGCTCGCCACCGGCCAGCACGGCTTCGGTTACGCGGGCTCGCCGTTCCACCGCGTCATCCCTGAGTTCATGCTCCAGGGCGGCGACTTCACCAACCAGAACGGCACGGGCGGCAAGAGCATCTGGGGCGAGAAGTTCCCGGACGAGAATTTCAAGCTGAAGCACGACCGCCCGTTCCTCCTGTCGATGGCGAACGCCGGCCGCAACACCAACGGCTCGCAGTTCTTCATCACCACTGTCGCCACCCCGTGGCTCGACGGCAAGCACGTCGTCTTCGGCGAGGTCGTCGAGGGTTCTGACCTGGTCCAGCAGATCGAGAAGCTGGGCTCCCGCTCGGGCGCGACCAGCGCCAAGATCGAGGTCGCTGCCTCGGGCGTTCTCGAGGGCTGATCCGCCCTTCTGCCACAACGGCGGCGGTCCCGTCCGACTCGGAAGGGACCGCCGCCTTGCGTGCGTACGAACCGAATCCGGCTTCGGCCCCGCGACCCGTCGGTATCCGGTCGGCCTCCCGTAGTCCGCTCACCCTGTGCTGATGCGCCTCTCGGGTCGGCGGACCGCCCCGGCTGCGCACCAGACGACCGCCCGGTCCCCAACCTGATGCCGAGTCAGTAAAGTCTGCACCGGTCGGCATTGACCCCATCAGGCACGGTTACGCGGGAGGACAACTGCACATAGGCTGTGCTCCCCCGAGATGTCCACTGACCTGGCAGAACGCAGCCCTGGAACTGATCCGGCAGAGCGAGGAGCCGCCCCATGTTCTATTACGTGCTCAAGTACGTGCTGCTGGGACCGCTGCTCCGAGTGCTGTTCCGGCCGCGTATCGAGGGACTTGAGCACATTCCGGCCGACGGCGCCGCCATCGTGGCGGGTAACCATCTGTCGTTCTCCGACCACTTCCTGATGCCGGCGATCATCAAGCGGCGCATCACCTTCCTCGCGAAGGCCGAGTACTTCACCGGCCCCGGCGTGAAGGGCCGGCTCACCGCGGCCTTCTTCCGCAGCGCCGGGCAGATCCCGGTGGACCGGTCGGGTAAGGAGGCCGGCCAGGCCGCGATCCGCGAGGGGCTCGGTGTCCTCGCCAAGGGCGAACTTCTGGGCATCTACCCCGAGGGCACGCGCTCGCACGATGGACGCCTGTACAAGGGCAAGGTCGGCGTCGCCGCGATGGCGCTCAAGGCGCAGGTCCCGGTGGTGCCGTGCGCCATGGTCGGCACGTTCGAGATCCAGCCGCCCGGGCAGGTCGTGCCGCGTGTCAAGCGCGTGACGATCCGCTTCGGAGAGCCCCTGGACTTCTCCCGGTACGAGGGTATGGACAACGAGAAGGCCGTGCTCCGGGCCGTCACCGACGAAATCATGTACGCCATCCTCGAACTCTCCGGGCAGGAGTACGTCGACCGGTACGCGGCCGACGTCAAGGCTGAGGTCAAGGCCGAGCAACAGGCGAAAAGGTTCCCCAGGCTGCTGCGCTGAAGGCGAATCCGCGCAGGGCGAACCCCACCCGGCGGTGCTCGCCCGGCGGCGTAGTGTCCCGGGCATGAGCAGGGGAACCGCGTTCGTACTGGGCGCCACAGGGCAGGTCGGGCGCGCTGCGGTGCGCGCCCTGGCAGCGGACGGATGGGACGTACGAGCGGCCTCGCGTGGCGGCGTGCGGGACGCCTCGTGGCCCGCGGAGGTACGCACCGTACGCCTGGACCGGGATGAGGACGGCGCGCTGGCCGCGGCACTCGGCGAGGGCGCCGACGTGCTGGTGGACATGGTCGCGTACGGACGGGACCATGCGGCTCAGCTGGCCGGCCTCGCGGACCGGATCGGCTCGGCCGCCGTCATCTCCAGCGGCGCCGTGTACGAGGATGATCAGGGCCGCGGCTTCGACACACAGGCGGAGCCGGACGGCTCCCCCCGGTACCCGGTGCCGATCGCGGAGACACAGCGAACCGTGGCGCCCGGAGAGGCGACCTACAGCACGCGAAAAGTGCGGCTGGAACGGGACTTGCTGGCGGTCGGTGAACAGCTGCCGGTGACGTTGCTGCGCGCGGGGGCGATTCACGGACCGCACTGCCGCACGCCGCGCGAGCTGTTCTTCGTCAAGCGGGTGCTGGACGGGCGGCGCACACGCGTGCTGGCGTGGGGCGGGAACAGCCGCTTCCACCCCGTCCACGCCTCCAATGTCGCGGAGTTGATACGCCTCGCCGCACTGAAGCCGGCGTCCCGGGTACTCAACGCGGCCGATCCGCAGGCGCCTTCGGTGGCGGAGATCGGTTCCGCGATCGACGACGTGATGGGCTGGGAGTGTGAGACGGTACTGGTGGCCGGGGCTCCCCCGGTGGGCACGGTCGGGTCGACACCGTGGACCATGGAGCATTCCGTCGTCTACGACATGTCCGCCGCGCAACGTGAGTTGGGCTACGCCCCGGTCACCGGATACGCCGAATCGCTGCCGGCCACCGTCGACTGGCTGTCGGCGCAAATGCGAGGGCGGGACTGGCGGGAGGCGTTCCCCGCGATGGCGAAGGCGTACGACCCGCACGGGGATCTTTTCGACTACGCGGAGGAGGATGCGTGGCTGGCGGGGCGGAACCCGGCCCGGTAGCCCCACCCATGCCGGCGCCCACGACCTTCGAGACATCCTGCTGGGAGACACCTGGTGACCGCGGCTGGCCGCGAGCGCGAGCGGGACCATTCTGCCGTTCTCCTTCGACCCCGAGCTGGAACTGGTCGTGGACCCGGCACTGCTGGAGCACGAGGAGATCTTCTTCAACGCTGCGCGCCTGGACCGCTCCTTGGCCTTGCGCACCGCCGACTACACCGCGATCGCGGAACCGCGGACGGCCGCCATTTCGTAGGCGCGGGAGGGAGGAGGGGACGGCCGGTGTGCCCGGCCGCCCCCTCCTCACCGCCCTACGGGACGGCCGGAAGGTCGACCGCCGCCGTGGCGGCCGCCACGGCGGCCGGCTTCGGCGTGGCATGCGGTGCGCACGTCACGTCGCGGCTGTCCGTCTTCCCGGTGAGCAGATAGGCGTCCACCCGCTCGTTGATGCACGGGTTGAGCAGGCTGGTGACACCGTGCGAGCCGGCGTCCTTCTCCGTGATCAGACGCGAGCCCTTCAGGCGCTTGTGCAGCTCGACGGCGCCCTCGTACGGAGTCGCGGCGTCACGGGTGGCCTGCACGATGAGCACCGGCGGCAGGCTCTTGCCCGACTTCACGTCGAGGGGGGTCTGCTGCCGGGAGGGCCAGGTGGCGCACGGCAGGTTCAGCCATGCGTTGGCCCATGTCATGAACGGGTGGTCCTTGTGGAGCCGGGTGTTGTCCCGGTCCCACTTCTTCCAGCTGGTGGGCCACTTGGCGTCCGCGCACTCCACCGCCGTGTAGACGGCGTTGCCGTTCTCCGAGGCGGCGTTGCCCGCGCTGTCGGTCAGGTCGGGACCCGCCGCGTCCACGAGCGCCTGCGTGTCCCCGGCCACGTAGTCGCTCCAGGTCTGGGCGACGGGCACCCAGGCGGAGTCGTAGTACGGCGCGCTCTGGAAGAAGCCGATGAGCTCGGCCGGACCGACGACCCCGCCGATCGGGTCCTTCTTCGCGGCGGCGCGCAGCTTCAGCCACTGCTGCTCGACCTGTTCGGGGGTGTTCCCGAGGTGGAAGGCGGTGTCGTTCTTGGCGACCCAGGCCTTCCAGTCGTTCCACCGCATCTGGAAGGCGACGTCCTGGTCGAGGTTGGCCTCGTACCAGATCTTCTCCTTCGAGGGGTTGACCACGCTGTCGACGATCATGCGGCGCACATGCGTCGGGAACAGGGTCGCGTAGACGCCGCCGATGTACGTACCGTATGAAACGCCCAGGAAGTTGAGCTTCCGCTCGCCCAGGGCTGCCCGGACGACATCCAGGTCGCGCGCGGTGTTCGGAGTGGTCATGTGCGGCAGCATCCAGCCGCTGCGCTCCTTGCAGCCGTCCGCGTACTCCGCGGCCAGCTTGCGCTGTGCCCGCTTGTCGTCCTCGCTGTCGGGCACCGGGTCGAGCTTCGGCGCCTTGACGAACTCCTGAGGGTCAATGCAGGAGATCGGGGCGGAGTGGCCGACACCGCGCGGGTCGAAGCCCACGAAGTCGTACGCCTTCGAGGTGTTGACCCACAGCGGGCTCTTCGTCGTGACCCGGCGCGGGAAGCGCAGGCCGGAACCGCCGGGGCCGCCGGGGTTGTAGATCAGGGAGCCCTGGCGCTCCTTCTTCGTGCCGGTGTTGCCGATCCGGTCGACGGCAATCTCGATCTGCCGCCCGTTGGGCTTGGCGTAGTCGAGCGGAACCTTGACCCAGCCGCACTGAATGGGTGCTTCAAGCCCCCAGTCGGCCGGACAGGCCTTCCAGTTGATGCCGGCCTTGGCCGCACGGTCGGCTGCGATCTTCACGCCGCGTGCCTCGGGATTGCCGTGGTGACGGCCGTCCGCACTGGCCGGCGGGGCGGCTATCGCGCCCGCCATGAGCGTGCCCGCTATCAGAGTGCCGGCAGAGCCGAGCACTGCTGTGCGCCTCAAGTGGTACCTCCCCCTGCATGGTGCGCCGCCGCTCGTGGCGGCAATGATCATTGCGCTTGCAGGGGGATCCTTTCGTTCGGCGGGCGCCCGACAAAAGGTCGTACGGCTGTTCTTTACCAACCGACGAAAATCGTTACCGAATCCAGGAGTTGGCGCAGTTCCCGCGCGTCCGCCGCGACGGCGGTCACCAGAACGGCGGGACCTGCGAGCGGCGTGAGGACGGCCCGCTCCCCCAGGACACGCGCCTCCGGCATCCGGGCGGCGAAGGCGGGGTCCACAACGAGGAGCTGGCCCACGGCCCGTCCGCCACCGAGCACGGCCGGGCCGTCCCAGCCGCGCGGTGCGCCGGGGCCGTAGGACAGTTCCTGGTCGAGGAGCGGGCGGCCGGCCCGGTACACGGTGAGGCGGCTGGTCAGCCGGCCGGGCGGCTCACCGGCGCGGCCGAGCACCTGCTCCTCGCGCAGGATCAGCCGTGCGGTGGCAGCGAGTTCGGCGCGGGTCGTCATACGAAGGTGACTGCCGTGGGCTGAGATCAACTGCTCGGGCAGCCAGCGGAGTTCGGCGTCTTCGCCCACGGTGAGGCGGACGTCGTAGCCGGCCGGGGCTCCGCCGTGGCCGGGCAGGGCGATGGTGGCGGCGGCCGAGGCGACGTGCAGCCGCGCACCCGGCTCCGCGACGGCCTCGACGGCCAGCCGGTCCCCGCCGAGCGGCGCGCTCATCGCACCGATGACGGTGACTTTGACGCCGGGGCCGGTGGAGCGGACGCGCCGCAGCGCGAGCGGACCGTCCCCGTCGAGGACCGGCAGTGCGGTGGAGCCGCGGCCGTCGGCGCGCGCGGTGATCCGGGCGCATGCGGTGATTCCCGTGGCCGGGGCGGTGGCGGCGGCTTCGGTGGCGTTGTCAGTGGCGGTGGTGAGGGCGGTCATGCGTGAGCGCGGGTCCAGGCCGCGAGCTGTCGGCGTACCCATTCACCGACCGGCTCGATCCCGTCGTCGGCGGCCAGGGAGGTGAAGGCGACGGGGAGTTCACCACGCTGGGCGGCGGCGTCCCTGGCCATCCGGCCGAGGTCGGATCCGACGTACGGCGCGAGGTCGGTCTTGTTGACGACGAGGAGGTCGGACGTGGTCACGCCCGGGCCGCCCTTGCGCGGGATGTCGTCGCCGCCGGCGACGTCGATCACGAAGATCTGTGCGTCGACCAGGCCCTTGGAAAAGGTGGCGGTGAGGTTGTCTCCCCCGGACTCGACCAGGATCAGGTCGAGCGGGCCCACCGTCTCCTCCAAGTCCTCGACCGCTTCGAGGTTGGCGGAGATGTCGTCCCGGATGGCGGTGTGAGGGCAGGCCCCGGTTTCGACGGCGGTGATGCGTTCGGGCGGCAGGACGGCGTTGCGCAGCAGGAACTCGGCGTCCTCGCGGGTGTAGATGTCGTTGGTGACGACGGCGATGGAAACCTCGTCGCGCAGGAGCCGGCAGAGGGCAGCCACCGTAGCGGTCTTGCCCGAACCGACGGGGCCGCCGAGGCCGATGCGCAGCGCGCGCCGGCCCCCGCCCGGGCGGACGGGCTCGGCGCTGTGCGTGTGCCGCTCGGGGTAGGTGACGGCGTGGTCGAGATGCATGGCGGACTCCGGTGTTTCGTTCGGGCGAGTCAGGAGGCGAAGAGGCGGACCGGCCAGGCCGCGTGGTGTTCCGCGCTGATCTCCAGCAGGGGTGCGGAGGCCGCGGGCAGCGCGTCGGTGCCCTCGGACCGTGCGAGGCGGGCAGCCGTAGCCGCGCGTGCGGCGATGTCGTCGAGTTCGGAGGTGAGCCGGGCAAGGACCATGGCCGCGTCGAAGGGGTCGAGGCCCAGGAGGCGTACGGTCGCGGTCGCCGGGCCGCTGACGGTTTCGTACGCGACGACATGCGCGGCGTCTTCGGGGCCGAGCCCGGCACAGCGGGCGGCCAGGCCGAGTACGACCGGCTGATGGGCTCCCCGCGGCAGGGCGGCCGCGAGGGCGTCGAGTTCGGGCGACGGCCAGACGGCCCGCGCGGCCCGCATCATCTGCCGCCCGAGGCGGCGGCCGGCGGTGCGCAGCGCGGGTGAGGGCGTGCGGGCATCGGCGGCCGCGTCCAGGTCGAACGGATCGAGCCCGACGGCCGCAGCGGCGGCCAGGGCGGCGGAGACGAGACCGGTGGTGTGGAGCCGGCCACGGCAGAATTCCCCAAGGGTCGTGGCGTCGCTGATCCGGCCGGCCCGCACGGCGGCTTCGGCGCCGCCGGAATGGGCGTGGCCGCCGGCCGGGAACCGGCCGTCGGCCAGGACCAGCAGGGCGGCTCTGCCGGTCCGGGACCCGCCTTCGCTCGTTGTCACGGCTACCCGCTTTCAGAAGAGGAAGTAGCGCTGGGCCATGGGGAGTTCGGCCGCGGGGGCCGGTTCGACCGGATCGCCGTCGATCGTCACCGTGAAGGTGTCGGAGTCGACCTCCACCCTGGGGCGGGCGTCGTTGTTGCGCATGTCGGCCTTGGTGACGCCGCGGGTGTTCAGGATCGCCACGAACCGCTTGTCCAGCCCGAGCCGTTCGGGCAGTCCGTCGTCGAGAGCTGCCTGGGCGACGAAGTTGAACGAGTTGGCCGCCGGGGCCTTTCCGTGCGCGCCGAACATGGGGCGCGGCAGTACGGGCTGCGGAGTGGGGATGGAGGCATTGGCGTCGCCCATCTGCGCGTACGCGATCTGCCCGCCCTTGATCACGAGCTGCGGCCGGACCCCGAAGAAGGCCGGGTCCCACAACACCAGGTCGGCGAGCTTGCCGGTCTCCACGGAGCCGATCTCGTGGTCGAGGCCCTGCGCGACGGCCGGGTTGATGGTGTATTTGGCGACATAGCGACGAGCCCGGTTGTTGTCGGCGCGTCCGTCGCCCGGCAGGGCGCCTCGTCTCCTCTTCATGACGTGCGCGGTCTGCCAGGTCCGCAGCACGATCTCACCGATTCGCCCCATGGCCTGCGAGTCGGAGGAGATGATCGAGATTGCCCCCAGGTCGTGGAGGATGTCCTCGGCCGCGATGGTGCTGGGCCTGATCCGGGACTCGGCGAAGGCGAGGTCCTCCGGAACGGCCGGGTTGAGGTGGTGGCAGACCATCAGCATGTCGAGGTGTTCCTCGATGGTGTTGACGGTGTGCGGGCGGGTCGGATTGGTGGAGCTCGGGAGCACGTTGGGCTCCGAGACGACGGTGATGATGTCCGGCGCGTGCCCGCCGCCGGCTCCCTCGGTGTGGTACGCGTGAATGGTCCGGCCGGCGATGGCGGCGAGGGTGTCGCCGACGAAACCGGCCTCGTTGAGGGTGTCCGTATGGATGGCCAGCTGGGCGCCGGTCTCCTCGCAGACGCCGAGGCAGGCGTCGATGACGGCAGGGGTCGAGCCCCAGTCCTCGTGGATCTTGAACCCGAGCGCTCCGCCGCGCAGTTGGGAGTGCATGGCGTCGCGGGACATGGTGTTGCCCTTGCCGAGCAGCCCTATGTTGACCGGATGGGCCTCCAGCGCGGCGAACATCCGGGCCAGGTGCCAGGGACCGGGGGTGACTGTGGTTGCCTTGGTGCCCTCGGCGGGTCCGGTTCCGCCGCCGACGAGGGTGGTGACGCCGGAGGCGAGGGCCTCGTCCACGAGCGTCGGGGAGATGAAGTGGACGTGGGCGTCGACGGCGCCCGCGGTGAGGATCTTCCCGTTGCCCGCGATGATTTCGGTCTCGGGACCGATCACCAGGTCCGGGTGCACGCCGTCCATGGTGTCCGGGTTGCCGGCCTTGCCGATGCCGGTGATCCTGCCCTCGCGCATGCCCACGTCGGCCTTGACGATGCCCCAGTGGTCGAGAACGACCACACCGGTGATCACGGTGTCCGGGGCACCCTCGGCGCGAGTCGTCCGGGCCTGCCCCATCGACTCACGGATGACTTTGCCGCCGCCGAAGACCGCCTCGTCGCCAGCCAGTCCGGGCCCGCCGGCCCGGTCCTGCTCGATCTCGATGAGCAGATCGGTGTCGGCCAGCCGGATACGGTCGCCCGTCGTGGGTCCGAACAGATCGGCGTACACGGCCCGGTCCAGTTCACGCACCTGCGTCTCCGTTCACCTTGCCGCGGGAGCGGCGTGTCTCACCGTCGCCCGCTCGGCGCTGATGCGTGGCCGTCGCCGGCTCCTGCGGCCCGGCGGCCTCATGGTCGGCGCTCACATCGAGCGCCCCGCCCGTCTCCCCTCGCAGGCCCGGGACCGTACGAAGGCCGGCCAGGGGCACGAGTTCCACCGCGACCGGGATGCCCGGCTCGAAGCGCACGGCGGTGCCCGCGGCGATGTCCAGCCGCAGTCCGCGAGCGGCCGCCCGGTCGAACTCCAGGCCGGGGTTGGCCTCGGCGAAGTGGTAGTGGGAGCCGACCTGGACCGGCCGGTCGGCGACGTTGAGCACGGCCAGGCGGGTGACGGGCCGTCCCTCATTGAGAGACACGGGCCCGTCTGCGTAGAGGACTTCACCCGGGATCATCGTGGCGCTCCCGTCAGACGATCGGATCGTGGACGGTGACCAGTTTGGTCCCGTCCGGGAAGGTCGCCTCGACCTGGACGTCGTGGATCATCTCGGGGATCCCGTCCATGACGTCGTCACGGGCGAGGACCTTGCGCCCGGAGGACATGAGTTCCGCGACGGTACGTCCGTCGCGAGCGCCCTCCAGGATGTGCGAGCTGATCAGCGCGATCGCCTCGGGGTGGTTCAGCCGGAGCCCACGCGCTTTTCGCTTCTCGGCCACGTCCGCGGCCACGTGGATGAGCAGCCTCTCCTGCTCGTGCGGGGTCAGTTGCACGGCTCCACCTCCTGCGATCCTGGCAAGGGTCGACGAAGGCGCGCCGGTGGGCGGCCTCGCAGCCAGGCGTCGCAGATTAGGCCGCCCGTTTTTCCAACGCGTTAACTCACGTTTCGGGGAGCCATGCTCATCAGGGCGCGCAGCCCGTCCTGGAGTGCCTCGGTGCTGACGCTGCCGAACAGCGCCTGAGTTCGTCCGGCGGAGGAGGCGGACTCTGCCGGGCCGCGCTCTCGAACGCGCGCTTCGAATCCTGCCGAACGCCTCCTCCGCGATGGCCGCGATCAGTTCCTCCTTGCTGCCGAAGTAGCGGTAGACGACCCCGGCCGACAGGTCCACCTCGCGCAGCACGTGATTGTGCTGGTCCCGGTGGTCGTCGCCCTTGCCCTCCGGGCCTTCGCCTGGCCCGCGGCCCGCATCGCGCCGCGGGATCTGCCGCTCGGCATCGCCGGCCCCGCCACCGCCGCGGCTCCGCTCCAGGAGCGGTTCGAGCAGCACGAGGGAGCCTTCGACGTCCACCGCTACGACGACGCGGCGTCCGCTCGCGCGGCGATCGAGAACCGAGATGTATACGGAGCGATCGTCGTCACCCCGCAGGGGCCGCAGCTGCTGACCGCCTCCGCCGCGAGCCCTGTGGTCGCAGGGCTGCTGCGCGAAGCTGTCACCGCTGGGGCACCGGCCGGCACTCAGGTCGAGGCGGCCGGCGCCCCGGCCCTCGTCCTCGCGCTCTGGACTCTGCTCGGCCTGACCGCGGTGGCGCTGACTGGACGGCGCGGCCGCCGGACGGCCGAGGCGGATCCGGCCGCGGCACAGAACCCCGCCCTCGTGGGGTAGCCACTCCTCCGTCGCACCGAGACGGCCGTACGTCCCCGCAGTAGCGGACGGGGGCGCACGGCCATTTTTGCACTGGCCGCAACAGCCCTCTGTTCGACTCTTTCACCTCGTCAGTTCTCGTGGCCCGCAGGACGATCGCCGACGCCGGGGTCGTGGTGCTCAGCCGCGATACCGAAGCGGCGCCGTTCGCCCGGAGCGGACGTCAGCGAGTGGATCGAGGAGACGGAACTGACCACCGACTCCTCCGCCGACTCGGCCGCGGATTCGAGTCGTTGCAGGTCAGCAGCGGAAACAAGCGCCACCAAGGGCTTTCCGTGACGCGTCACCACGACACGCTCGCCGCCGTAGACGACGCGGTTGATCAGTTCGGCGAGCTCTGCTCGGGCTTGCGTCACCGGAATCTCGTAGGCCATGCTCCCCATTCTAAGGGAATGTACGTCCTGTACATTTTTTGCAGGTCTCCCCTGTGCGATCCGCAGCGCGATTCGCGGTGCGACCCGCATGAGCCGTTGCCGCAGTACGAGCCGCAGTACGAGCCGCAGTACGAGAGGAACGCCATGAGCCGGCCCACCGCCCGCCACGTCCTGCCCGAGTTCACCGAGCGCACCCCAAGCGGCACCCGCACTCTCGACCCCTACTCCAAGCTGCTGGGCGAGCGCATCGTCTTCGTCGGAACGCCGATCGACGACACAGCGGCCACCGACGTGGTCGCCCAGTTCATGTACCTGGAGCACGCGGCGCCCGACCGGGACATCTCGCTCTACATCAACTCCCCCGGCGGCTCCTACGCGGCGATGTCCGCGATCTACGACACCATGCAGTTCGTCACCTGCGACGTGGAGACGATCTGCCTGGGGCAGGCCGTCTCCTCCGCCGCCGTGCTCCTGGCGGCCGGCACGCCGGGCAAGCGACTGGCCCTGCCGGGCGCCCGCGTGGTCATCGACCAGCCGGCCATTCCGGAGCCGGTGCGAGGGCAGCCCTCGGACCTGGAGATCCAGGCCCAGGAACTGCTGCGAGTACGCGAGATGCTCACCCGGATGCTCGTACGACACACCGGTCGGAGCACGGAACGGATCTCGGCGGACATCGAGCGCGACAAGATCCTCGACGCCGAAGGAGCGCGGGCGTACGGCCTCGTGGACCGGATCGTGCACAGCCGCAAGGGCTCCTCAACGGCCCCCGGCACGAGGTGAGGGCGAGGTGACACCCGCACTCCGACCGTCCGGCCGAGGTGACTTGGGGAACGACTCGCCGAAAGACACGTATGGAGTACGGGAATCGATACTCCGTTCGGCTTAGTTGACGAAGAGCCGGAGAGACCATCCGACTTGCGCAACGTGCCTACGGCAGGGGTGGAATTTATCGTTCCGCTGCTGGTCCAGGCCTACTTGGGCCCTCACGCCGGAGGTAGAAAACACCCCCGTCCACCCGAACGGGGTAGTGGTGAGGAACCCCACATGAGGCCGCTTCCGCTCGGATTTTCGGGCAGTTATGAGTCAAGATCCCTGGGACGACAAGCCCCCGCCGCCGCGGCGGGGCGGTCCGGGCGGACGCCGAGTCCTGCCGCCGTCCCGGATGCCTGGTCGACAAGAGTGGATCGGCAGGAGTGGAGGACCCAAGTGCAACGGGGTGACCGAACATGGTCATCCCTCGGGGTGAAGCCGTCACCGGCGGCCGGGCAACTTCGCCAGCCCGAACCCGACAGGTCATCCTTCACAGGCGGCTGACGAAGGGTTGCGCATGTCTGCGCAGAACACTGTCCCGTCATTGCTGTCCCGGGCCGGCACCGCATCGGTGCTCACCCTCGCCGCCGTCGGCGGCACGATGCTGGCGCCGGGCGCCGCGTCGGAAGCCCAGGCCGCTCCGTCGTACGCGGCGGAGGCCCTGAAGGTGGCAGCCTCCAAGAAGGGCTCCCCGTACAAGTACGGAGCGGCCGGACCGAAGCGGTTCGACTGCTCGGGGCTGACTCTCTACTCGTACAAGCGCGCCGGAAAGTCGCTGCCGCGAACCGCCGCGCAGCAGTACAACAAGACCCTCCACATCGCCGCGTCCAAGCGCCAACAGGGCGACCTGGTCTTCTTCCACTCCGGCAGGAGCGTTTACCACGTCGGAATCTACGCGGGTAAAGGCAAAATCTGGCACTCCCCCAAGACCGGTGCGGTAGTGCGACTGGAGAAGATCTGGACCAAGAGCGTCTGGTACGGCCGGGTGCGCTGACGGCTGGTGCGGCAACTCCCCCGGACAAGCGGTACGTTGACCGCTCCCGGCGGTACGAACCGCACACATGCCCGAGGGGACCCCATGTCGTTTCTCAATCCGGTACGGCACATCACGTTCGACGCGCACGATCCGTACGCCCAGGCCGAGTTCTGGTCCGCGGTCACCGGATTCGCGATCGACGGTGACAAGCCGGGCGATGACGAAGTGCTCATCGATGCGGGGCACCCCCGGGTGCCCGGGCTGCTCTTCATCCGGGTGCCGGAGGGCAAGACCGTCAAGAACCGCCTCCACCTGGACATCCAGCCACCCTCCGGCACGCGGGACGAACAGGTGGAGCGGCTCGTCGGACTCGGTGCGTCGGTCGTCAGCGACCGGCGCACCGAGGACGGGCTCGGCTGGGTCGTGATGGCGGATCCGGAGGGCAACGAATTCTGTGTGGAACGCGGCGCCGTGGAACGTGGGCTTGCGTGAGAGCCCGGCGGACCGCACCTCACTGATCCCGGTACCGGCCGGACCTGTCTCCGGCCGGACCGGGTCAACGCCCTGACCTTCCTGCGCGACTCAGGGGCCGACGGGCTTTCCGGCACGCCAGGGACCTCAGCCGTTTTCCGGAGCGACCGGGGTCGGCACCGGCTCCTGCTGCGGGACAGCGGTGGTCCAGGGCAGGGTGATCCAGACCGTCTTGCCGCCGTCCTCGGTGGGGGCGACCGACAGCCGGCCGCCGCACTCGGCGGCCAGCCAGCGGATGATCACCATGCCACGGCCGTTGTCCTGCTGGACGGCGGCGGGCAATCGTTTCGGCCAGCGGGGAT
Organism: Streptomyces sp. NPDC051219; assembly: GCF_040682335.1. NCBI lineage: Bacteria > Bacillati > Actinomycetota > Actinomycetes > Kitasatosporales > Streptomycetaceae > Streptomyces > Streptomyces sp. NPDC051219. The sequence goes on from NZ_JBFBAS010000010.1 coordinate 43,168, forward strand.
GACTGTCGGTGACACCGATGTACAGCTCCTCCTCGCGCTCCAGCCGGAGATCCACGGTAAAGGTGGGCGACTGGCCGAAAGTGTGCTGCACCGCGTTGGTCGCCAGCTCGGAGACGATCAGCCGTACCGTGTCGGCGGTGTCCCCGTCGGAGGGAAGGCCCCATGTGGAGAGAACGTCGGCGACGTATCTCCGGGCGGCGGAGACCGAGGCTGGATCGCTCGGCAGAGTGACGGATGTTTCCTGATGGTCTGCCATGGCGACGCTGTCCCTTTCCCACCGGGGCCGGACTGAAGACTCGTGGCGGATAAACTCGAAGACGGCCTCGGTTACGTGCTTCGCGCCAGCGTGCCACTCCTGCCGCCGTCACGGGTGGCGATCCACCAGGTTATGCATATATCTGTCGCTCGAAGCGGTGAACTCTGCTACGGAATACCGTATTTGGGCGGCACCCTACCCGTCGGCGCGCGACCGGAGGGAGGCAGGGAAGCAGCACGGGCCCGCTGTGCGCCGACGCAAGCTCGGCGAGGAGCTGCGCGCCCTGCGCGACCGGGTGGGGCTGACCAGCGGCGAGACCGCCGACGGAGGCGCGTACGCCGCGTGCCGTGGAACTCCCCGTGATGCCCCGGATTTTGCGGGCCGAGGTCTGCGCGCGGGCGGTGACCAGGGCCGGCCTTCCTCAGCTATCTGCTCAACGACACGCATGGACAGGGGAGTTGAGACACTCACCCAACGGTCGGTGCGGTTGCCAGGATGGTGGTGACCGCCTGCGTGATCTGCCCTTCAGTCAGATCGGCGCGCGCGGTCAGTCGCAGCCGCGAGATCCCGTCCGGTACCGAAGGCGGCCGGAAGCAGCCCACGAACAGGCCCGCCGCCCGGCAGTCGGCCGCCCATCGCAGTGCGGCCCCGGGCGACGGGGCCCGTACCGACACGACCGCGGCGTCCGGCTTCGCCGCGGTCAGCCCCGCGGCGGTCAGCCGGTCGTACAGGGTGGTCGCCACCGTGCGTGCACGCGAGGCCAGTTGGGGTTCGCGACGTAGCAGTCGCAGACTCTCCAGCGCCGCCCCGGCCGCCGCCGGGGCGAGTCCGGTGTCGAAAATGAAGGTCCGCGCGGTGTTGACCAGATGGTCGATGACCTTGGCGGGGCCGAGTACCGCCCCGCCCTGGCTGCCCAGCGACTTGGAGAGGGTCAGAGTCGCCACCACTCCGTCCGCGCCCGCCAGGCCGGCGGCGTCCAAGGCACCCCTGCCGCCCTCGCCGAGAACACCGAGGCCGTGGGCGTCGTCGACCAGCAGCGCTGCACCGTGGTCGCGGCAGGCCGCGGCGTGCTCGCGCAGCGGCGCCGCGTCACCGTCGACGGAGAAAACCGAGTCGGTCACGGTGAGGGCCCGGCCGGGGTGCGCCTCGAGCGTCTTACGCACGGCGTCGGGGTCGGAGTGCGGGACGACGGCCGTCTCCGCGCGTGAGAGCCGGCATCCGTCCACGATGGACGCGTGGTTGCCGGCGTCCGAGACGATGAGCGCGCCGCGCCCGGTCAGCGCGGTGACCGCGGCGAGGTTGGCCGCGTATCCGGAGGACAGCACGAGAGCGGCCTCGAAACCGCAGAACTCCGCGAGCTCCCGCTCCAGCGAGGCATGCAGTTCGGTGGAACCGGTCACCAGCCGCGAACCGGTTGCCCCGGCCCCCCAGCGGCGGGCCGCCCCGGCCGCCGCCTCGGTGATCTCGGGGCGGTGCGCGAGGCCCAGGTAGTCGTTGCTCGCCAGGTCGAGAAGCGCGGACTCGGCGGGGCGGGGACGTAGGGTGCGGACGAGTCCGGCCCGGTCGCGCTCGCGCGCCGCTTCGTCGATCCAGTCGAACACGTCCTGGGGCATGGATGAGTCCTCGCGGTTTGTGGGCTGTCGACAGACCCTAACGGGCCCGGTCTGTGGTCAGGGTGTGGCAATACACACACCGCAAAGCGGCTCTGTTGTGCGATCTCTCCTTGGCCCGGGGCGGTGCCGTAGGTCAGGATCTGGAGCATGGATCTGCTGACCACGCTGGTGGACAAGGGGCTGCGGCGCGAACTGCCGACCCGCGAAGAGGCGCTCGCCGTACTGGCGACTTCGGACGACGAACTGCTCCACGTGGTGGCCGCGGCCGGCAAGGTGCGCCGTCAGTGGTTCGGGCGGCGGGTGAAGCTCAACTACCTGGTCAACCTGAAGTCGGGCCTGTGCCCCGAGGACTGTTCGTACTGCTCCCAGCGGCTCGGCTCGAAAGCCGGGATCCTGAAGTACACCTGGCTGAAGCCGGACGAAGCGTCCAAGGCCGCAGCCGCGGGCGTGGCCGGCGGGGCCAAGCGGGTCTGCCTGGTCGCGAGCGGCCGCGGTCCGACCGACCGGGACGTCGACCGGGTGTCGCAGACCATCGAGGCGATCAAGGAGCAGAACGAGGGCGTCGAGGTGTGCGCCTGCCTCGGACTGCTCTCGGACGGCCAGGCCGACCGGCTGCGCGCCGCGGGAGCCGACGCGTACAACCACAACCTCAACACGTCCGAGGGAACCTACGGGGACATCACGACCACCCACACGTACGCCGATCGGGTGGAAACCGTCCAGCAGGCCCAGGCCGCCGGACTCTCCGCCTGCTCGGGGCTGATCGCCGGGATGGGCGAGAGCGACGAGGACCTGGTCGATGTCGTCTTCGCGCTGCGCGACCTCGACCCCGACTCGGTGCCGGTCAACTTCCTGATCCCGTTCGAGGGCACCCCGCTGGCCAAGGAGTGGAACCTTACGCCGCAGCGGGCGCTGCGCATCCTCGCCATGGTCCGGTTCGTCTGCCCGGACGTGGAGGTACGGCTCGCGGGCGGCCGCGAAGTGCATCTGCGTACGCTCCAGCCGCTCGCCCTGCACCTGGCCAACTCGATCTTCCTCGGGGACTACCTCACCAGTGAGGGCCAGGCGGGCCAGGCCGACCTCGAGATGATCGCCGACGCCGGCTTCGAGGTCGAGGGCACGGGCACGACCACGCTGCCCGAGCACCGCTCGGACGCGGCGGCCTCCGGCGACGGCTGCGGATCGCACGGCGGCGGCTGCGCGCCGTGCGGCTCCTCGGAGCCCGAGGTGCAGGCCGCACAAGGTCCGGGCGCGGAGGTTCCCGCCGGACAGGTCCCGGGCGGGGACGTGCCGGCCCCGGAGGTTTCCGTCGCACGTACCGACCTGGTCGCGGTCCGCCGCCGCGGCGCCGGGACGGACCTAGCCCCCAATGCCTGAACCGCGGCACCCGCTCTCCCCGGACGAGCTGCTGGGCCTGGACCGGCAGCACGTCTGGCATCCGTACGGCCCGATGCCCGGCAGGCAGGAACCGCTGCTCGTCGGGTCGGCTGCCGGGGTACGGCTGCGTCTGGACCGGCCCGCGCACGGCCGTGACGAGCTGGTCGACGGGATGTCGTCGTGGTGGTCGGCGATCCACGGCTACAACCACCCCGTCCTCAATGACGCGGCACGAAGCCAGCTGGACCGGATGAGCCATGTGATGTTCGGCGGGCTCACCCATGAGCCCGCCGTGCGGCTCGCGGCCAGACTGGTGGAGATCACCCCGGCCGGGCTGGAGCACGTCTTCCTCGCCGACTCCGGGTCGGTCTCGGTCGAGGTCGCGGTGAAGATGTGCCTGCAGTACTGGCGCTCGGCTGGCCGGCCCGGCAAGCAGCGCCTGCTCACCTGGCGCGGCGGCTACCACGGCGACACCTGGCAGCCGATGTCGGTCTGCGACCCCGAGGGCGGGATGCACGACTTGTGGTCCGGCGTGCTGCCCCGACAGGTGTTCGCGGACGCACCGCCGGCCGGCTTCGACGCGGAGCCGGACCCGGCGTACGTACAGCACCTGGCCGACCTCGTGGCGCGGCACGCGGACGAGCTGGCCGCGGTGATCGTGGAACCGGTGGTACAGGGCGCGGGAGGCATGCGCTTCCACTCCTCCGGGTATCTGCGCGTGCTGCGTGAACTCTGCGACGAGCACGGTGTGCTGCTGGTACTGGACGAGATCGCGACCGGATTCGGGCGCACGGGCGAGCTGTTCGCGGCTGAGCACGCCGGGATCTCACCGGATGTCATGTGTGTGGGCAAGGCGCTGACCGGCGGATATCTGACGATGGCCGCGACCGTGTGTTCCTCGGCGGTGGCCGAGGGGATCTCGCACGGCGAGGTACCGGTGCTCGCTCACGGGCCGACGTTCATGGGCAACCCCCTCGCCGCCGCCGTGGCGCTGGCCTCCATCGACCTGCTGCTGGGGCAGGACTGGCGCCAGGAGGTCAAGCGGATCGAGGCGGGCCTGCGGGACGGGCTCGCGCAGGCCGCGGCGCTGCCCGGTGTACGGGACGTACGGGTGCTGGGCGCCATCGGCGTCGTCCAGCTGGATCACGAGGTGGACATGGCCCCGGCAACCCGCGCCGCGATTCGCGAGGGCGTGTGGCTGCGGCCGTTCCGCGACCTCGTCTACACGATGCCGCCGTACGTCACGGGTGACGAGGACGTGGCACGTATCTGCCGTGCCGTGTGCGCGGCCGCAGCCGCGGGCTGAGCGCGCGCACAGTCCCCCGAAGCAACGACGCAGGAAGGACGGTGAACTGCGATGGCCGTGGTCGTCGTCACCGGAACCGGGACGGAAATCGGCAAGACCGTCGTCACCGCCGCTGTGGCGGCGACGGCGCTGGCGGCCGGCCGGTCGGTCGCCGTACTGAAACCCGCGCAGACGGGACTGGGGCCCGGCGAGCCCGGCGACGCGGCGGAGGCGGCGCGGCTGGCGGGCGTGCTGACCGCGGTCGAACTCGCCCGCTTTCCCGAGCCGCTGGCTCCGGCGACGGCCGCGCGGCGGGCCGGTCTCGCACCGGTGCGCCCACACGAGGTGGCCGAGGCGGCGGAGAAGCTTTCCGCCGAACACGATCTGGTCCTGGTCGAGGGCGCGGGCGGGCTGCTCGTACGGTTCGACGAGTCGGGCTCCACGCTCGCCGACGTGGCCCTCCTGCTGCACGCGCCGGTCCTGGTCGTGGCCCCGGCCGGGCTCGGCACGCTCAACTCCACCGCCCTGACGGCCGAGGCCCTGCGGGCCCGGCAGCTGGAGCCGCTCGGGGTGGTGGTCGGCAGCTGGCCCGCCGTACCGGATCTCGCCGCACGGTGCAATGTGGCCGACCTGCCGTCGATGGCGGGCGCGCCGCTGCTCGGGGCGGTCCCCGAGGGCGCGGGGACGCTGGCCCCCGCGGAGTTCCGGGCGCGGGCCGGGAGTTGGCTCGGTGCCGCGCTCGGCGGTGTCTGGGACGTGGACGCGTTCGCGGCCCACGTAGCCTGACCGCATGCGAGCACGAGTGGAAGAGATTGTCTTCGACTGCGCCGAACCGGCTGACCTGGTGCGTTTCTGGGCAGCGCTGCTGGGCGGCGATCCGGTGGACCGCAACGCGGACTGGTCAGGGTCGGCGACATCGTGACGGACGATCACGGTCACTTCCAGGTGCTGCGCGACCCCGAGGGCAACGAGTTCTGTTTCGTGGGCGGATGATGCTCCGGCAGCTGGGGGAGAATTGACGGTATCCGTCCGTTCGCCGGAGGAGGACCGTCATGCCGCTGCGCAGCAACAAGTTGCCACGGGACGTCGTGCATCACCCGATGTTCGCCCGCTTCTACGCCCGGTTCAGCGTGGCTGCCGATCTCAGGGGCGGGGTGGCGGCCCACCGGGCGGAGTTGCTCTCCGGGCTCTCCGGCCGCGTGATCGAGATCGGCGCGGGCAACGGACTGAATTTCGCGCACTATCCGGCCACGGTCTCCGAGGTGGTGGCGGTCGAGCCGGAGCGTACGCTGCGCCGGCTGGCCGCGAGCGCGGCCATGCGCGCGGAGGTTCCGGTGGATGTGGTGCCGGGCGCGGCGGAGGCTCTGCCGGTCAAGAGCGAGGCGTTCGACGCGGCCGTCGTGTCGCTGGTGCTGTGCACCGTACGGGACGTGCCGCGGGCGCTCGGGGAGATCCGTCGCGTCCTCCGCCCGGGCGGCGAACTGAGGTTCTTCGAACACGGCGTGGCTCGGGGGCGGGCGATGGCCGCCACGCAGAAGGCGCTGGACCGTACGGTGTGGCCGCTGCTCTGCGGCGGCTGCCACACCGCCCGGGACGCTCTGGCGGCGATCGAGGCCGCGGGTTTCGAGATCGACGAGTACCGCCGGCTGAAGGTCCCCGAGAAGGGGGTCACGCTTCCGACGTCGACCTGCGTGCTGGGGACGGCCAGGCGGCCCCCGGTCGTGGACTGATCAGGCCCGGTGGGGACGAGGTCACGGACTCCACTGCCGCAGTTCGTCGGCGATCGCCCGCACGTCCGCATCGCCGTCCTTGACCAATCGGGCCAGATCGCGGACCTGTTCGGGCGAAGTGGCCACCTTGAGGCCGCTGGCGACGAGGTAGGCGTATGCGACGGCGGTGGCGAACATGGCGTTGGAGCGCTCAAGGGCCGGGACGTGGAGCAGGAGTTGCAGCAGCGCGGCGGCCCGGGCCTGCGGGTCGCCGTAGACAGGGATGCCGAATATCTCCGCGTCGTGCCGGCTGACGGCGGCGACCAGTGCGCCCCAGTCGGTGACCTGGGGATCGCCGGGCGTCTTGTGTTCGGCGATCATGAGCAGCCAGGCAAGGTCGATCTTGAGGCTCAACGGCGCCCTTCACGCTCGGTGCCGAACTCCTCGGCGAACACCGATTCGTAACTCCTCATGAAGTCCGCGGCCGCCTCGACAAAGGTACGGCCGGCCTCGCCCGCGTCCTGCCGGACAAGCTCCTCGATGTAACGGTTGACGCTCATCCCGCGCTGGTGGGCGCGACTGCGCGCGGCCTCCGCGGTGGTTTCGTCCACTCGTACGTTCAGCTGGGTCTTTGCCACATTCTCAAGCTAGCGCGGGAGTGCTATCACCGGCAAGGGCACGACCCCTGCCCCTTACACGTGTCGCCGCGGACCGGCCTCAGGGGGGATACCGCAGTCCCGTCCGCCCCTCTACCCTCGGCTCCTGTACGGGAGTTGGGACGGCCACAACCGGGGAGGCGGCCATGTCCACACCTGCTGCTGCGCACACGGAGGACAATCCGGACCGGGCGCCGGTCGCCGCGCGAGCAAGGGCTCTGACCAAGGCGTACGGCACGGGCGAGACGACCGTGCTGGCCCTGGACTCCGTCGATGTGGACATCGCGCGCGGGCGGTTCACCGCCGTGATGGGCCCTTCCGGGTCCGGGAAGTCCACCCTGATGCACTGCCTGGCCGGGCTCGACACGGTCTCCGCCGGCCAGGTGTGGCTGGGCGACACCGAGATCACCGGGCTGAAGGAGCGGGAGCTGACCCGGCTGCGGCGGGACCGGATCGGCTTCATGTTCCAGTCCTTCAATCTCCTGCCCACGCTCACCGCCGCGGAGAACATCACACTCCCCATGGACATCGCGGGCCGCAAACCCGACCCTGAGTGGCTGGAGCGCGTCATCGACACGCTCGGTCTGCGTGACCGGCTGGGGCACCGGCCGGCCCAGCTGTCGGGCGGCCAGCAGCAGCGCGTCGCCTGCGCCCGGGCACTCGCGTCCCGGCCCGAGCTGATCTTCGCGGACGAGCCCACCGGCAACCTCGACTCCCGCGCGGGCGCCGAGGTCCTGGCCTTCCTGCGGGAGGCCGTCGACCGACTCGACCAGACGGTGGTGATGGTGACGCACGACCCCGGCGCCGCGGGCCACTCCGATCTGGCGCTGTTCCTCGCGGACGGGCGGATCGTCGACCGGATGCCCCACCCCACTGCGGAGGCGGTGCTCGACCGGATGAAGCGGTTCGACGGCCTGCGTTCCGACCCGCTGGGAAAGGACTGAGGCCGGGTGCTGAAGGCGACTCTGCGGAGCTTCTTCGCCCACAAGGGGCGTCTGCTCCTGTCCGCGCTGGCCGTGATCCTGTCCGTCGCTTTCGTCGCGGGAAGTCTGATCTTCTCCGACACGGTCACCCGGACGTTCGACCGGCTCTTCGCCTCCACCTCGGCGGATGTAACGGTCGGCCCCAAGGAGAGCGTCAGCGGCGACCTGCCCTCGGGCGTGGTCGAGACCGTGCCGGAAAGTCTCGCCGAGCGCATCGACTCGGTCGAGGGGGTGGCCGACACCCACGTGGACGCCGCGGTGGAGAACATCACCGTCGTCGACCGTGAGAACGATCCGGTCGGGCCGACGACGGGCGCGCCCACCGTCGCGACCAACTGGTACGTCACCGACCGCAGTCCGGTGAAGCTCACCGGTGGGCGGGAGCCGCGGGGCTCGGGTGAGGCACTGCTCGACAAGGACACCGCCGACAACAAGAAGGTGCGCATCGGGGACACGCTCACCGTCCTCGCCCAGCCCGGCTCCTTCAAGGTCGAGATCGTCGGCATCGCCACCTTCACGACCACCAACCCAGGCGCCGCCCTCGTGTTCCTCGACACCCCGACGGCACAGACGAAGCTGCTGGGCCGGCCGGGCGTGGCGACCTCGATCTCCGTGACCGCCGCGCCCGGGGTGAGCGATACCGTACTGAAGGAGCGCGTCGCCGCCGCTGTGGGCGACGAGTACGAGCTGATGACGGCCGACGAGCAGGCCGAGTCGGCAGCGGCGCAGCTCGGAGGGTTCCTCGACGTCATCAAGTACGTGATGCTCGGCTTCGCCGGTGTGGCGGTGCTGGTGGGTGTGTTCCTGATCGTCAACACGTTCTCGATGCTCATCGCCCAGCGGACTCGTGAGCTGGGCCTGATGCGCGCGCTCGGCGCCGACCGGCGCCAGGTGAGCAGGTCGGTCCTGACCGAGGCGCTGCTCCTCGGACTGGTCGGGTCGACGCTGGGCCTGGCGACCGGGATCGGGCTGGCGGCCGGTCTGATCGAGCTGATGGGGCTGCTCGGGATGAACCTGAGCGCCGCCGAGATGGTCGTCGGCTGGGCGACTCCTGTATCGGCGTACGCCGTGGGGCTCGGCGTCACCTTCCTCGCCGCGTATCTGCCGGCCCGGCGGGCGGGCAGGGTCTCGCCGATGGCCGCGCTCGCGGACGTCGAAGTGGCGGGCGTCGGCAAGCCGCTGAAGGTACGGGCGGTGGCGGGCAGCCTGGTCGGCATGGCCGGTGCAGCGGCGCTCGCCGGTTGCGCGACCAGCAGCGACACCTCGTCGGCGGCCTCACTGCTGGGCCTCGGCGTGGTCCTCACGCTGATCGCGACGGTGGTGGCGGGGCCGCTCCTGGTACGGCCGGTGATCAGGGTGCTGGGCGGGGCGTTCCCCCGCGTGTTCGGCTCGGTGGGGCGGCTGAGCCAGCGCAACGCGCTCCGCAACCCGCGGCGCACCGGGGCGACGGCGGCCGCGCTGATGGTGGGACTCGCCCTGGTGGGGGGTCTGTCGGTGGCCAGCGCCTCGATGGCGCGGTCCTTCGACGACCAGATCGACAAGACCCTCGGCGCCGACTTCGTCGTACAGAACAGCAACTTCCTGCCCTTCCCGCAGGAGGTCACGCAGAAGGTGCGGGGCGTCGAGGGTGCGGGCCTGGTGGTGCGGCAGCGGTTCGCCCCTCTCGACATACGGCTGCCCGACGGCCGGCGCATCGCGACCACGGCGGCCGGCTACGACCGGGAACTCGACGAGGTCGCCCGGGTCACCTACGCGCAGGGCGACACGCCCGCGGCACTCGCCGCAGACAGCGTCGCGATGGACCGCGGGTTCGCCGAGGAGCACGGCCTCGCGCTGGGCGCCACGCTGGCGGTGACGTTTCCCGGGGAGCGCACGGCCGGTCTGAAGGTCGCCGCCCTGACCGACCAGGACGCGCCGAGCGGTCCCGGGATGGAGGGCGGGCTGTTCCTGGGCCTGGGCACGGTGGAGAAGTATCTGCCGGGGGGCCAGGATGCGGCGCTGTACGTGAATGCCGCGCCCGGCACCGACGTACAGCGGCTGCGCGAAGGACTCGAAGGGGCCCTCGACCCGTATCCGCAGGTACAGGTACGCGATCAGGCCGACTACAAGGAACTGATCCGCGATCAGATCGCCGTGATGCTGATGCTGGTCTACGGGCTGCTGGCGCTCGCGATCATCATCGCGGTGCTGGGTGTGGTGAACACGCTCGCCCTGTCCGTAGTGGAGCGTACCCGCGAGATCGGGCTCCTGCGGGCGATCGGGCTTTCCCGGGGACAGATGCAGCGGATGATCCATCTGGAGTCGGTGGTGATCGCCGTCTTCGGTGCGCTGCTCGGTCTCGGGCTGGGGCTGGTGTGGGGCCTTGCCGTCCAGCAGGTGCTGGCGCTCGAGGGCATGAAGGCGCTGGCCGTTCCCTGGCCCACGATCGTCGCGGTGGTGGCGGGCTCGGTCGTGGTCGGGCTTGCCGCCGCGGTGCTGCCGGCTCTGCGGGCGGCTCGGATGAATGTGCTGGCCGCCATCGCCCATGAGTGAGGCCTCCGGCGGGACGGGTTTCCGCCCCGGCATCGGCCCCTGCCGGACCCCTGGACCCGGCCGGAAACTGTTCGACGCTGCCCGCCGGAAGGTGGTGGGATGCCGCCATGAATGATCTTCGAATGCGGACCGCGGTGCCCTCGGACCTTCCCGTGGTGCTGGACTTCTGGCGGGTGGCCGCGGAAGGCAAGAGCATCAGCGACGACCTGACGGGCGTCGAGCGGCTGGTCGGCCGGGACCCCGAGGCGCTGATCATCGCCGAGCGCGGCGGCGCGCTCGTCGGCACGGTCATCGCGGGCTTCGACGGCTGGCGCTGCCGTCTGTACCGGCTTGCGGTCCACCCGGACCACCGCAGGCAGGGTGTCGCCTCGGCGCTGCTCGCGGCGGCCGAGGTGCGCTTTGCACGGCTCGGCGGGCGGCGCGGCGACGCGATGGTGCTGGACCGCAATGAGCTCGCGCAGCATGCCTGGACCGCGGCGGGGTACGCGCCCGAACCCCAGTGGAGTCGCTGGGTCAAGCCGCTCGGAGACTGACGGCAGGACCCTTTGCCTCTCCTTTACCATGGGTCGACCGTCCACTTCGATCGAAAGGTGTGAGCGTCCGCCCATGGGCGAGCCTCCCAGTAGCCGACATCGCGCACTCATCCTCCCCCTGTCCGACCATGGGACGGAGGTGAACCGATGACCGAAGTGCTTCTGCTCCTCGTGGCCCTTTTGCTGTGCCTGGCCTGCGGTGCCTTCGTCGCCGCCGAGTTCTCTCTCACCACGGTCGAACGCGGCGATCTCGAGAGGGCCGTCGAGCGGGGCGAGCGCGGCGCCGCCAGTGCCCTCGAGGCCGTGCGGAGTCTGACGTTCCAACTCTCCGGCGCACAGCTCGGCATCACCGTCACCAACCTGATCATCGGCATGCTCGCCGAGCCGTCGATCGCCAAGCTCATGCGCGGCCCGTTCCAGTCGATCGGCCTGTCGGCCTCGACCGCTTCGTCGGCGGCGCTGGTGCTCGGTACCGCCTTGTCGACGATCGTCCTGATGGTCGTCGGTGAACTGGTACCGAAGAACTGGGCGATCTCCTCGCCGCTGGCGCTGGCCAAGCGGGTCGCCACGCCGCAGCGGCTCTTCAGTGCCGTCTTCCGCCCGTTCATCAGCCATCTCAACAGCACCGCCAACCGCCTGGTGCGCCGGCTGGGCATGGAGCCCGCCGAGGAGCTGGCCTCCGCCCGCACGCCGCAGGAACTGGTCGCCCTGGCGCGCCACTCCGCGAAGCAGGGCGCCCTGGAGAAGGACACGGCCGAACTCTTCGTACGCACACTGAATCTGGCGGACCTCACGGCGGAAAACGTGATGACCCCTCGCGTACAGGTCACAGCACTGGATGTGCAGGCCACGGCCGAAGACGTCGCCAACGCGACGCTCGCCACGGGCCTCTCCCGTTTCCCGGTCTACCAGGGCAGTCTCGACACGGTCGTCGGAGTCGCGCACATCAAGGACGTGCTGGTCCTGCCCGCCGACCGCAGGCGCCGCTTCCCCGTCGGGCAGCTGATGCGCGAGCCGCTGCTGGTGCCGGAGTCGCTGACGGTGGACCGGCTCCTCGACCGGCTGTCCGGCCGGCGGACCATGGCAGTGGTCATCGACGAGTACGGCGGCACGGCGGGCGTCGCGACCCTGGAGGACATCGTCGAAGAAGTCGTCGGCGAGGTGCGTGACGAGCACGATCCGCACGAGACGCCGGATCTGGCTCCCGCCGGAAACGACGCCGAGGGCCGTCGGCTGTACTCGGCGGACGGCGCCGCGCGCACCGACCAGCTGCAGTCGATCGGCCTGCGGGTCCCCGACGGGCCGTACGAGACCCTGGCCGGCCTGGTGGCCACCGATCTCGGCCGGATCCCGGCCGTCGGCGACAGTGTGGAACTGAACGGCTGGCGGCTTGACGTGGTGGACGCCTCCGGACGTCGTGCGGCCAGGGTGCTGCTGCACGCCCCGGCCCCGGGTGCGAACCAGTCGGCGGAGGGAGTGCGATGACCGCGATCCAGCTTCTGATCGGCCTGGCGACTCTGGTCGTCAACGCCTTCTTCGTCGGGGCGGAGTTCGCTCTGGTTTCGGTGCGCCGCAGTCAGATCGAGCCGTACGCGGAGGAGGACAACCGCCGGGCGCGCAGCGTCCTGTGGGGGCTCGAGCACGTGTCGGCGCTGATGGCGGCGGCTCAGCTGGGCATCACGCTGTGCACCCTGGTGCTCGGCGTGGTGGCCGAACCGGCCATCGCCCATCTGCTGGAGCCGGTGTTCCACGCCGTGGGTGTGCCGGACGGACTGATCCACCCGATCTCGTTCGTCATCGCCCTCGCCGCGGCAACGTATCTGCACATGCTGTTCGGCGAGATGGTGCCGAAGAACATCGCGCTGGCCGAGCCCGTGCGGACCGCTCTGCTGCTCGGCCCTCCGCTGGTCACCCTGACCCGCGCGCTGCAGCCAGTGATCTTCACCATCAACGCGTTCGCCAACGCTCTGCTGAAGCTTCTGCGGGTGGAGGTCAAGGACGAGGTGTCTGCGACCTTCACCGACGACGAGCTGGCCCGGATGGTCAAGGACTCCAGTGACGCCGGCCTGCTCGACGACCGAGCGAGCGAGCGGCTCCACGACGCCCTGGAGCTGGGCCGCCGCCCGGTCGACGACGTGGTGCTGGCCGTGGAGCGCGTGGTGACTGCCGGGGTGGGGATCTCGCCGGAAGGGCTGGAGCGCCTGTCGGCGCAGTCCGGGTTCTCCCGCTTCCCCGTCGTGGACGACGACCGCCGCATCCTCGGCTATCTGCACGTCAAGGACGCGCTGGAGGCCGGGCCGCGCGAGGAGCCCTTCCCCATCGCCGCGCTGCGCCCGATCGCGCAGGTCGGGCGGGGCACTCCCATGGACGACGTGCTCACCGCGATGCGCCGCAGCCGGACGCATCTGGCGGCGGTGCTCGGCGTGGACGGCACCCTGGCCGGCTTGGTGACCATGGAGGACGTGCTGCGGGAGCTCTTCGGGAACGCGCCCGCGATCTGACCGGAGAGCCGCCTACGGAACGGCCGGGCACCCTGTCGCGCAGGGTGCCCGGCCGTTCCCCTGCCGTGGCGGGGTGCATGCTACTGCGCGGTAGGATCACTCTCGCCATGGAATCGAATGCCACCTACACCAGTTTTGTCGCGCTCGGCGACTCGTTCACCGAGGGCATGTCGGACGGGCTCCCGGACGGCTCGTACCGGGGCTGGGCAGACCTGCTCGCCGGACGGCTCGCGGCCCGTGCCCCCGGCTTCCGGTATGCGAATCTCGCCGTTCGCGGGAAGCTCATCGGCCAGATAGCCGACGAGCAGGTGGACGCGGCGGCGGCCATGCAGGCGGATGTGGTGACGCTGGTCGGAGGCCTCAACGACACACTGCGGCCCAAGTGCGACATGGGAAGGGTGCGCGGGCTCCTGGAGGAGGCCGCGGGCAAGCTGGCGCCGTCGTGCGGGCAGTTGGTGCTCATGCGCTCCCCCGGCCGCAACGGCCCGGTGATGGAAAGGTTCCGGCCGCGTATGGAGGAGCTCTTCTCGTTCATCGACGAGCTCGCGGCGCGGCACGGAGCACTCGTCGTCGACCTGTACGGCGTGCCCGCGCTGGGCGACCCACGGATGTGGCACGTCGACCGGCTGCATCTGACCGCCGAGGGACACCGGCGGGTGGCCGAGGCGGTGTGGCAGGCACTGGGCCTGGGTGCGGAGGACGACTGGAAGGCCGTACTGCCTCCCGCGGTGCCGCCGGGGTGGGTGCGCCGGCGCGGCAGTGACCTGCGGTTCGCGCGGGAGCATCTGGTGCCGTGGATCGGACGGCGGCTCACCGGCCGCTCGTCGGGCGACGGCCTCCCGGGCAAGCGTCCCGAGCTGCTGCCGTACGACACGCCGCTCTCGTAGTAAGCCACAAACAGGACCGGGGCGCTGGCCTGCGTAAACCGCCAGTAGAATCCGTACACGTGACTGCTGCTCCTGCGAAGCCTCGCATCCCCAATGTCCTTGCCGGCCGCTACGCCTCCGCGGAGCTCGCCGTCCTGTGGTCCCCCGAGTACAAGGTGACGCTGGAGCGGCGGCTGTGGCTCGCCGTGCTGCGCGCCCAGAAGGAACTCGGTATCGAGGTGCCGGACGCCGCCCTCGCCGACTACGAGCGGGTCCTCGACCAGGTCGACCTGGCTTCGATCGCCGAACGCGAGAAAGTCACGCGCCACGATGTGAAGGCCCGGATCGAGGAGTTCAACGCCCTCGCCGGCCACGAGCACGTCCACAAGGGCATGACCTCCCGGGACCTCACCGAGAACGTCGAGCAGCTGCAGATCCGGCTTTCGCTCGAACTGGCCCGGGACCGTACGGTCGCCGTGCTGGCGCGGCTGGGCAAGCTGGCGGCCGAGCACGCGGAACTGGTGATGGCCGGTCGGTCGCACAATGTGGCCGCGCAGGCGACCACCCTCGGCAAGCGTTTCGCGACGGCGGCCGACGAGCTGCTGGTGGCGTACGGCCGCCTCGAGGATCTGCTCGGCCGCTACCCGCTGCGCGGTATCAAGGGACCGGTCGGCACTGCGCAGGACATGCTCGACCTGCTGGGCGGTGACGCCTCGAAGCTCGCGGAGCTGGAGCAGCGGATCGCCGGTCACCTCGGTTTCGCTCATGCCTTCACCTCCGTCGGCCAGGTCTACCCGCGCTCGCTCGACTACGACGTCGTCACCGCGCTCGTCCAGCTGGCCGCCGCCCCGTCGTCGATCGCCAAGACGATCCGGCTGATGGCCGGGCACGAGCTGGTCACCGAGGGCTTCAAGGCCGGCCAGGTCGGCTCCTCCGCGATGCCGCACAAGATGAACACCCGCTCCTGCGAGCGCGTCAACGGCCTGATGGTGATCCTGCGCGGCTACGCCTCGATGACCGGTGAGCTGGCGGGCGACCAGTGGAACGAGGGCGATGTCTCCTGCTCGGTGGTCCGCCGGGTGGCGCTGCCCGACGCGTTCTTCGCGTTCGACGGGCTGCTGGAGACGTTCCTGACGGTGCTTGACGAGTTCGGGGCTTTCCCGGCGGTCGTGGCACGGGAGCTGGACCGATACCTGCCGTTCCTCGCCACCACCAAGGTGCTGATGGGCGCGGTGCGGGCCGGGGTCGGCCGGGAGGTCGCACACGAAGTGATCAAGGAGCACGCGGTCGCCGCCGCACTGGCGATGCGTGAGCAGGGTGCCGAACGCAATGAACTGCTGGACAAGCTGGCAGCCGACGAGCGGATTCCGCTCGACCGCGCGCAGCTGGACGAACTGATGGCCGACAAGTTGTCGTTCACGGGCGCGGCAGGCGACCAGGTGGCGGCTGTGGTGTCGAGGATCGAGGAGATCGCCAAGCAGCGCCCGGAGGCTGCCGGATACGCGCCGGGGTCGATCCTCTGACCGCCGACGATCTCCAGGCCGCCCGCGACCGCGTCGTTCCCGATGTGGTCGCGGGCGGTCTGCGTGTGCTCTTCTGCGGAATCAATCCGGGGCTGATGTCGGCTGCGACGGGGCACCACTTCGCCCGCCCCGGCAACCGCTTCTGGCCGGTGCTGCATCTGTCCGGCTTCACCCCGCGGCAGTTGAGGCCGGACGAGCAGGACGAACTGCTCACGCACCGGCTCGGCATCACCAACGTGGTGGCACGGGCCACCGCACGGGCCGACGAGCTCACCGCAGAGGAGTTCCGCGAGGGCGGCCGGATCCTGACGGCGAAGGTGGAGTTGCTGCGTCCGGCGTGGCTCGCGGTGGTGGGAGTGACGGCGTACCGCACGGCGTTCGGGGACCGCAAGGCGCTGATCGGGCCGCAGGAGCGGACGATCGGCGGGACGCGGATCTGGGCACTGCCCAATCCCAGTGGTCTGAATGCCCATTGGACGGCCGCGACGATGGCCGAGGAATACGGCCGGCTGCGCGCTACCGCGGAGGGCCGCGGCCGGCTGTCGCCGTGAGCCGGACCGCGGTTGGTTCCGCGGCGCGTTCCAGTCCTGATCAAGATGACGCGTCGGCTTATGTGGCCTGTCAGGAGGGCAAAGCAGCGAGCCGGTTGGTCAGGAGCTGGTTGATCTCGGTCGGGTTCACATAGCCGAGGCCGGACAGCCGGCCCGCCTCGACGACGGTCGGGGCACCCTCCTAGGGCGGATCGATCTCGGTGACGGCTGCGACCAGCTGGAACGGGAGCTCCCCGGCCCACTGGGCCACTCCGAGCGCCAGCCACCGCTCTTCGATCCGCCACAGGTGGAGATCGACGACGCTGCCGCTCAACTGGTTCCATGGCTCCGGTATGCCCTCCCCCTCCATGCCGCGGATCAGCAGGCTCCAGAGACTGAACACCTGGGGTTCACCCCACCGCACGGACAGCGCCTGCGCGAGGGCGGCGCACTCCGCCGCGTACTGGTCCTCAACCTGGGCACGCCGCGTTCCGTCGTCCTCCCAGAACTCCTCGCTCGTACTCAACTCCGCGAGGTGGTAACCGGGCCCGCTGGAGCCGACGTCGGATCGACCGCGCACCGAGGGAAACTCTCGGGTGCGCAGTATGTCGATCGTGGCCAGGTGCTGTGCCGTGGTCATGCTGGAAGTAAACCTGCCCGCACTGACAATTGGCCGCCGTTCAGGCGTCCTTGTGCTTCATCGAGAACCAGCCGGCAAGCACGGCGGCCGCCGCCCAGCGCCGTGACGCCGTGCCCTGCCCGTGGCCCCCCAGTGGCCCTTCCGGGCATTGATGCACCACCAGTTGCCCAGCTTGGTCCGGGAGAGGCGGCGACAGGTGGCCATGCTTCTGACTGTGTGGCTCCCCATGCCTGCGGTGGGCCTGGTTTCAGAGCGGCCACGGAAGGCGGACGCTCACCGAGCGCGAGGGGGCGGTGCTGCGGCTCATGGCCCGCGGCCTCTCGAACGCGGAGATCGCCGCAGAGCTGATCGTCGGCGCGGAGCCGGTCAAGTCGCACGTCAGCGGGGTACTCGCCGAGCTGCGAGCGCGTGACCGTACCCTGGCGGCATCGCCGCCTACGAAGCCGGCTTCGTCTCTCCGGCGTGACGCCCGGGCCGGCGGCCCGGGCGTTGTATTTTCACAGTGGTGAGATGCCTCGTCAGCCGGCCGTGTCGGGTGCCGCCTGCTGGGAGCTGGAAGCCCAGGACGCGAGGAAGCGCAGGGCGTCGTGCGAGGGGGTGCCCGGCTCGGCGGTCCAGATGACGACCTGCTGGTCGGGGTCGGTGCTGGCGGTGAGGGTGTCCCAGTCCAGGGGGAGTTCACCGGCGATGGGGTGCTGGAAACCCTTGGTGCCCACGCCGAGTGTGGCGACGTGGTGGGCGGCCCACCACTGGCGGAAGTGCGGGTCCTGGACGGAGAGTTCGCCCACGAGGGCGGTCAGGCGCGGGTCGGCGGGGTACTTGGCGGCCATGCGCAGCTGGGCGACACAGGTGCGGGCGACGGTTTCCCAGTCCGTGTAGAGCGTTTTCATGGCGGGGTCGGTGAAGACCAGACGAACGTAGTTGCGGTGCTTTTCCGGGATCCGTGCGAAATCGGTGACCAAGGCGGCCGCGAGCGCATTCCACGCGAGAATATCCATGCGGCGGCCCATGACAATGGCCGGCGTGGCTGTGAGGTCGTCGAGGAGTCGCTGCAATTGCGGCTGAATCCTCTGCCGTGTGCGTCAGCGGGGTCGGTGCTGATCGCCGCCGGCTGGGCAACCTCCTCAGGCCGGCCGCCCTGCGCGGGCCACCGGTGTCGGGCAGGCCCACGGCACGGGGGCTGAGCTCGGCTCGTCGGGCCTTGAGGAACTCGCCCAGCTCGTTCAGGTGTGCGTCGCGGGTCATGGGACCAGTTCGCACCGGTCCCCCGAAGTGTGGGGGGAGGATTTTCTCGCAGGATGTTTATGTCCTAGGAGGAAAGTCTGCCCTTTGCAGGCGTGTGCGGGGGATGCGAGTGTCGATGACGTGGCACCAGAGAGCCCGGCACGGAATGGACCGCGGCCGTGGGGAGCACCCATCGGTGGCCCTCGAAATTATGCGAGTAAGGCAGGGAGGGCATTATGGCGGAAGAGCAGTTTCCGGAGCGCAAGGCGACCGGTGGCGTTGCGCCGAAGCCGGTCGAACCGGCCGACAACATGATGTTCGGCGACCGCTGCGGCGACGACCTTCCCAAAACCCAGTGGGGCCGGCGCGTCACCGACGACGAATGCCACTACCCGCAGACCTGCCCCCTCCCACCGGATCGGCGTAGGGCAGCGGCCACACCGGCGGGAACACAGATGCGGGCCCTGGGCCCACTTGAACGACATACCTATGGAAGGTGCCTCATGCAAGCAACATTCATGTACGGTCCCGGCGATGTGCGCGTGGAGAACGCGCCCGATCCTGGCCTGCAGCAGCCCACCGACGCGGTCGTGCGCATCGTGCGCTCGTGCATCTGCGGCAGCGACCTGCACCCTTACCACAACATCCCGGCCTCCGAGCAGGGCACGCCGATGGGCCACGAGTTCCTCGGCGTGGTGGAGGAACTCGGTTCGGACGTCTCGGGCTTGAAGCGCGGCGATCTCGTCGTGGCACCCTTCGCATGGGCTGACAACACCTGCGACTTCTGCCGGGAGGGTCTGCACACCTCCTGCCGTCACGGCGGGTTCTGGGGGGTCGGCGGCATCGGCGGGGGGCAGGCCGAGGCTATTCGCGTCCCACAGGCGCAGGGCACGCTGGTGAAGCTGCCCGTCGGCGAGGACTCCGCCCTGCTGCCGTCGCTGCTGACCCTGTCCGACGTGTACGGCACCGGACACCACGCAGCGAAGATGGCCCAGGTGAACCCGCGCACCACCGTCACCGTCATCGGTGACGGAGCGGTCGGACTGATGGCAGTGCTGTCCGCCAGGCGGCTCGGGGCCGAGCGCATCATCCTCATGGGCCGGCACAAGGACCGCACCGACCTCGGCCGTGACCTCGGCGCGACCGACGTGGTCGCCGAGCGCGGCGAGGAAGGCATCGAGAAGGTACGAGAGCTGACCGGCGGCGACGGCACCCACGTGGTGTTGGAGGCCGTCGGGTACATGGACGCATACGACATGGCGGTCGGCGTGGTTCGCCCCGGCGGCGTGATCAGTCGCGTCGGAGTGCCTCAGTACGAGGAGGCCCCGATCGGTGTCAGCACTCTCTTCGGCCCCAACGTCACCTTGACCGGTGGTCCCGCCCCGGTGCGCGCCTACATCGATGAGCTCATGCCCGACATCCTCGAGGGGAATGTCGAGCCGGGCCGGGTGTTCGACCGCACCATCAGCCTGGACCAGGTGCCGGACGGCTACCGTGCCATGGACGACCGCGAGGCGCTGAAGGTTCTTGTCCGCCCCTGATCACCCATACCAGAGACGGGGCAGAGCACGCCGCAGAGGGTTGGAGACCCGGTGCTCGGGCGTCGGCGCGCAGCTCGGCCTCGGGCACCGGCTGCGCGGCCCGCGGCGGCCGGCGGTCAGAAGTCGACGGGGCCACGGATGCGGGGGCAGGTCATGCAGTGGCCACCGCCGCGTCCTCGGCCCAGCTCGGCGCCGACGATGGTGATGACCTCGACTCGGGCTTTGCGCAGAAGGGTGTTCGTCTGCGGTTGCGGTCGGCATGCCGGCGACCACGACATGCTCTGCCGCGCCGTTCTTGAACAGCGATGCCGCGACCTGTGTGATCGCCTGCCGGGACGTACGTTCGCTCATGCCCATCAGGACGACACCATTGCCGACCGGCATGATGTCGCCGCCCTCGAACGTCGCCTGCCCCCAGCTGAGTTCCGGATCACCCCACCACACGGTGGAGCCGGTGAAGTCATGGGTGGAACTCGTAGACGGCCTTCATCAGCAGCGTCTCGTCGTGACGGGCCGGCCACTACAGCGGGTTCAGCGTCACCCCCTCGTACCGCCAACAGTTCGTGCCACGGGTGTAGAGGTGTTGGGCAGCGGAGGCATGAGGTATTCCCGGACGCCCGTCGACTCACGGACGAGGGCGACGTAGGGGGCCGGAACTCGTCCGGCAGGTCGGACGTGGCGAGGCCGCCGATCAGATACTCGGCGAGCCGGCGGGGATCGAGCGTCTCCAGGAAGGCACGCGTGCCGTCGATCAGTCCGATGCCCACCTCGTTCGCGGTGATCTTGCGGTCGAGGAGCCACGACCTCGCCTCGGGAACCGTCATCGTCTCCGCAAGGAGGTCGTCACCCCCGCTACGAAGGTCTGGCCATGACGGCCGCACACCGGTCTATGGAGACCGGCAATCTATCGCATATATGCCGAATTGACCGGAAACGGAGCCCGGAGAGTCTGGTACTCGCCGGAGGTCTGAGGCCGTCGGTGAGGCCGGCTTGACTCCTGACGCGGAAGGGCGCCGAAGGGAGGCGTCACTCGGCGATCTCTGTCCGCTCCCACCACTCGTAGACGGGCAACCGCCCCTCCGGGCTGTCCTGATGCCGCGTCGTGAGCTTGAAGTGCTCGTATCCGCCGCGGTGCTTGATCTTCAGCTCTTGTCCGGGAGGGGTGATCGGGACGATCCGCTCGTGCAGATCGTCCGGGCCGCCCTCGAGGACTGCCTTGGTCGCCATTGCCCCAGTCTTACAACCCGCGGGTTGGCTCGCACGTCGGCGTACGTCCGCCCGCGCCGAGTCCGCGCCGAGCCCCCCGTCGGGCGTGCGTCGGGCGTGCTCGCCACTCGCCGCACTCGCGACCAGCGAGTACGATCCGGCAAACACGCGTACGAGCTGGGAGGACACACGTTGGGGCAGCTGACCGGCGGGGACCCCTCCTTGCTCCGGCGAATCAACTCCGCGGTGGTACTGCACGCGCTGCGCAGCGCCGACGCCCCCACCCTCACCGACCTGACGCGCGTCACGGGCCTGTCCCGCCCGACCGTCGAGGGCGTGGTGGAAGGGCTCATCGGCGCCGGCCTCGTCGTCGAGGCCCCCGCTGAGGACGGTGAGGCGCGACGGCAGGGCCGGCCCGCCCGCAGGTTCCGCTTCCGGGCGGAGGCCGGCCATCTGCTGGGCATCGAGATCGGACCGCACCGTATCGCCGCGCTCCTGTCCGGCCTCGACGGCCGGATCATTGGCGCCGGCTCCCGGGACGTCTGCGAGACCGCCTCCTCGGACGAGCGGCTGGAGCGTACGCGCGCCGTGGTCGCCGATCTCCTGAGGCGCGCGGGCGTGCCGCGCGGTTCACTGCGAGCCGTGGGTGTCGGCAGCCCCGGAATCGTGGAGGCGGACGGGACGGTACGGCTGTGCACCGCGCTTCCCGGCTGGACGGGACTGCCGCTCGCCGAACGCCTGCGCCGGTCGTTCCGCTGCCCCGTCCTGGTGGAGAACGACGCCAACACGGCGGCCGTGGCCGAACACTGGAAGGGCTCGGCCACCGACTCCGACGACATCGTTTTCGTCATGGCGGGACTCAGCCCGGGCGCCGGCTCGCTCATCGGCGGCCGCCTGCACCGCGGTTACGGCGGGGCGGCGGGCGAGATCGGCGCCCTGCACCTCCTCGGACGGGATGTGACCCCGGAGAGGCTGCTGTCCACGACGGACGAGCCATTGCACCCCCTGGACGAACAGGCCGTCGCGGATGTGTTCGCGCACGCCCGGAACGGCGATGAACAGGCCGTCGCGGCGGTGGACCGGTTCATCCAGCGGCTTGTGCACGACGTCGCCGCCCTGGTGCTCGCGCTCGACCCGGAGCTGGTCGTCGTAGGCGGCTGGGCCGCCGGGCTGGACGGTGTCCTGGAACCGCTGCGCAACGAGCTGGCCCGCTACTGCCTGCGGCCACCCCGGGTGGCGCTGTCCCTGCTGGGTGAGGCGGCGGTGGCGACGGGTGCGCTGCGGCTGGCGCTCGACCACGTCGAGGAGCAGCTGTTCGCGGTGGAGGGAACGGTGACGGCGCGCCGTTGAGGCAACGGGCCGCACAGACCGCTCCGAGCGCTTACGGGAAGCAGCCCTGGGCGGACGCGGGCCCACCTCTTCGCGCGGCCGGGCGCCCCGGGGGCGTGGGCCCGCGTCAGGAAGCCCGGCGCTCCTGCTCGTGGTGGCTGATCTCCAGGTCGCCGGAGTCGCCGAAGGTGAGGCGACAGGTGTCGGCCCGGTAGGTGGCCACGGAAACCGCGGCGGTGCCGTCCTCGGTGAA
This sequence comes from Streptomyces sp. NPDC051219, assembly GCF_040682335.1. NCBI lineage: Bacteria > Bacillati > Actinomycetota > Actinomycetes > Kitasatosporales > Streptomycetaceae > Streptomyces > Streptomyces sp. NPDC051219. Next base: position 65,725 of record NZ_JBFBAS010000010.1, read on the forward strand.
GTACCGCGTGGTCACCACCAGGACCGGCGCACCGGGGAGCCGGTCGAGCTCCCGAGCGTCGTCGGCCCGGGCCGAGCCGAGCTCGACAGCCCGGTCCTGGCCCTCCAGACCGAGGCGCTGCAGCTCGCGCAGGACCGCTCTGGCGCGGGCCGGGCCCGCCGGGGCGTCGATGGCGGGCAGGTCAGGCACGGACGCGGCGGGTACGTACAGGAGCTCGGCCGCAACGGGCTGGCCGCGGCTGACCCGCGTGCGGCGCACCGTGTGCACCGTCTCGTCCGGCTCCGTGTCCAGCAGGCGGGCGACCGCCGCGGCGGGCAGCGTCTCCGTGCAGTCCACCGGCTGCCAGGCATCACCGGCCGCGCCCGGCCAGACATGCTCACCGGAACCGACGGCCACACCCATGCGGGGCGGGGCGACTGTGGTGCCGACTCCACGGCGGCGCTGCAGGCGGCCTTCCAGCTCCAGCTGCTCCAGCGCCTGCCGGAGCGTGGCACGTGCGACACCGAAGCGGGCAGCGAGGTCACGCTCGTTCGGCAGCACCTCGCCGACGGCGAAATCCGAGTCGAGTGCCTCGCTGAGCACGGTCTTGAGGTGCCAGTACTTCGGCTCCGGCACCGTTTCCAGCTGCGTGGTCCCCACCCTGATCCTCCGCAATCGCCGTGTCCCGGCGGCTTTTCCGCGCCCTTGTTTATTAAAGGTTCCTGCACTATCCCTGCGACGATAGGACGGCGCATCCCCTTGGTCAAGACCAATCCTCGTACGATTACGCGGCGCTTCGATGCCATTGCCGTACGGCGTTCACACGGCGTTCGTGCAGGCCACACGGAAGAACCCCGTCGCAGCCGGACGTGGGGCTCTCCTGCGAGGACGGGGACCGGGAACTACCGCGGGACGAGGCCGGTGAGCTTGTCGGGGTTGCGGACGGCATAGATGCACTGGATCCGGCCGTCGGCGACCTCCAGCTGGAAGACGCTGTCGGGCCGCCCGCCGGACAGCACGAGGAGGGCCGGGCCGCCGTTGATCTCGAGGAAGCGGAACTCGACGTCCGCGGCGGCCTGCTTCGCGACGCCCACGAGGAACCGGCCCACCTTGTCGGCCGTCTCGATGACGCGCAGGGGCGCCTTGGCCTTCCCTCCGCTGTCTCCCACGAGGCGGACGTCCGGCGCGAGCAGCGACATCAGGGCCTCGAGGTCGCCGCCGCCCGCGGCGGCGAGGAAGCGCTCGGTGAAGGCTCGGCGTTCTGCCGGGTCCACGTCGTACCGCGGCTTGCGCTCGTCCACGTGCCGGCGGGCGCGGCCGGCCAGCTGGCGTACCGCCGCTTCGCCGCGGCCGAGAGCGGTCGCGATCTCGGCGAACGGGAACCCGAAGGCCTCCCGCAGGACGAACACAGCTCGTTCCAGGGGCGAGAGCGATTCCAGGACGACCAGCACGGCGAGCGACACGGAGTCGGCCAGGACAGCCTGCTCGGCAGTGTCCGGGAGGGTGGGCCCGAAGTCGGTGACCAGAGGCTCCGGCAGCCAGGGGCCCACGTAGGCCTCACGACGCGACTGGACCTGGCGCAGCCGGTCGATGGCGAGGCGCGTGGTGATGCGCACCAGATAGGCGCGCGGCTGCTGGACGTCGCCCCGGTCGGCGGCCGACCAACGCAGCCAGGCGTCCTGTACGACGTCCTCGGCATCGGCCACTCGTCCGAGCATGCGGTAGGCGACGCCGGTCAGTACCGGCCGGTGCTCCTCGAAGACGTCGGTCACGGTGTCTGTAGCCACCCCCCTATCCCACCCGAGAGAAGAGGGCCCTGTCCAGGCGAAATCGGTGCCTCGGCCATGCGTCGTGCCACACTCTTGAAGTCGGACCTACTGAGCGGTAATTGTTTGCTGACAGGGTGTCTACTCGAAGCTCTGCCTGATCCCTTCGACGAGGAGCAGCAGCATGACCGCCACGGTCTCCTTCACGATCGAGTCCCCCCGGGGAAACCGCACAGTGTCCGTCGCGTACGAGCGTCGCGGCGCCGGCGAGCCCCTCCTGCTGCTGCACGGCATCGGCCACCACCGCCAGGCATGGGATCCGGTGCTGGACATCCTCGCCGCCGAGCGGGAGGTGGTGGCGGTGGACTTGCCCGGGTTCGGGGAGTCTCCGGCGCTGCCGGACGGGATTGCGTACGGCCTGCCGACGGTCGTGCCCGCGCTCGGCGCGCTCTGCGCGGCGCTGGAGCTCGACCGCCCGCACGTCGCGGGGAACTCGCTGGGCGGGCTGCTCGCGCTCGAGATGGGGCGCGAGAAGCTCGTCCGCTCGGTCACCACCCTGTCCCCGGCCGGTTTCTGGTCGGAGGCCGAGCGCCGGTACGCCTTCGCCACGCTGCTTGCCATGCGCGCAGGGGCCCGGCTGCTGCCGCTTCCCGTGATCGAACGGATGTCCCGTAGCTCGGCCGGCCGTGCCGTGCTGACCAGCAGCATCTATGCCCGTCCCGGCCGCCGTTCACCGGAGGCGGTCGTCGCCGAGACTCTCGCACTGCGCGCGGCCACCGGCTTCGACGCCACGCTCGCAGCCGGCCGCGATGTGCGTTTCACGGACGACATCACGGGCATTCCGGTGACCGTCGCCTGGGGGACCCGGGACCGGCTGCTGCTGCGCCGCCAGGGCGTCCGTGCCAAGTACACCCTCCCGGGAGCCCGACTGGTCCGGCTGCCCGGCTGCGGTCATGTCCCGATGAACGACAACCCGGCTCTGGTCGCCAGGGTCATCCTGGACACCAGCCGGGCCGCCCGAGCGCCCTGGTCAGGAGCTGTCATAGCTGTGCCGGCTCCGCGGCATAGAAAAATCCACCTAATCGACCAGAAGCACACTTAACCCGTCAGTCACAAAGCGTTCGTGATCACGCAACACCGCGCCTGCACAGTGATGGCATGACTGAAGTCAATGCTTCCGCGAAGACCGCCCGCCGCCACCACTGGCGGCGGGATCTCGTCGAACTTGCCGCGCTGTTCACCGCAGTAGCCGTCGCGGATGCCATCGCGAACATGGTTGTGCACGGCCCGAAGGGTCCGGTGCTGCTGGTCGCCTCGGCGGTCGTACTGCTGATCACGGCCGCATTCCACACCTGGTGGGCCAGAAGGCACAGCCATGCGCCGCCGCCCTTCGCGGACGGCCACCGAGCTGATCACGGGGGCTCGGCCGCCGCCACGCCCGGCGGGAGCACCGCCCTGTGGCGGATGCGGACGACCGTACGGGACGAGCCCGGCAGGCTGGCCGCGCTGTGCGGCGCTCTGGCGCGGCACAGGACGGACATCGTGACCCTGCAGACGCACCCGCTGGCCGAGGGAACGGTCGACGAATTTCTGCTGCGTGCGCCCGACACTCTCTCCGCCGCGCAGCTGACCCGCGCGGTCTCCCTGGCGGGCGGGCAGGACACCTGGATCGAGCGGGCGGACGCCCACGATCTCGTGGACGCCCCCACCCGGGTACTGGGCCTGGCCACCCGCACCGCGCTGGACGCCGCCGAGCTGCCGCTGGCCCTGCGCCAGTTGCTCGGCCGCTGCACCATCCACTCGCTGCCCGCCACGTCACTGACCGGCCGCCCGACCGGGGCCGACGCGCCGGTGGAAGGGGTACTGGAGGCCACGGTCATGCGGCTGCGCGACCCGTCCGGCGGCGCGATCACCATCGAACGCCCGTACCTGCCGTTCACTCCGACCGAGTTCGCCCGCGCCCGCGCTCTCGTCGAGCTCGACGCGCGGCTCGGCCCGCGCGTCCCGCGCAGCCAGGACGTGCTGACCCTGCCCGAGGGCAACGAGATCACCGTGCGCCGGGCCGATGTCAGTGACCTCGTCGCCGCCCGGGCCATGCACGACCGCTGCTCGGAACGCACGCTCGGACTGCGCTACCACGGGCCGGTGGCGGACGCCGACCGCTATCTGTCGCACCTGCTCAGTCCGCGCTTCGGCCGCACCCTCGCCGTCCAGACCGCCTCCGGCCGGCTGGTCGCCCTCGGGCACCTGCTCTGGGACGGGGACGAGACGGAGGTCGCGCTGCTCATCGAGGACGAGTGGCAGCGCCGCGGTATCGGCTCCGAACTGCTGCGCCGCCTCGTGGCACTCGCGGTCGAGGCCGGCTGCGAAAGCGTCTACGCCGTCACCCAGTCGTCCAACACCGGAATGGTCGCCGCCATGCGCGGTCTCGCCCTCCCCCTCGACTACCAGATCGAGGAGGGGACGCTCGTCATCACCGCCCGGCTGGACGCTACGCCGGTACGGTCTCGTCCTCCGTACGAGGAGACGGAGCGGAGCCCGCACGCGGAGCAGAGCCTGCACGTGGCGCAGCCTCGGCACGCCGGGCGCTGAGCGCGCAGTCCAGGTCCCGCCACAGGTCCTCGACGTCCTCGAGACCGACGGACATACGCAGCAGCCGGTCGCTGACTCCGGACGACTGCCGGTCTCCCTCGGCCACGATGCGGTGGCTGATGGAGGCCGGGTGCTGGATCAGCGAGTCGACGCTGCCGAGGCTGACCGCCGGGGTGATCAGCCGCACCCCGGCGATCACCTCGTGCGGGTCGCCCGCCACCTCGAAGGCGACCATCGCTCCGCCGAGCTTCGGGTAGTGCACCCGGGCGATGCGCGGATCCTCGGAGAGCCGCCGGGCCAGCTCGGCGGCTGTGGCGGAGGCGGCCCGGACCCGTACCGGCAACGTGGACAGTCCGCGCAGCAGGAGGTATCCGGCCAGGGGATGCAGCACACCGCCGGTGGCGAAACGCACTTGCCGCAGCTTGCGCGCGAAGTCCTCGTCGCAGGCCACCACCCCGCCGAGAACGTCGCCGTGCCCGCCGAGGTACTTGGTGGCGCTGTGCAGGACCAGGCGCGCGCCGCTCTCGGCCGGCCGCTGGAGCACGGGAGTGGCGAAGGTGTTGTCCGCGAGCAGCGGCACCGATCCGCAGGCGTGGGCGACGGCCCGCAGGTCGAGTTCGGCGAGCGTCGGGTTGGCGGGCGACTCGACCATGACCAGGCCGGTGTCGGGCCGGATCGCGTCCGCGATGCCGGCGGGGTCGACCCAGGTCACCTCGGAGCCGAGGAGGCCTGCGGTGAGCAGATGATCGCTGCAGCCGTACAGCGGGCGTACCGCCACGACGTGCCGGAGCCCCATGCCGATCCGCACCATGAGGGTCGCGGTGAGAGCCGCCATGCCGCTGGCGAAGGCGACCGCGCTCTCGGTGCCCTCGAGCCGCGCCAGGGCGGTTTCGAAGCGAGCGGTGGTGGGATTGTCCAGCCGGGCGTAGACGGGCGGGCCGTCCGGCCGGGCGCCGGTGGTCGCGAACTCGTCGATGCGGGCCGCTTCGGCCCGGCTGTCGTACGAGGGATAGGTCGTCGACAGGTCGAGCGGCGGGGCGTGCACGCCGAGCTCCGCGAGGTCTTCGCGGCCGGCGTGCACGGCTTCGGTGGCCAGGGCCCGGGGTGTGGTCGAGGCGTTCGTCGTCATGGCGGCACTCTGAACAGTTACCGGGAAGTAGCATCGAATGTCCGTGCTACGTTCGGCATATGGCCGAAACTGTCGCACTGGACGCGGTCGATCTGGACATTCTGCGTCTCCTGCAGAACGACGCACGGATGACTTACCGGGATCTTGCCGCCGAGGTAGGCGTGGCCGCCTCCACCTGCCTGGACCGGGTCGCGCGACTCCGCCGCTCCGGGGTGATCCTCGGCCACCAGCTCCGGCTGGATCCGGCGAAACTCGGCCGCGGGCTGGAAGCCCTGCTGCTGGTCCAGGTGCGGCCCCACCGGCGGGAACTAATCGGCCCCTTCGTCGAGCGGATCCGGGCCCTGGCCGAAACACGTGCCCTCTTCCATCTCACCGGCCCGGACGACTACCTGGTGCAGGTGGCGGTGACGGACACCGCGGATCTGCAGCGGCTCGTCCTGGACGAGTTCACCTCGCGGCGCGAAGTCGCCAGGGTGGAAACCCGGTTGATCTTCCAGCAGTGGGAGTGCGGACCGTTGCTGCCGCCCGGTCCGGGTGGCTGAGAGACGGTGGGCGAGACAGCCGGCCGGGACCGAATGGTGGTGACGCGGGCCCCCCTCCCGTACGAGGATGTCCGCATGTCCGACACCTTCAGCGGCAGCCCGCTGCCCCGCCAGGTCGCCGACGCATACGTCGACGACCTCATCGCCCTCGACCCGATCACCGGCACCTTCCTGGGAGTTGCCGAGAGCTCCCGCAGACTTCCGGACTTCTCCCCGGCCGGCCGACAGGAACTGGCCGACCTCACCCGCGCGACCCTGCGCAGGCTGGACGAGGCGGAGCGGCGGCCCGGTGCCGACAGCGACGCCGAGCGGCGCTGTGGCCGCCTGCTGCGGGAACGGCTCACCGCCGAACTCGCGGTGCACGAGGCCGAAGAAGAGCTGCAGGCGGTCAGCAACATCCACTCGCCCGTGCACTCCGTGCGCGAGGTGTTCACCGTCACGCCGGCGGAGACCGACGAGGACTGGGCCGCCATCGCCGAGCGGCTGCGCGCCGTGCCCGCCGCGCTCGAGGGATACCGGGCCTCACTGGCCCTCGGACTGGAACGCAAGCTGTACGGCGGGCCTAGGCCCACCGCAACCTTCATCGGCCAGCTGACCCAGTGGGCGGGTACCGGCCGCGGCTGGTTCGAGGAATTCGCGGCCGGCGGCCCCGAGAACCTGCGCACCGAGCTGGACGCCGCCGCGGCGGGCGCCACGGACGCCGTTGTCGCACTGCGCGACTGGATGCGGGACGTGTACGCGCCGGCGATCGAGGGCGCGCCGGACACCGTGGGCCGTGAGCGCTACGCCCGCTGGTCCCGTTACTTCAACGGCACCGATCTCGACCTCGACGAGGCCTACGCGTACGGCTGGTCCGAGTACCACCGGCTGCTGGGCGAGATGAAGACCGAGGCCGAGAAGATCCTTCCGGGCGCCGGCCCCTGGGAGGCGCTCGCCCACCTCGACGTGCACGGCACTCACATCGAAGGAGTGGAGGAGGTCCGGGACTGGCTGCAGGGCCTGATGGACGAGGCGATCGAGGCCCTGGACGGCACGCACTTCGAACTCGCCGAGCGGGTACGGAAGGTGGAGTCGCGGATCGCCCCGCCCGGCGGTGCCGCGGCGCCGTACTACACCGGTCCGTCCGAGGACTTCTCCCGGCCCGGCCGCACCTGGCTGCCGACCATGGGCGAGACCCGGTTCCCGGTGTACGACCTGGTGTCCACCTGGTACCACGAAGGTGTACCCGGCCATCATCTGCAGCTCGCGCAGTGGGCGCACGTCGCCGACCAGCTCTCCCGCTACCAGGCCACGGTCGGCATCGTCAGCGCCAACGCCGAGGGCTGGGCGCTCTACGCGGAGCGGCTGATGGACGAGCTGGGTTTCCTCACCGACGCGGAGCGCCGACTCGGTTACCTGGACGCGCAGATGATGCGTTCCACGCGGGTGATCGTTGACATCGGCATGCATCTGAGCCTGAAGATCCCGGCAGACTCGCCGTTCCACCCGGGCGAGCGCTGGACGCCCGAGCTGGCGCAGGAATTCTTCGGCATGCACAGCGGCCGGCCCGCGGACTTCGTGGAGAGCGAGCTGACCCGCTACCTCTCGATGCCCGGGCAGGCCATCGGCTACAAGCTGGGCGAGCGTGCCTGGCTGCTGGGCCGCGAGAACGCCCGCAAGGCGCACGGCGACGCGTTCGACGCGAAGACATGGCACATGGCGGCTCTCTCGCAGGGGTCGCTGGGCCTGGACGACCTGGTGGACGAGCTGTCCCGGCTCTGACGTACCGCGAGCGGGCGGCCGGGCTCAGCGGTGCGTCATGAGCCCGGCCCCCGGGCCGTCCCGGCCACCACTTCAGTTCCGACGGGGCATTACACCTTGGGGACCGGCTTCCTCTTCTGCTCCGATCCGCTCAGAGCCGTCCGGCCCGATCCGCAGTTCGCCGGGGAGGCGGCCGCGGTGCGTGCCGCGGGCGGGTCCGTCGCGTTGCTCGACCATGACGCGCCTCGCCGCGCCGCTCGGCGGCGGGGGTCGACGGTCAGCAGCCGCAGGTCTCGGCGCCGACGGGAGCGGTCAGCGGGTCGGCGTCGCGCCTCTGCCGTCCCTCCCAGGTCTCGACCTCGAATCCCTCCCGGGTCCAGTACTCGATGCCGCCGAGCATCTCCTTGACCTGATAGCCGAGTTCAGCGAGGGCAAGGGCGGCGCGGGTGCCGCCGTTGCAGCCGGGTCCCCAGCAGTAGGTGACGACCGGCACGGACTTGTCGAGCAGTTCCTCCGCCTGCTCGGGGATCAGCGCCGTCGGCAGGTGAATCGCGCCGGGCACGTGCCCCTGGTCCCATGCCTCGGTGGAACGGGAGTCGAGGACCACAAATCCGGCCTCTCCCCCGGCCCGGAGGACCGCCGCCACGTCGGACACGTCGGCATGGAAGGCGAGGGATGCGCCGAAGTACGCGGCGGCCGCGGCCGGGGAGGCGGGCGGAACGCGCAGGACTGGGTTGGCGGCAGTGGTAGGCCGGTCGGCGGACCGGGACGCGTCGGGCGTTGCTGCGCTGAGCGGTGCTGTGGTCATGAGCAGAAATCTACGACCGTTGATCACCACCAGGAAGGAAGGTTCCCCGGCACCTGACTTGTTCGGCCGGGGAAACCCCTGTTATGTCTGCTCCATGGCCGGCTATTCCCCTGACGCCACTGACTGGCGCATCCTCGAAGTCCTCCAGCACGAGGGCCGGGCGACGTACGCCGAACTCGCCCGGGCCGTCTCCATGTCCGCGAGCGCGGTGACCGAGCGGGTGCGGCGGCTCGAGGAGGCCGGTGTGATCTCCGGCTACGCGGCCGTCGTCGAGCACGAAAAACTTGGCCTGCCGATCCTGGCGTTCGTACGGCTTCGCTATCCGCACGGCAATTACAAGCCGTTCCACGACCTGCTGGACACCACTCCCGAGGTGCTGGAAGCGCACCACGTCACGGGCGACGACTGTTTTGTCATCAAGGTCGCCGCCCGGTCGATGCGGCATCTGGAGGAGGTCTCGGGCCGTATCGCGTCACTCGGTTCGGTCACCACCAGCGTGGTGTACTCCTCGCCCCTGCCGCGGCGCCCGCTCGGCCGCTGACCCCACCGGTGCGGTGCCGGACCGCGGAGCCGCCGCGCTCCTTCACGACTTCGAGCTGCGCCGGGATACGGCGTCGCAGATCGGCGACATGGCTGACGATGCCGACGCTGCGGTCCCGCTCGCGCAGCGAGTCCAGTACGTCGAGCACCTCGTCCAGCGTCTGGTCGTCCAGGCTGCCGAAGCCCTCGTCGATGAAGAGCGTGTCCAGCCGCATGCCGCCCGCCTCGTCGGTGACGACGTCGGCGAGGCCGAGCGCGAGGGCGAGCGAGGCGAAGAAGGTCTCTCCGCCCGAAAGGGTCGCGGTGTCGCGCTCGCTGCCCGTCCAGGCGTCGACGACGTGCAGGCCGAGCCCGGAGCGGCCGCGGCCGCCTGCCCGGGCGTCGGAGTGGACGAGGGTGTAGCGGCCGGCGGACATACGCTGGAGCCGTACGGTGGCCGCCGCCGCGACCTGTTCCAGGCGCGCCGCCAGCACGTAGGACTCCAGGCGCATCCTGCGTTCGTTGTCGGCCGAGGTGCCGGCCGTGAGGGCGGCCAGCCGCGCCACCCGGTCGTACTGCTCCCGCAGCGGCCCGAGCTGGCGCATCTCCTCCTCGGCGAGCCGCGACAGCCGTGCGAGCTCGGCACAGCGCGTACGAGCCGCGTCGGCCGCGGCCACCGCATCGCGTTGGTGCCGGCCGGCCTGCTCGGCGGCCGCCTGCGCGGCCTCGGGGCGGGCGAGCGGCCGGCCTGCCGCCGCGGCGGTGTCGGACTCGGCCAGCCGGTCCGCGACCAGTGCCTCCTCCGCCTGCCAGGCGTCGAGCCGGTGCTGAAGATCGCGCAGGGCCGCGTCACCGATCACCGAGGCGGCCGCTTCCCCGGGCGTGTCGAACCCGGCCTTGAAGGCGGCGTCGGCGAGTCGGTCGTCCGCGGACTTCAGGCGCTGGGCGGTCGCGTCGGCGGCCCGGAAGGCGTCGGCGGCCTCCGTGACCTGCCCCGCTTGGTGTTCCAGAGTCCGTGCCCGCTCGGCGACGCTGGGCGCGCCACCCCTGGCCCGTTCCAACTCGGCCTCCAGGGCGCACTGTTCCTTTTCGAGCATCTCCCGCCGGGTCGTGCGTGCCGCGGTGTGGCGCTCGGCGCGTTGCTGTGCCGCGAGCCGCTCGGCGTGTTCCCGGTCGGCCCGGGCCAGCGCCTCGCGGGCGGTGTGCAAGGTGGCCGCCTCCTCGTGGGCAGCCGCATGCTCGCGGCTCAGCTGCTCCGTGAGCGCGCGGAGTTCCGTTTCGGTGGAGTCGCCTGCCGCGGCCCGCGCTTCCGCGCACGCCACCTGGGCCCGGCCGAGGCGCTGTTCCGCCTCGGTACGGGCCTCCTCGGCCAGCCCGTGCAGGCGGCGGGCCTCCTCCTCGGCAGCGCGGTCGACGTGCCCGGCCTCGAGGCGGGCGGGGGCAGGGTGCTCCCGGGAGCCGCACACCGCACACGGCCGGCCGTCGCCGAGCGCCGCGGCGAGTTCGGCCGCGATGCCCTGCAGGCGCAGCTCCTTCAGCTCCAGCCAGTGCTCCCTGGCCTGCCCGGCCCGCTCCCGGGCGGTCAGGAGCGCCTCCTCCGCGGCGGCCGACTCACGCTCCAGCCTGTCCCGGCGGCGGGCGGCCTCCAGCCGCTCGCGGGCCGGTTCGAGGCGGCCCGCCAGCTGTTCGGCACGCGTGGCCGCGGCCTGGGCCCGGTCGATGCGATCCTGAAGGGTCCGACGGGTCACTTCCCACCCGGAGAGCCAGGCCGCCGCCTCCTGGACGACTTCCTCGTCCGCTCGCGCCTCGCGGTCGAGACTCCGTAGCTCCCCGCTGATATCCGCACTGCGCCGCTCCGCCCGGCGAGCGGCGTCCAGGGTGCCGAGGTCCTGTCTCAACTGTTGTGCGGCGGAAGCAAGCTGGCCGGCTCCGGCTTCCGCCAAGCGCGGCGGCAGCTGGGCCCGACACCGGTCCCGGACGGCACTCGCCTCGCGGTGCTCCCGCTCTGCGGACTCGCGCATCGCGAGTGCGGGTGCGACCTGGTCGGCCTTGCGGGCGCGGGCCAGCCGCGCGCGGACCCGCTCACGCTTCTCACGGTGCGCCTGGAGCGCTTCGGCCCGCTGCCGCGCGTCGGCGTGGCGGCGTTGGAGGCGGTCGAGTTCGCGTGCGTCCTCCAGCGCGCGGCGGGCGGCGGCGGCCCTGCTGTCTGCGGCGGCGAGTGCGTACTCGGCGATGTCGAGCCGCTCGTGCGCGCTGCTACGGGCCACTGCGGCCCACTCGCGTACGGCCTCGGCGACGCCCGCCTCTCCCGGCGCGAGCTGCGGGAAAGGCCAGTCCCGCAGATCTGCGGAGTCGCCCGCGGCCTGGGCGATGCGCTGGGCGGTGGCCAGGACCCGCTCGTCACCGGCGCGCACCTGCTGCTCGGCGGCGCGCCGCCGTTCGGCGAGCCGCTCCTCGACGGCGGCGAAGCGACGTGTGTCGAAGAGCCTGCCGAGGAGCTTGCCGCGCGCCTCCGCGTCTGCGCGCAGGAAGCGCGCGAAGTCGCCCTGCGGAAGCAGCACGACCTGACAGAACTGCTCCTTGCTCATGCCGAGGAGCAGGCTGATCTCCTCGCCGATCTCCTGGTGGGAGCGGCTGAGCGCTTTCCAGCCGGCCCCCGCGTCGTACTCGCGCAGCCAGCTCTGCGCCTTGTCGCGGGTGAACCCGGTGCCGCGCTTCTTGGGCCGGTGCTGCTCGGGGCGGCGGGTGATCTCCAGCCGCCGTCCGCCGACGGTGAGTTCGAGACATACCTCCGTCGGCGTGCCGGCCTCGGCGTGATCGCTGCGCAGCGCGGCGCCGGGCGCCTGGCGGGCGCCGGGCACCGAGCCGTACAGCGCGTAGCAGACCGCGTCGAGGACAGAGGTCTTGCCGGCGCCGGTGGGACCGTGCAGCAGGAAGATCCCGGCGGCGGAGAGAGTGCCGAAGTCGACTTGCTGGGTGGCGGCGAAGGGGCCGAAGGCGGTGACGGTCAGCCGGTGCAGCCTCATCGGGCCACCTCACGCACGGTCTCGTCCGTCCGTACGTCGTCGAAGGCTTCTCGCAGTACCGCGCGCTCCCGGTCGTCGGGCGGGCCGCCGCCGCGCACATGCGCCACGAAGTCCTCGGCGATCTCCTGGTCGCTTCGCCCCTTGAGCCGCTGCGCGTAGGAGGAGAGCGGGTCCGACAGGGTCCGTTCCGGATCGAAGGCCAGGCTCAGGGTGTACGGGAAGCGCGCTGCGAGCCGGGCCATCGGCTCGGCCGGACGGACCGGATCGGTGAGGGTGGCTTCGACCCACGCGTCTTCGTGCCGCTCCAGGGCCGGATCTTCCAGGAGCTCCGCCAGGTGTCCGCGGATCCGGGCGAGGGGGCGGGGGACGGGGCAGGGCACGCGCTCCGCCGTGACCGCACCCGTCGGACCGAGGTCGACCAGCCACATGCTCTTGCGGTGGTCCGTCTCGGAGAAGGAGTACGCGAGGGGCGAGCCGGAGTAGCGCACCCGTTCGTTGATCGTCTGGCAGCCGTGCAGGTGGCCGAGCGCGGCGTAGTCCACACCGTCGAACACTCCGGCCGGTACGGCGGCGACTCCGCCCACCGTGATGTCCCGCTCGCTGTCGCTGACCTCGCCTCCGGTGACGAACGCGTGTGCGAGGACGACGGACCTCGTCCCCACGGGCCGGCCGGCGAGGTCGGTCCGGACCTTCCGCATGGCGGCCGCGAGCACCGCCTCGTGCCCGGCCTTCTCCGCCCCGAACTCGTCTTTCACCAGAGCGGGTTCGAGGTACGGCAGGCCGTAGAACGCGACGTCCCCGTGCGTGTCGGCAAGGACGACGGGTATCGCGCAGTCGGCGGGGTCGGTCCGCAGATGGATTCCGGCCCGGCCGATCAGCCCGGCGCCGACGCCGAGCCTGCGGGCGGAGTCGTGGTTGCCTGAGATCATCACCGTCGGTACGTCCAGGGCTGCGAGCCGGTGCAGGGCCCGGTCGAAGAGCTCGACGGCGGCGAGGGGCGGCACCGCCCTGTCGTAGACGTCTCCGGCGACCAGCACCGCGTCCACCCGGTGCTCGCGCACGGCCGCTACCAGGTGGTCGATGAACGCCGCCTGCGCGTCAAGGAGGCTCACCCGGTGAAAGGATCGGCCCAGATGCCAGTCGGAGGTGTGCAGGAATCTCACTCGACGGCTCCGACCTGCACGTTTGCCCTTTCTCCCACCCACGACAGCACTCCAGCAACACGGGATCCACTCCGCGCGCTCACCACGCTAGCGCCGCCCGGCCTCCGGTCTCCCGCAGACCAGAAGTTTCGCATCCGCCTCGTATGCTCGTTCTGCCGCCTCCCCGCACGGAACGGAACCGCACGATGGCCCCCGCCGCCGATGACACCGATGACGCCGTACTGCTGAACAAGCAGGGAATATCAGGACGGATCACCCTCAATCGTCCGCGAGCCATCAACGCCCTCACCCACTCCATGGTGCTTCGCATCGACGCCGCACTCAGCGCGTGGGAGTACGACGACGAGGTGGCTGTGGTCGTACTCGACGGCGCCGGCGGGCGGGGCCTGTGCGCGGGAGGAGACATCCGCGCCATCCGCGACTCCGCCCTGGCGGGCGGCGAGGCGGCGCGGGCGTTCTGGCGTGACGAGTACCGGCTGAACGCCCGCATAGCGCGGTTCCGCAAGCCGTTCGTCGCGGCCATGGACGGCATCGTGATGGGCGGCGGCGTCGGCCTGTCGGCCCATGCGGGAACCCGTATCGTCACCGAACGCTCCGCAGTGGCCATGCCGGAGGTGGGCATCGGCTTCGTCCCCGATGTCGGCGGCACGTATCTGCTGAGCCGGGCGCCGGGCGAGACCGGCACCCATCTCGCGCTCACGGCCGACGCGATGGGGGCGGCCGACGCGATCCTGTGCGGATTCGCCGATCACTTCATCAGGTCGGCACGCCTCACGGCCTTTCTGGACTCCCTCGCGGACACCGCCCTTCCCGACGCGGTACAGGCATTCGCCGAGCCCCCTCCGCATGGCGGCCTGGCCGACGCGCGGAAGTGGATCGACGCCTGCTACGGCGCCGACACGGTCGAGGAGATCGTCGAGCGGCTGACCCGGTCGGCGGACGCCGGCGAACTGGCGGCCAAGGAGGCCGCCCGCCGCATTCTCGGCCACTCCCCCACCGCCCTGAAGGTGACGCTGCGCGCCCTGCGGCGCGCCCGCGCGCTCGCTTCGCTGGAGGAAGTCCTCGACCAGGAGTACCGGGTCTCGTCCGTCGCGGTCACCGGCCCGGACCTGCCCGAGGGCGTACGCGCGCAGGTGGTGGACAAGGACCGCTCGCCCCGCTGGACGCCCGACACATTGGCGGCGGTCACCGATGCCGGAGTCGACCGTCACTTCCGCGCCACGTAACGCGTGCGTGAACAGCGAAGGAGTGTCTGTGAATCCGATCGGATCGCGCCCGGCCCTGGTGGCTCTCGGCTCGGCCGCCCTGATGGTCCTCTCCACGGTGGTACCGTCCGCCGCCGCGACGCCGGCCGCCAGGAGCCGTGCCTCGGCGGCTCTCGACTGGTACGACACCACCGCCCAGACCGTCGCCGCGGCGGGATCGGCCACTCAGGTCACCAACAGCCGTACCTGGGCGCTCAGTTGGCTGGCCGCCGCCCGGGCGACGCGCCAGGTGCCCGCGGGGATCGACCGGGTGGCCTACCAGGACGCCGCGCTGGCCTCCGCGGTGCACGACGCGCTGGTCGCGCTGGTACCGGCCCGCACCGAGCAGCTGGACGCCGCCCTGCGCACCTCGCTGGGGCGGATCCCGGACGGCCCCGCCGAGGAGCGGGGCGTGGCGACCGGCGCACGGCAGGCGCGCCTGGTCCTGCGGTCGCGCGAGGGCGACCGCCTCGATCCCGCCTCCGTGAACGCGCCGTTCACCGTGCCCGCCGCCGCTCCGGGTGTGTGGCAGCCGACGCCGCCGGCGTACGCCCCGGCCGCCCAGTACGGAAACCGGCTCGCCGAGCCGTTCCTGCTGAAGAGTCCCGCGCAGTTCCGCCTCGGCCCGCCGCCCGGGCTGAACTCCCGGCGGTACCTGGACGATCTGGCCGAGGTACGGGCGTCCGGCGCTGCGAACAGCACCACCCGCACCGCCGAGCAGACGGAGACGGCAGGCTTCTGGCTCGGCTCCTCGCTGACCCTCTACACCACGCCGCTGCGCGTAGCGGTGGAGCGGGCCGCCGGGTCGGCCGCGGAGCGCGCCCGGCTGGTGGCGCTGTTCCACGTCGCACTGGTGGACACACAGGTCGCCACCTCCGACAGCAAGTACGCGTACGAGCGCTGGCGTCCGGTGACCGCGATCCGTACCGGCGCGGTGGACCGCGATCCGGCGTGGACACCGTTGCACTCCACACCGGCCCACCCGGACTACCCGAGTGGCCACGCCACCTACTCGGGGGCCGCGGAGGGCGTCCTCGAAGCGCTCGCGGGGGCGCGCACCGCGCCGTTCGAGCTGACCAGCCCGACCGCGCCGGGCGTGACCCGGACGTACACCAGCTGGCAGCGCCTGACCGAGGAGAACGTGGAGGCGAGGATCTTCTCCGGCATCCACACACGGTCGGCGGACGAGGCGGGTGTGACACTCGGCAAGAACGTGGCCCGTCATGTGCTGCGCCACGGGGACCGGCTGTTCGGGCGCCTCTGACCACGCGCGGTGGGGCGGCGGCGCCAGCGCCTGCGGCGTCAGCGGCGTGCGGCGTCGCCGACCCTCTTCGCCCAGACGACGAGCGGTACCTGCAGCGGCAGGCGCGCGTATGCCAGTGCCCGCAGCTGCGCCGGGCGGGTCCGCCAGTCATAGGCCATCTTCACGTTGGCGGGGAAGACCGCCGCGAAGAATCCCGCCGCGGCGAGCGCGCTGACCCGCCGTGTTCGGGGGGTGGCGATGCCGGCGGCCAGTACGAGTTCCGCCACACCACTGGCCTGGGTCCAGGTGCGCGGGCTGCCGGGCAGGCTGTCCGGGACCACGGCGTCGAACTGCTTCGGTACCAGGAAGTGCGCGGCACCGGCCCCGGCCAGGAGGGCGACGAGCAGCCGGGCGGAGCGGTCGGTGGTGGCGGACAAGACGGCCTCCAGGGCGGTCGGTCGGAAGCGGGGCGAGCAGCCTATTACTGACGGGTTCAGGACAGCTTGAGCGCGTGAGGACGGCCACTCGAAGACGGGGTACGCAGAAAGCTCTGCGGTTTCAGCGGACTTTCACCACAAAATTTTCACCTCCTGCCCCACTCGGCCGCTGACACCACAAGATCAACCTTGTTCAACTCTGCACTTCGGATCGGGACATGTCCGTATAGCGGCCAACCCGTCCGACCGGACTACCACCCGCCGCTCACCCGCCTGTAGGCATTTCCACAGGACGGCCTCGACCAGGTCGACCGGAAATGACCACTGGGGGTTCACACATGTCCGGATCTGGACTCACACGCCGTCGCGCGCTGGGCGCCGCAGCGATCACACTCTCCGCCGTCGTGCCGGCCACCGTCGCCGGTGCGGCATCACGGCCCGACCGGGGCGAGCACGATGTCGCACAGCACGGCGGAGGACCGCAGCAGTTCGACGAGATATTCAAGGGACGCCGTATCAAGGGGATGGCGCACGGGGGATCGCACCATCACGGGACCGGGGCGGGCTACGCCGTGTTCATCGACGGCAAGGAACTGCATGTGATGCAGAACGCCGACGGGACCTGGATCAGCGTGGTCAACCACTACGAGACGTTCTCCACACCGCGCGCGGTCGCCAGGGCTGCCGTGCTGGAACTGCAGGGCGCTGCCCTCGTTCCACTCGCCTGATTCCGGCGTCCCGCCGAAGACCCGAAGACTCGAAGAGCTGAGAGACACCTCAATGACCGTCCGCAAGAACCAGGCGAATCTGTCCGCGACCGAGAAGCGTCGCTTTGTCGACGCGCTGCTGGAGCTGAAGCGCAGCGGCCGCTACGACACCTTCGTCACCACGCACAACGGCTTCATCATGGGCGACACCGACAGCGGCGACCGCGTGGGCCACCGCTCGCCGTCGTTCCTGCCCTGGCACCGCAGATTCCTCATCGAGTTCGAACAGGCACTCCAGTCGGTCGACTCGTCGGTCGCCCTCCCCTACTGGGACTGGACGGCGGACCGCACCACCGCCTCGTCCCTCTGGGCAGCCGACTTCATGGGCGGTACGGGCCGCGCGAGGGACGGGCAGGTGCTCGACGGCCCGTTCGCCCACAGTGCCGGCAACTGGCCGCTCAACGTACGCGTGGACGGGCGTACGTACCTGCGCCGTTCGCTCGGCAGCGGCGGACGCCAGCTGCCTACGAGGGCCGAGACGGATTCGGTCCTGGCGATGGCGACGTACGACATGCCCCCGTGGAACAGCTCCTCGGACGGCTTCCGCAACCACCTCGAAGGCTGGCGCGGGGTGAACCTGCACAACCGGATACACATATGGGTCGGCGGCCAGATGGCCACCGGCGCCTCGCCCAACGATCCCGTCTTCTGGCTGCACCACGCCTTCGTCGACAAGCTCTGGGCCGACTGGCAGGCGCGGCACCCCGACGCCCGTTACCTGCCGGCCGCGGGGACCCCCAATGTCGTGGACCTGCACGACACCATGCGGCCTTGGAACGACGTCACGCCGGCCGACCTGCTGGACCACACCCCGCACTACACCTTCGACAGCGCGGCCTGACCACTCCGTCCGCCGGAAGGGCGAGGCGTACGACGGCCTGCTCAGACGTCCCCGTACGCCTCGCCGCCGAGCTCCAGCACAGCCGTTCCGGCGGTGCTGTCCGCGAGCCACGCCCGGAACGGCTCGACCTCCGACTCCGGCAGCCCGATCTCGATCGCGACCGCCTCGCCGTACCGCACGTCGCGCACCGCGCGCCCGGTCGACCGCAGATCGTTCTGCATCTTCCCGGCGCGCTGGTGGTCGACGGTGACGGTGGCCAGGCGGTACCGCTGCCGGACGAGGGTGCCGAGTTCGTCCAGGGCCTCGCCGACAGCTCCGCCGTACGCCCGGATCAGTCCTCCGGCGCCGAGCTTGACCCCGCCGTAGTAGCGGGTCACGACGGCGACGGCGTACCGGACCTCGCGGCGCACCAGCATCTGCAGCATGGGGGCGCCGGCGGTCCCGCCGGGCTCACCGTCGTCGCTCGCCTTCTGTACGGAGGCGTCGGCGCCGATGACGTACGCGAAGCAGTTGTGGGTGGCGGTGGGGTGCTCCTTGCGGATGCGTGCGACGAAGTCCTGCGCCTCCTGCTCGGTGGCGGCGGGCGCGAGCGCGCAGATGAAGCGCGACCGGCTGATCTCGGTCTCGTGCACGCCCTCGCGGGCGACCGTGCGGTACTGCTCCTGCATCACCCCACCCTATGCCGGGGCTCCGGCGAGGGCCGGAGCGGGCCGCCGGGGCCGTCACGGGCACGGCGAGGGGTTGGGGCCCCGGCCGGCCGGCGCAAGACGTCATTTCTCGGTGAGTTCCTTGAGCGCAATGTTGAGCTCGAGGACATTCACCGTGGGCTCGCCCACGAAGCCGAGCACGCGGCCGTCTGTGTGCTTCCTGACCAGCTTCTCCACCTGTGCGACGGCGAGGTTGTTCTTCTCGGCGACGCGGTGGACCTGAAGCTCGGCGTACTGCGGGGAGATGTCCGGGTCCAGGCCCGAGCCGGAGGAAGTGACGGCGTCGGCCGGCACATCCGAGGCCTTCGGCTCGTAGCCCTTGGCCTTGTTGTCCGCGATGACGGCCTTCTTGGAGTCAGTCACCCACTGGATCAGTTCCGGGTTGTCGCCGGACCGGTTGGTGGCGCCGGAGAGGATCAGCGAGTACTGCGTGTTGACGCTGTTGCTGCCGAGACCGTTGGACGGGCGCGGCTGGAACCACTTCAGGTCCGGCGCCGGCGTCTCCTGGCCCTCCTTCAGCGGCAGGTCGTACCGCTGTCCGATCAGCTCGGAGCCGACGACCCTGCCGTCCACCTTGACCTCGGAGCCGTTGGCCTTGTCCCGGAAGAGGGCCTGGGCGACGCCGGTGACGGCGAGCGGGTAGAGGATGCCCGTGATGACGGTGAGGACGAGGAGGGCGCGGAGTCCGGCGCCGACCAGCCGCGCGGTGCTGCCTACAGAGTTGCTCATGGCGATCAGCCGATTCCGGGGATGAGGGAGATGATCAGGTCGATGATCTTGATGCCGATGAACGGCGCGATCAGGCCGCCGAGGCCGTAGATGCCGAGGTTCCGGCGGAGCATCTTGTCGGCGCTGGTCGGCCGGTACTGGACCCCCTTCAGGGCGAGCGGTACCAGCGCGATGATGATCAGCGCGTTGAAGATGACCGCGGACAGGATCGCGGACTGCGGAGACGCCAACTGCATGACGTTGAGCTTGTCCAGGCTCGGGTAGGCGACGGCGAACATCGCGGGGATGATCGCGAAGTACTTCGCAACGTCGTTGGCGATCGAGAACGTCGTCAGCGCGCCCCGGGTGATGAGCAGTTGCTTCCCGATTTCGACGATTTCGATGAGCTTGGTCGGGTTGGAGTCCAGGTCCACCATGTTCCCGGCCTCCTTGGCGGCCGAGGTGCCGGTGTTCATCGCCACTCCGACGTCCGCCTGCGCGAGCGCGGGAGCGTCGTTGGTGCCGTCGCCGGTCATCGCGACGAGCTTGCCGCCCGCCTGCTCGCGCTTGATCAGCGCCATCTTGTCCTCGGGGGTGGCCTCGGCGAGGAAGTCGTCGACGCCGGCCTCCTCCGCGATCGCCTTGGCGGTCAGCGGGTTGTCACCCGTGATCATGACGGTCTTGATGCCCATACGGCGCAGCTCGTCGAACCGCTCCCGCATGCCGTCCTTGACCACGTCCTTGAGGTGGATGACACCCAGGACGCGGGCGCCCCTGTCGTCCTCGACCGCGACCAGGAGCGGCGTGCCGCCCGCTTCGGAGATCTTGTTGGCGGTCGCGTCGGCGTCGTCGGAGACGTGTCCGCCGCGCTCCTCGACCCAGGTGAGGACCGAACCGGTGGCGCCCTTACGGACCTTGCGGCCGGCCCCGTTGTCGACGAGGTCGACTCCCGACATGCGGGTCTGGGCGGTGAAGGCGACCCACGCGGCTCCGGACAGCTCGCCCTGGTGCCGCTCGCGCAGTCCGTACTTCTCCTTCGCCAGTACGACGATCGAACGGCCCTCGGGCGTCTCGTCGGCAAGTGAGGAGAGCTGGGCGGCGTCCGCCAGGTCGGCCTCGGTCGTGCCCCTGACCGGGACGAACGCGGCGGCCTGGCGGTTGCCGAGGGTGATGGTGCCGGTCTTGTCGAGCAGCAGCGTCGAGACGTCACCGGCGGCCTCGACGGCACGGCCGGACATCGCGAGAACGTTGCGCTGCACGAGGCGGTCCATGCCGGCGATGCCGATGGCGGAGAGCAGTGCGCCGATGGTGGTCGGGATCAGGCAGACAAGCAAGGCGGTCAGCACGATCATCGACTGCTTGGCACCGGCATAGATCGCGAACGGCTGCAGCGTGACGACGGCGAGCAGGAAGACGATCGTCAACGAGGCGAGCAGGATGTTCAGCGCGATCTCGTTGGGCGTCTTCTGCCGGGCGGCGCCCTCGACCAGGCTGATCATCCGGTCGATGAACGTCTCACCGGGCCTCGTCGTGATCTTGATGACGATTCGGTCGGAGAGGACCTTCGTACCACCGGTGACGGCGCTCCGGTCGCCGCCCGACTCCCGGATTACCGGGGCCGATTCACCCGTGATCGCGGACTCGTCGACGGACGCGACGCCCTCGACGACGTCACCGTCCCCCGGGATGGTGTCACCGGCCTCGCAGACGACCAGATCTCCGATGCGCAGCTCGGTGCCTGGCACCCGCTCCTCGTTCGTGCCGACGATCCGGCGCGCGACCGTGTCGGTCTTCGCCCTACGAAGGGTGTCGGCCTGCGCCTTGCCGCGCCCCTCGGCCACCGCCTCCGCCAGGTTCGCGAAGATCGTGGTCAGCCAGAGCCAGCCGGCGATCGCCCAGCCGAACCAGTCGGTCGGGTCCTGGACGGCCAGCACGGTGGTGACGACGGAGCCGACCAGCACCACGAACATCACGGGAGACTTGACCATCACCCGCGGGTCGAGCTTCCTGACGGCATCGGGGAAGGACTTGAGCAGCTGCTTGGGGTCGAACAGGCCCCCGCCGACGCGGCCGCCGCCGGGCTTGTGCCCGGCGGGTACGTCCTGGTGCGGCGCACGGGTCGGAGTAACGGTGGACATGGAGCCGGGCTCCTCATGCTTCTTGACGTCGGTGGTCATGACGCGAGCCCTTCGGCGAGCGGACCCAGCGCCAGCGCCGGGAAGTAGGTCAGACCAGTGATGATCATGATCGAACCGACCAGCAGCCCCGTGAAGAGCGGCTTCTCGGTACGGAGGGTGCCCGCGGTCGCTGGGACCGGCCTCTGCTCGGCGAGCGAGCCCGCCAGCGCCAGCACGAACACCATCGGCAGGAACCGGCCGAGCAGCATCGCGAGACCGATGGTGGTGTTGAACCACTGGGTATCCGCGTTCAGACCCGCGAAGGCGGAACCGTTGTTGTTGGCGCCCGAGGTGTAGGCGTAGAGGATCTCGGAGAATCCGTGCGCGCCGGAGTTCGTCATCGAATCGACAGGCGTCGGCAGGGCCATCGCCGCGGCGGTGAAGCAGAGCGCCAGCGCCGGGGTGATGAGGATGTAGCACGCGGCGAACTTGATCTCGCGGGTGCCGATCTTCTTGCCGAGGTACTCGGGCGTTCGGCCGACCATCAGGCCGGCGATGAACACCGCGATGATCGCCATGATCAACATGCCGTAGAGGCCGGAGCCGACGCCGCCCGGGGCGATCTCGCCGAGCTGCATGCCCAGCATGGTGATGCCGCCGCCGAAACCGGTGAACGAGGAGTGGAAGGAGTTCACCGCACCCGTCGAGGTCAGCGTCGTGGACACCGCGAAGATCGACGAAGCACCGATCCCGAAGCGGGTCTCCTTGCCCTCCATCGCACCGCCGGCGATCTCGAACGCCGGGCCCTTCCCCGCGAACTCCGTCGCCCACATCAGCAGAATGAACCCGACCCAGATCGTCGCCATCGCGGCGAGGATCGCGTAGCCCTGCTTGATGCTGCCGACCATCCGCCCGAAGGTGCGGGTCAGCGCGAACGGAATCAGCAGGATCAGGAAGATCTCGAACAGGTTGGTGAAGGCGTTGGGGTTCTCGAAGGGGTGGGCCGAGTTGGCGTTGAAGTACCCGCCACCGTTGGTGCCCAGCTCCTTGATGGCCTCCTGGGAGGCGACCGCGCCGCCGTTCCACTCCTGCGTACCGCCCATGAACTGGCCGACCTCGTGGATGCCGGAGAAGTTCTGGATCGCACCCGCAGCGACGAGCACGATCGCGCCGATCACCGAGATGGGCAGCAGGATGCGGACGGTGCCACGGATCAGGTCGGACCAGAAATTGCCCAGATCACCGGTGCGCGAGCGGACGAACCCCCGCACCAGCGCGACGGCGACAGCCATGCCGACGGCGGCCGAGACGAAGTTCTGCACCGCCAGGCCGCCGGTCTGCACGACGTGGCCCATGGCCTGCTCGCCGTAGTACGACTGCCAGTTGGTGTTCGACACGAACGAGGCGGCGGTGTTGAACGCCTGGTCCGGGTCGATGGACGAGAAGCCGAGCGAACCGGGCAGGCTGCCCTGGATCCGCTGCAGCAGGTAGAGGAAGACGACGCCCACCGCGGAGAAGGCCAGGACACCGCGCAGATAGGCGGGCCAGCGCATCTCGGCGTCGGGGTTGGCGCCGACGGCCTTGTAGATCCACTTCTCGACCTGCAGATGTCTGGTCGAGAAGTAGACGCCGGCCATGTAGTCGCCGAGCGGACGGTATGCCAGGGCCAGCGCCGCGATCAGCGCGAGCAGCTGGAGCACACCAGCGACGAAGGGGCTCATATCGGGCTCAGAACCTCTCCGGATACACAAGGGCGAGGACGAGGTAACCCAACAGGGCGACGGCCACGACGAGGCCGACGACGTTCTCGGCGGTCACAGCTTTGCCACCCCCTTGGCGATGAGGGCCACCAGCGCGAAGACCGCGATCGTGGTGACGACGAAGGCCACGTCGGCCATCGTGAGCTCCTGTGGAGGTTCGGAAATGTTCGGGCTCCTAAAGGAAAGCTCGCTTTCCGAGCGGACACGCCTTCCGTTGACGGGTCCCTTACGGCCATTGGCGCCCCTTTGACGGTTCTCTTACGCCGACCCCTCCGACCTGTGAGGACACCGCAGCAGTGAGACGGTGAACGGGTGCCGGGGCGAGGTCAGGACTCGACGCGCCGGGCCCTGCTCAACCAGTTCGCCGGCGTCCAGGACGGCGATCCGGGCGGCAGCCGCCGCGGCGTCGAGGTCGTGGGTGATCAGGAGCAGGGCGAGTTCGGGCCGGTCGCGCAGCAGCCCGGCGAGCGTGTCGAGGAGGCCGCGCCGGTTGACCGTGTCCAGCCCGGAGGTGATCTCGTCGCAGATCAGAACCCGGGGCCGGGCAAGCATGGCGCGTGCGAGCGCGGTCCGCTGCAGTTCGCCGCCGGAGAGCTGCCCGGGTGTGCGACGCACCAGCTCCTCCGTGAGGCCGAGGCCGGTCAGGGTGTTCAGTGCCTCGGCAAGAGCCTCTGTCGGGTCCAGTCCTCGCAGCCGCACCGCCGTTCGTGCCACCTGGTCCAGGACCGGACGGTGTTCGTCGAACGCGGCCTTTGCGTCCTGGAAGACGTACTGGACCGCTGCCAGCTGTTCCCGGGTTCGGCCGCGCAGGCTGCGCGGGAGCGGGGTGCCGTCGAGCAGGACATCGCCTCCGTAGTCCCGGTGGAGTCCGGCCAGGCAGCGTGCGAGCGTGGTCTTGCCGCTGCCGGAGCGGCCGGCTACGGCCAGGTACTCGCCCGCGCGGAGGGTGAGTTCAGGGACGCGCACCACCTCCCTCACGCCGCGGGCGCCGTCGCGGTGACGCGCGGTGAGGTCACGTACCTGGAGTGCCGCGTCTCCGTCGCCGGCGTGCGGGCTGTCACCCATCCGACCTTCCGCCGCGAGGAGTTCGACGGTCCAGGGGTGCCGAGGTGCGAGCCACAGTCTCTCTGCGGGAGCTGCCTCCACCACCCGGCCGCCCTGCATGACCAGAACCTCGTCGGCGAGCGTCCTGACGACGCCCAGGTCGTGGCTCAGCAGGACCACGGCGATGCCCTGCCGGGCGACTGCCGCCAGCTGGTCGACGACACGCCGCTTCGTCAGCGCGTCCTGCCCCGTGGTCGGCTCGTCCGCGACGACCACCCTGGCGCCGAGCAGGAGTGCCTGTGCCAGGACGACGCGCTGCTGCTGGCCCCCCGAGAGCTGGTGCGGATAGCGCCGGAGCAGGGACTCGCCGTCCGGGAGCTGGGCGGCGGAGAGGGCGTGCAGGATGCGCGTCCGGGCCGCGGCCCGGCGCTCCGGCCTGGGCAGGCTCCGCACCTGGTCCCGGGTGATGTCGCGCAGCAGTGCGCCGACCCGGCGTGCGGGGTTGAGGACGGCGCCGGGGTGCTGGGGTACGTATCCGACGAGGCCGTTGGTGGATACGCGTACGTCACCGGTCACCCGGGCACCTGCCGGGTACTCGCCGAGCAGCGCGAGACCCGTGGTCGTCTTGCCGCTTCCGGACGCGCCGACGAGCGCGGTGACCCGCCCTGGCCGGACCTGAAAGGTGACGCCGTCGACGATGGCCCGGCCGTCGACCTCGACCCGAAGGTCCTTGACCTCAGCGACCGCGTTCACGCCCGTTCCCTCTCTTCCGGTGAGGCTTTTCCAGCACGGCGTCGACGAGCAAGTTGCTCCCCGTGGTCAGTGCGACTATCAGCAGGGCGGGCACCACCACGGCCCAGGGCTGGACGAACAGCCCCGTACGGTTGCGGTCCACCATCACCGCCCAGTCGGAGGCGTCCGGCGCGACTCCGACGCCGAGGAACGCCGCCGTGGCCACGAGGTAGAGCACACCTGTGAGCCGCACGCCCGCGTCGGCGGCGAGTGTGCGCGCGATCGACCTGCCGACATAGCCGAAGGCCATGCGCCACCACGTCTCCCCCTGCATGCGCAGTGCCTCGACGGCCGGGCGCGAGGCCGCCTCTGCCGCGGCCGCGCGGACGATCCGCGCGGCATCCGGGATGTTGACGGCGGCCACCAGCAGTGAGAGGCCCACCGCCCCCGGCGAGATGACGGCGGCCACCAAAAGGATCAGCAGCAGGGACGGAACGGCGAGCAGCACGTCCAGGGGCCGCATCAGCAGCTCTTCGAGCCATGTCCGGTGGGTGAGCGCGCTGACGAGCCCGAGCGGCAGCGCCACCAAGTAGGCCAGGGCGGTCGCGGCCAGGGCGACGAGGACCACCGACTGTCCGCCGAGCAGCACCTGCCGCCATACGTCCCGGCCGACGAAGTCGGTGCCGAGCCAGTGCCCGCCGCCGATGGTGAAGGAGGGCGCCCGTGGCCCGGGGTCGCCCGTGAAGAGCGGCCCGAGCAGCGCCAGGGCGAGCGGTACGGCAGCGATCACCAGGCCGAGCACGAAGCGTCCCGGCCGCACCTCTGCGAGCGTTGTCATGCCGCCACCCCAGCCCGGGGCGCGAAGCGGTGGGCGACCAGATCGGCGCCGAGGTTGAGGGCGACGGCGGTCATTCCGAAGACCACCGCGAGGGCCTGCACCACTGGCACGTCCCTTTCCGCGACAGCACTCATCAGCACCGTTCCGAGACCCGGGATGACGTACAGCGCCTCCACCACGATGACCCCGCACAGCAACCAGTCGACGGTCCGCGCGAGTTGCTGGGCGGCGGGCGCGATGGCGTTGGGCAGGGCATGCGTGTAACGGACGCGGGTGCCGGAGATTCCGTAGCGGCGGGCCTGGGCCACGTACGGCGAGGCGAGCGCGTCGATCATGCCCGCGCGCACCAGGCGGGCCAGTGAACACACCGGCCGGGAGAGCAGGACGACGACGGGCAGGACCAGCGCCGTGGGGTGGGCGAGCAGGTCGGTGCCGTATCCGACGGCGGTCGGCGGCAGCCAGCCCAGTCGCAGGGCGAACACGGTGACCAGCAGCACGCCGAAGGCGAACTCCGGGACCGCGTACACGCCGAGCGTCACCGAACTGACGAGCCGGTCGACGAACCGCCCCTCGTGGCGGGCGGCCAGCACACCGAGGCCGACCCCGGCCGGCACCAGCAGCACCAGCGTGAGCGTGGCGAGCAGCACCGTCGGCCCGAAACCGTCCGCGATGTACGAGCTGACGGGTCGCCCGGAGACCAGTGACGTGCCGAAGTCGCCGTGCACCAGCCCCGCCGCCCAGTCCCCCAGACGTTCGTACACCGCCCTGTCCAGGTGCATCGCCTCGCGGATGGCCGCGATCCGGTCCGGGTCGGGCTGGTCGCCGGCGAGTGCCACGGCGGCGTCGCCCGGCAGCGCCTCGGTGAGGGCGAAGACGAGCAGCACGACGGCTGCCGTCTGCGCCACGCCGAGCAGCAGCCGCCGGGCGACCCAGGACCGTAGTCCGGTCACGCCAGCCAGACCTTGTCGAAGCGCGCCCAGTCGAGGGAGTTGGCGGGTGCCTTCTGCTCGACGCCCCGGACGTTGCGGGCGGTGCCGAGGATCCAGTCGGCGAAGCCCCAGATCAGGAAGCCGCCCTCGCTGTGCAGGCGGCGCTGCATGCGTGCGTAAACGGCGGCGCGGTCCTTCTTGTCCTTCGTGGACTGTGCCTGCTGGTACAGGGCGTCGAAGTCCTTGTGCTTCCAGTGGGTCGCGTTGGTGGTGGAACCGGTGAGCAGGCGCTGGGAGATGTGGGACTCGATGGGCATGGCGCCCGAGCGGTAGGAGGCGAAGGTCCCGGAGTCGAGGATGTCCTTCCAGTAGCTGTCCTTACTGCCCGTCCTGATCTCGATGGTCACTCCGGCCTGGGCCGCCTGGTCGCGGAAGATCGCCGCGGCCTCGGTGAATCCGGCCGCGACCGGCGACGTGTCGAGGGTGACCTTGAGCTTGTCGGCGCCGGCCTGCCTCAGCAGCTTGCGGGCCCGGTCGAGGTCCTGTTCGCGCTGCGGCAGGTTGCCGGGGTAATACTCGTAGCCCTTGCCGAACAGGTCGTTGCCGATCTCGCCGGCGCCGGACAGGGCGCCGTCGACCAGTTCCTTGCGGTCTGCGATCAGGAAGAACGCCTCACGAACCCGCTTGTCGTCGAACGGCGGCCGGTCCGTCTTCATGACGAAGCCCTGCATGGCGCTGTTGCGCAGCCGGACGATCTGGATCTGCCCCTTGTCCTCGTGGGCGCGGGCGGTGGCGGGGTTGAGTTCGTGGGCGTACTCGACCTGCCCGCCGAGCAGGGCGTTGGCGCGTGCCGATTCCTCGTTGGCGACGACGAACTCCAGCTCGTCGAGGTGGGGGGCGTCGTCCCAGTAGGCGTCGTTGCGCCTGAAGACGGCAGACTTGCCGGGCGTGAAGGACACGAAGCGGAACGGACCGCTGCCCACCGGCTTCTTGTCGAAGTCCTGAGCACCCGAGGGGACGATGTACGCGCCGAACGCGGCGAGTACGTTGGGGAATTCGGCGGTCGGACGCTTGAGGACGAACTCGACGGTGCGCGCGTCCAGAGCGCGGCTGGCCTTCAGGTCGACGGGCTCCAGGGACGCCTTGGCCCGGAATGCCTTCGCCGGGTCGCCGATGCGGCGGTAGCTGTGAAGGACGTCCTGGGCGGTCACCGGCTTGCCGTCGTGGAAGACTGCCTCGCGCAGGGTGACCTTCCAGCGGTCCAGACCCGCGTTCGGCTCCCAGGCGGAGGCGAGCCGGGGCTGTGCGGAGAGGTCCGGTCCGTAGTCGGCGAGCTTGTCGAAGAGGGCCTTGGCACGGGCGGCATCGGCGAAGAGGTTGGCCAGGTGCGGGTCGAGGGTCTCGCTCGCACCGCCGCCCGCGAAAGCGGCGCGGAGCCGTCCGCCGCGCTTGGGCTTGCCGTCTGCCTTGGCGGGGTCGGCGGCGCTGCCGGAGCCTGCGCAGCCTGCGAGGGCGAGCGCGCCGAGGCCGGCCGCGCCGCCGGCTGCGGCGAGGAAGCCCCGGCGTCGGAGACCGGGGAAGCGGAGGTTGTCGACGGGTTGGTCGTGCATGACGGTGTCCTTCGGGTGCTTGTCGGCCGGGGGTGTGCTTGCCGCCGTGAGGCGACGGCGTGGGGGTGTGCCTGTCGCCGTGGGGGCGACGGCGTGGGGTCATTGGGCGCGCATGAGCCGGGCGACGAGATGCAGCCGGTCGGCATCGGCCGAGGCGGTCGGCGTGTCGCCCTCCTGCCACGGCGGGTCCGTACGAGGACCGGGCCCGTCGTACAGGGCGAGCACCTCGAAGCCGTGAACGGCGAGGACATGCCGCAGTTCCTGGGGGAACAGCAGACGCCACGCGGAGCACTGCTCGACCGGCGGCGATCCGTCGTCGGCGGTCCACACACGGGTGCGGCGCAGCAGTTGCGCCGCCCGGTCGACGTGCAGCGTGGTGGTGGACCGGTAGGCGGTGCCCTGCCAGGTGAATCCGTTGACCGACGGGCTGTCCAGAAGCTCCGTACGGCCGAGGAGGAAGGCCCCGTTGCGCATCTCCGCGACGAGCAGCCCTCCGGGCGCCAGCGAGCGTCGGCAGGAGGTCAGGAAGCCGTCGAGTTCGGCGTTGGTGTGGCAGTACAGCAGGGCGCTGTCGAGGCATACCACTGCATCGAAGGACCCTTCCGCGAGGTCGAATCCGCGCAGGTCTGCCCGGAAGTACTCCGGACCGGGGTGGTGCACGCGGGCGTACTCCAGCATCGCCTCGGACAGATCCGCGCCGACGACCGTACGGCCGGCCCGTTGCAGGTGTGCGGCGTCACGGCCGGTGCCGCATCCGATGTCCAGGACCCGCAGGCCTGCCGCGTACCGCCGCAGGCAGTCCTCGGCCCAACGCCCCGCCAGGCGCGTCTCGTCGGGGAAACGGGCCTCGTACAGGACCGGGTTGTCGGTCAGCAGGTTCGCGCTGCTCATAGGTGTCTCCTCACGCCGGTACCGGTACGGGCGTCACTTGGGCGGGAAGCACTCGCCGGCGGTGCAGCCAGGCGACGCCGACGGCGGAGGCGAGGCCGAAGGCCAGGCAGCACGCCCACGGCAGCCACTGCGCCCCCGCATGCTCACCGGTGTCCATGGCCCAGCCGACGACGCTGTTGCCCACGGCCGCGGCGACGCCCGAGACCACGTAGAAGAGGCCGAAGTAGGTGCCGGTGAGCTCCGGTCGGCCGAAGCGGGGGATCAGCTCCATCACGAAGGGCTGGGCGATCATGACCCCCAGGTAGAGCAGCAGGGCCCCTGCCAGGACAGGCAGCGCGCCGAGCACCGCGTCGCCGAAGCCGCCGTGTGATGTTCGGGTCCCGGCCATCGTCATCGGCGGTATGAAGGCCAGCCCCATCAGGGTGAGCCCCCCGCTGATCCATCTCGCCCGGGTGCCCCGGCTTTTCAGCGCCCGCGTGATGCGCAGTTGCAGCCAGAGGTTGGTGAGGGTGCCGACGAGGAAGACCAGGCCGGCCGCGCCGTCCCAGCCGGTGGCCCGGCGCGCGCCGTCCGGCAGCAGCAGATAGAGCTGGTTCTCCATGGTGAACATGCCGACCATGGCGACGGCGAACGCGACGAAGCCGCGGTTGCCCATCACCTCCCGCCAGTCGCCGAGGACGCTGTTCGAGGACGGCGTGACCTCACGTGCCGGAAGCACAACGGCCTGGGCGATCGTGAGCACCGCGAAGATCCCGGCCGCGGTGAGCGCGGAGGCCCGGAAGCCGACGAGCAGCAGCGCGCTGCCGAGCAGCGGCCCTATGAGCGCGCCGGTGGTGGCGAAGACGCTGAACAGCGCGAACGCCTCGGGCTTGCGCTCCCCTGCCTCCAGGGCGAGGTACGCGCGTACGGCCGGGTTGAACAGCGCCCCGGCCAGTCCGCTGAGGACGGATGCGGCCAGCAGCACCGCCAGTCCGTCGCCGAGTGCGAAGAGCCCGAAGCCGACGGTGCGCAGCGCGCATCCGGCGATGATGACGCCTCGCGCTCCCAGCCGGTCCGACGCCGATCCGCCGATGAGGAACAGGCCCTGCTGGCTGAGGTTGCGTACGCCGAGCACGACGCCGACGACAGCGGCCGACAGCCCGAGGTCCTCGCTCAGATGCACGGCCAGGTACGGGATGAGCAGGTAGAAGCCGGTGTTGACGCCGAGCTGGTTGACCAGGAGGAGCCGTATCGCGAGGGGGAATCCGCGTATCTCATGCCATGTCTTCACGACTGCTGCCCTTCGGGCGCTGCCCCTTCGGCGGTGCGCCGACGCACGCCGAGGCCGGGGCTCCGGCTCGCCCGGACGCTGCCGTCGGTGCCGCCTGTGCCGGTCCACGGGTCGTGGGCGAGCAGCAGGTGCCCGTCGAGGTCGACCCATCGGGCGCGATCGGCAAGGTGCACGGCGGGGGCGATGCCGAGCGTGCTGGCGGTCAGACAGCCGAGCATCAGCTCGGTGCCGGTACCGGCGATCAGTTCGGCGATCCGCAGTGCGGCGGTGATGCCGCCGCACTTGGCGAGCTTGACGTTGATGCCCTGTACCCGCCCGGCGAGGCGGCGGGCGTCCTCGTGACCGACCGCGTCCTCGTCGGCGATGACCGGCAGCGGCGACCGTTCGGCGAGGTTCGCCAGCGCTTCGGGGTCGCCGGGTGCGATCGGCTGCTCCACGGCCTCGATTCCCAGCTCCGCGAGGCGGGGCAGCAGCCTCTCCGTCGTGGAGACGGTCCAGGCTCCATTGGGGTCCAGGAGCAGCCGGGCGTGGGGAGCGGCGGCCCGCACGGCTCGTACGCGCTTCAGGTCGTCCTCGGGGTCGGCGGTGCCCGCTTTGAGCTTGAGAACCGAGAAACCGTCCCGTACCAGGCGGGCGGCCTGGGCTTCGGCCCGCCTCGGCGACGTGATGCCGATGGTGCGTGCGGTCGCCGCGAAGGGTGCTGCGGATGTACCGAGGAGCTGGTGGACCGGGAGGTCAGCGCGCTTGCCGACCAGGTCGAGGAGCGCCGACTCGAGCGCCGCGGTCACGGCGGGGGGCGTGCCGTCCGCCGGCAGCCCGCCGGTACGCAGGGCGGCCAGTGCGGTCTCCGGGTCCCCGAACCGGGCCAGGTCCAGGGCCACTTCATTCAGCAGCCTCGCGATGGTGCCCGCGTCGAGGCCGTAGTACAGGCTCGCGACGACTTCTCCGTGGCCGTTCCGGCCCTGGTGCTCGATGGACAGCCAGACGGCGTCACGGGCCGCCATCGTCGAGCGGGATATGCGCAGCGGCTCGGTGAGTTGGAGACGCACGGTGCGCTGACTGACTTTCACGAGCTCTCTTCCGTACGTGGGGTTCGGCTGTCCAGCGGGTCGGTGACGCCGCGGCACCGAGCCCAGCCGGTGGCCTCCACGGCCCGCGGATGCGGGATCTCGACGGGGCGCGTGGCCGCGGTGGCCGGGTCGAGCCCGTGGGCGGCGGCGAAGTCGTCGTCGTAGACGCTGCCGAGATAGCGATGCGGTCCGTCGGGAAAGACGGTGGCGACGACGGCTCCCGGGTGTATTCGAGCGGCCCACGCGGCCACGAGGGCCACGGCTCCGGTGCTCCAGCCGCCGCTGACGAAGTTGCCGACAGCGAGCTTCCGGCAGGCGCCCGCGGCCTCGGCCGGGCCGACCCAGTGGACCTCGTCGAAGGCGCCGTAGGCGACGTTGCGCGGGTGGATGCTGCTGCCCAGGCCGCGCATCAGCCGGGGCCTGGCGGGCTGGCCGAATATCGTCGAGCCGGTGGCGTCCACGCCGATCAGCCGGAGCTCGGGCCAGTGCCGCCGCAGCGGTCCCACCACACCGGCGCTGTGGCCGCCGGTGCCGACGCTGCACACCAGCACGTCGAGGTGGTCCAACTGAGCGGCCAGCTCGGCAGCGAGGGAGGCGTAGCCGACGATGTTGTCGGGGTTGTTGTACTGGTCGGGCCAGTAGGCGTCCGGCAGCGTCGACAGCAGTTCGCGCAGCCGGCCCAGTCGGGCGGCCTGCCATCCGCCCTCGGCCGCCGGGCGGTCGACCAGCTCCAGCCGGGCGCCGTACGCGCGCAGCAACTGTCGCATCGAGGGCTCCAGCTCCGTGTCGCCGACCAGCACGATCGGGTGCCCCAGGGCCTGGCCGGCGAAGGCCAGCCCGATGCCGAGCGTTCCGGAGGTGGACTCCACGACCGGTGCGCCGGGCCGCAGTTCGCCGCGCTCCTTGGCGCCGAGCAGCATGGAGACGGCCGCTCGCGCCTTCATGCCGCCGGCGCCGAGACCTTCCAGCTTGGCCCAGAAGCCCGGCTGCGGGCAGGGCAGGTCGACGGTGATGCGGGCGAGCGGGGTACGGCCGAGCAGGGCGAGCAGTTCCCGGTTGCCCGCGGGGCTGAGGACGGCGGTGGTCACAGGGCGGCTCCGGAGCGCTCACTGCCGCCGTAGCGGTGGATGATTCCAGGACCGCCGTCGAGCCAGAAGAAGGGGTAGGGCTCCGCGCACACGGCGCTGACTCCGGCGCCGATGAAGCGCGGCAGCACCGCGCTGCCGGTCTGGGCGAACATCACCAGCGGTTTGCCGTGCCGCAGCGCGTGCTCCCGCAACGGCTCGAAGCTGCCGTTGCCGAGCACCATGCCCGAGGCGAGGACCGCGTCACAGCGCTCCAGTTCGGACAGCGCGTCGGTCCGGACCGGCTCGCCCCACTCCGTCGCGCCGCCCTTGAGGTCGCAGGGTATGTACGCCAGACCACGCGCCCGTAGCGCCTCCAGCAGCGAGTTGACCACGCCCACGACGAGCACGGTGCGTCCCCGGGTGACATCGAGCAGATCGACGACGGCCTCGGCCCTCGCCCGGGACCTCTCCAGTGAGCTCCCGGCGGGCAAGTCACTGGGCAGCGCGCCGACCGCGCGCCCATGGGGAAGGACGTGCATCAGATAGGCGTCCAGCGCCGCCACCCGCACCGGCAGCAGTTCGTGCTCCAGCAGCCGGGCGACGTCGGCGCCGACACAGTCGTCGATCGCGCCGTCGGGCAGCTCGCCCGGCTCGACCGCGCAGGATCCCACCGCTGCGGCCAGCCGCAGGCTCAGGACTTCGTTCCGGTAGCCGCCGCTGCGCCCGTCGTGCCGTACGGCCTGGCGCGTGGTGAACGCCACGGCGATCCGCTGGGTGCCCGGGTCGGGCCCGAAGCCACCGCGGAGCACCAGGTCGACGAGGTCGTCGTAGGAGGCCGGGGTGACATCCGCGTCGGTGATGGCGGTCATCGGCCCACCACCTTCGGACAGAGCGCCGAGAGCAGCGTCTCGACCCTTTCACGGGCCCCTAGACCACCGGCATCGCCGGCCATGACGTGTCCCAGGTAGTCGTTGTTGCTGCCCGCTGCCTTGACCGGCTTGCCGGGCTCGGAGAGCTGGATCTCCAGCAGTCCCACGGCCGCACGTACCTCGTCGGAGCCGTCGATGGACTCCAGCACGCCCCCGGTCTCCGGCACCAGGAACCCGATGGCGGCGCTGTGCAGCCCGGTGGCTCGTCGGCGCAGATCCGGTTCGCGGCCGAGGGCGACGTCGACGCAGGCGGCGGCAAGGTCGATCCCCGTGACGTGACGGATCAGTTCGGTGATGCGGTTGCCGGCGGGCCGGGAGTTGACCTCGACCACCCGGGGCCCGTCGGGCGTCAGTTTGATCTCGGTATGCGCCACGACCCCGTCCAGGCCGAGGGCCTGGAGCGCCTGCAGCGCCGTCTCCGCAGCCGCCTCGGCGTCAGCGGCAGCGAGCGCCGCGGGGAACATGTGACCGGTCTCGATGAACGCCGGCGCCCCGCCGACGCTCTTGTCGGTCACCCCGACCACCTGCGCCGCCCCGGCGAACGACACGGTCTCGACGCTGACTTCGGGGCCCCGGAGTAGCTCTTCGAGCAGGACTGCAGGTTCACGTCGCTGGCCTCGGGCGTTGACGGGGAAGTCCGCGAGCGCCCGGTAGGCGCGGGCCAGCTCCGACTCGTCGTCGACGCGCCGTACGAACATCCCTGCGCACAGGTCGACGGGCTTGAGCACGAGCGGGTATCCGATTTCCCGCGCCGCGTCGGCGGCCTCGGTCATGTCGGCGCAGACTGCGAAGCGGGGACCCGGCACAGCCGCATCGGCGAGGACCCGGCGGGTCGCATCCTTGCGGCAGGCGTTCTCGACGGCCGCGGCAGCGGGGCCCGGCAGCCCGAGGCTGCCGGCGATACGCGCGGCCGTCGGGAGGTAGTAGTCGCAGGAGGTGATCACCCCGTCGAACTCCAGCGCGCCGTGCGCGCGCTCGACGAGCGGGAGCAACGCCTCGATGTCGTTGGTGTCGGCCGTCAGCACGTTGCGTGCCGCGAGCAGCGGGTGTGCGGTGCCCTCAGGGGCGGAGCGCACGTAGTGGTGGAGATCACGGGTGAGGAAGGTGAACTCGTGCCCGCCTTCACGGATCGCTCGTGGCAGAAGTCTGCTCATCGATCCGACCCAGCTCTCGACCATCAGCAGATGGGCCACGGCTTCCCCTTCTCAGAACGCGGGTTGACCTCAGGACGCGCAGGCGGCACCCGTCGGGGTTGCCTGCCTTGACTCGGCCACACGTTAACGGTAATCGTTTTCATTGTCATCTGATCCACCGTCGATTCTCTGAATGCGAGACCCGTGACTCCCGCTGTACGGCCACTGGGGCATGCTGTGCGCCCTCGTGGCCACCACTGCCGCCCTCGTCCCGATCGCGCCGGTCCACGCCGCCGCCCCGGATCCGTCGCCGCGTTTCGGCGCCTGCCCGGAGTCCACACCGGTCCCGCCCGCTCCCGCGCGGGTGGAGTGCGGATGGCTGAGCGTCCCGCTCGACCGGGAACACCCGGACGGCGAGCACATCCGTATCGCCGTCTCGCGGGTACGCGCCTCTGGGCCGGCCAACGAGCGGCGCGGCATCCTGCTGGTGAACCCCGGCGGGCCCGGCGGCCCGGGGCTGGCCTACGCCATTACCAAACGGGCCAAGCTGCCCGAGCGCGTACGCCGCTCGTACGACGTCATCGGGTTTGACCCGCGCGGTACGGGGCGGAGCGCGCCCGCGGGCTGCGGCTCGATGGGCGGCCTCTTCGCGAGTCCCGGACCCGAGCCCGTGCCGTCCGGCCACACGGCGGAGAAGGCGTACCTCAACTCGTTGAGGCGCATGGCGGACGACTGCGCCGCCGGCGTCGGTGACGCCCTGGCGCATCTGTCGACCACCCAGACCGCACGGGACATGGACGCCGTACGCTCCGCACTCGGCGAACAGCGGATCGGCTTCCTGGGCGTCTCGTACGGCAGCTACCTCGGAGCCGCCTATGCCGAGCTGTTCCCGCAGCGTGTGGCCGCATGGTGCTCGACAGCGTCGTCGGTCCCGAGAAGTGGTACGACTTCGATTTGCGGCCGCGGCGGCATCAGGCACGTGGAAGCTGGGGGACCTGCCGGTCAACCGGATCGGTTTCGGCGCGATGCGCTTGACGCAGAACGGTGAGTCGTTCGGCGCCGACGCCACTGCGAGCGATCGTGGCCGGGCTATCAGCGTGCTTCGGCGCGCGGTTGAGCTCGGTGTGAACCACATCGACACCGCCGCGTTCTACTTCTCGCCGCTGCGTTCGGCCAACGAGCTGATCAACCAAGCCCTGGCCCCCTATCCGGACGACCTCGTCATCACCACCAAGGTCGGGCCGGGCCGGGACCCCTCGGGCGAGTGGCTACCCCATGCCGGCCCGCGACGCCGGGCTCATCCGTCACCTGGGCAGCTCCAACGTCCGCCCCGAGCACCTCGCCGAGGCCCAGGCCATCGCGCCAGTGGTCTGCGTACAGAACCAGTACGGCATCGGCGCGCGGCCCGAGCAGGACGAGTTCCTGCGGACCTGCGGTGAGCAGGGTGTCGCGTTCGTGCCGTTCTACGCGATCGCCGGTGCTGGGCGCGAGATGGGCGCGCGCGACGCCGACAGAGAGGAGGTCCTTGCCGTCGCGCGCACACGGGGCGAGTGCGGCGCAGGTCCGGCTCGCGTGGACGCTGCACCGCGGGGCACATGTGCTGGCCATCCCCGGTACCGGCAACCCGGATCACCTGGGCGCAAACGTGGCCGCCGGCCCACTGCGCCTCTCCGAGGACGAGCTGGCCGTCCTGGACTGCCTCCACCGGGGCGAAGTGTGAGCGAAAGAATCCGGGACGTGGGACGACGTGGGACAAGGACGGCGGCATGGTCGCCGGTCGCCGGAGTGACGACGGCGGCCGGCCGACGAGCCGCGCGGCGATCCAGGCACGCACGTTGCCGCGGCTGCCCCTCAGGTCACCCGGCCTGGCTGCTGTCCTTCAGGGTGCCCCAACCGTGCCAGCGATCGACCTCGATCCAAGCACTGAACCGGCG
Organism: Streptomyces sp. NPDC051219; assembly: GCF_040682335.1. Lineage (NCBI taxonomy): Bacteria > Bacillati > Actinomycetota > Actinomycetes > Kitasatosporales > Streptomycetaceae > Streptomyces > Streptomyces sp. NPDC051219. The sequence continues at coordinate 102,260 of NZ_JBFBAS010000010.1, forward strand.
GCGACCGCGCTGCCCGTAGGGCTGGCCGAGGTATTGCCGGGACAACCGGTCGATGTCGGCCAGTTCCTTGTCCTCGTAGAGCTCGGTGACGCGCCCGATGATGCTGATGTGCGTGTACCAGTTGCTCTCGTCGAGCACGGTGAGCGACACCCGCGGGTCGTTGCGCACATGCTGCAGCCGTTTGCGTCCCTCATCCATGTTGACCAGTACCCGGCCGTTGTCCCAGAGATACCAGGTGGCCGTGGACACCGGCTGGCCGTCCGAGCGCAGGGTCGTGATAACGGCCGGATTGGCCTTCGTCAACATCGCGACTGCCTCTTCGGGAAGCGGCGGTTTCGACATGGCACACCCTCCGTTACGCGTTGCTGCATTCATGCAGACGATCATCAACATGATCACCTGCACCGGGCTGTTTCACGCTTCCACCGCTTCGGCATTTCTACACGGCGTGACGCTGCGCCACCCGCGCTTCGCCGCCGCAGCCGGCGGCAGTCCGGTGAAGCCGCCCGAAGCGCGTGCAGTCCCGGCCCCGCGAGGCCAGGTTTCCGCTCACACCCATCCTGCTCGCTCCGTGCCGAATGACGCGGCGGAGGATTTCCATCGTAACTGTCCGTGGCCCTGAGCTGCCTCACGCCCTCCAGCCATTGTTCACGGCACAGTGGTGGCATGAACGCAGACGACGAGAACCCTCTGGCCCGGGCACGCGTGGCGACCAGACTGCCGGCACAGAATTTGGACCGGGCTCGACGGTTCTACTCCCAGAAGCTCGGCCTTGAGCCCATCGATGAGCGACCCGGCGGGCTGCTGTATCGCTGCGCAGGTGCGGACTTCGCACTGTTCCAATCGGCGGGAGCGTCGCCCGGCACCTTCACTCAGATGGGTTGGGAAGTCGACGACATCGAGAATGTGGTGTCGCAACTCAAACGGCGCGGCGTGGTGTTCGAGGAGGTCGACCTGCCCGGACTGCGGACCAGGGACGGAATCGCCGAGATCGACGGGAACTACCCGAGCAAAGGGGCGATGGGTGAGCGCGGCGCCTGGTTCCGTGACAGCGAGGGAAACATGCTGGGCGTGGGACAGCCGGTCGTCTGAGCAGGTGCCTCGCATCGACACACCCCGCGGACGCCGGTTCGCCGAGGACGGCGAACCGCGAAGAACCCTGACAACGTTCCGGACCACCCGTTGGACCGAAAGCGGCTGAGTGCTGGTACACCCTGGTGAGCGGGAGGGTTCAGAACCCGACCATTTCCGTCGGAGCATGAGAAGCGGAGCATGAAAAGCGGACCGGAAGCCCATGCTTCCGGTCCACTGCTGCCTCGGGTGATGTGTCAGCCCATGAAGCCGCCGTAGTACCCGCCGAGCGTCTCACGGTAGCCCTGATCACCGCCGTGCTTGTCCTTGTCGAATTCGGGCGCGTTCCTGATTTCGTCCCGCGTGCGCGAGACGTGGACGGTTTCCATCACGAGGTCGATGCTGGAGACAGTGCCGGCAGGCAGCAGAACATGCTTCCCGAAGATCCACGGGCCGGTATCGACCACGATGTGGGCGGAGCCCACATCGTCGGAGTGCTTGTCGACCTTGCCGATGCTGCCGTCGGTCGCCTCAACCCTGTAGCCGATAAGGCTGGTTCCGGTCTCGCGGCCGGAAGTGGGCGTGTAAGTCCAGAGGTTAGGGTCCATGCGATCGATTCCCTTTCGACTGCGCCCCGGCTTTGTTCGATTCGGCTGCCAGGGGATGTGGATGTGGGGAGAGAGGCAGCAGGGTCTGCGCCATTGTCCTTAGAACGGCATACGTCCGCGGGCTCGGCGGCCGGCGGAGCCGCTGCGATTCACAGCCTTGGAGCTGCTGCGGAAGGGTTTGCTGAACAGCCTCCCCAGGATGCCGGGCGCCTTGCTCCCGGCTCGGGATCCGACCCCGAGGCCGCGCTGCGTGCCGCGCTGCGGATGCCTGGAGATGCGCGGCACGAAGAAGGCGAGGACGGCAAGAACGATACATACGGCGACAATGCCGACGACCATCATGGTGAGCTCCCTGCGTTGAGGTTCCTCACCCGTGTGCCCGGAGCGGCAGTCAGCATTCGCTGTCGTGCCAACCGGGCAGTTGACGGGCGCTGCCGCAGCCACAGATCGGGGCATTCAAGCTCTGGCATGAAACGCGCCCAAGCCGACCGGCTCGGCTGGCACCGGGCCCCTCAGCTGGACGCCCTCGGCGGGCGCGCCTACGTCGCTGCGGTCGCCGCCGCAGGCGCGGACGCGCTGCGACCTCGTGAGCCCGCCGACCGGGGGAAGGACGACGAGACCATCGCCCGGATGGCCGCCGGCCCCGCGGCAGCACTCCCCGGGGAGGGACCATCACCGTGCGTAGCAGCGCCGGCCCGACCGCACCAGGCCTTGAATCAGCTCACCGAGCCCTGTCCGGCGGAAACCTGCTTCGCATTCGAGGGGCGGAGGCCGGCAGCGACCTCAGTTCGTCCGTGGTCCCTTAACGCCGCGGGGCGCTGCGAAGTGGGCGAGGGTCGCCCTACCGGGGGCCAGGCCTGCCCAGGTCCCCGGAGCCTTGAGCACGGCTACCCCGGCGGTGGGGAACTTGTCGCGCACGGCGCCGAGGTGCGGGTTGTCCTCTTCTCGGGCCAGCTCCAGCACCAGTTCCTGGACGGCGGGCCGATGGCCGACCAGCAACACGGTCCTGCAGCTCTGCGGTGCTTCGCGTACGACCTCGAGCAGGTCGTCGCCGTCGCCGTGGTACACCCTGGCGTCGTAGACGACCTGAGGCGCCGTACCGAGGTGTGGAAGTGCCAGCTCCCAGGTCTCCCGGGTACGGCGAGACGGCGAACAGAAGACCATGTCAGGCGCGCAGGCATGGTCCCGGAGCCACCGGCCGACAGCCGGCGCGTCCCGCCGGCCCCTGGGGGCGAGTGGCCGCTCCACGTCCGGCACGTCCGGCCGTGCGGCCTTCGCGTGCCGGACCACGATGAGACGGACGGAATCGTTGGCCTGCATGAGTCCAGTCTCGTTCACACGGCCACCTGGCCCTCCTGCTCAGCCTCACGGCCGCGGTGGCGTTCATGTCGCCCACGGGGCCGAGCCGACCCCTGGTACCCGCTGAGGATCAGGAGGCGTTCCCGTCGTCGGGCTTGTCGCCCGTGCTGCCGTAGCGGCGTTCGAACTGGGCGATGCGGCCCTCCGAATCCACCGTCCGTGCCTTGCCGGTGTAGAAGGGGTGGCTCTCCGAGGAGATCTCCACATCCACGACCGGGTAGGTCTCGCCATCGTCCCACTCGATCACCTGGTCGCTCGTCGCGGTGGAACGAGTGAGGAAGGCGTAGCCTGCCGCACGGTCGCGGAACACCACAGGGCGGTACTCCGGGTGCTTGTCCTGCTGCATGAGCGCTCCTTCCGGGGCAGGGGGCTGACGGACAGCCGTCCAGCAGGCCCGCAGTGCTTTCGCACTTCGGATCAACAACTCGGAGCTGGTTGGACCGAGCGGCATCGCCCCGGCGGGCAATCGCGGTGCACACATGCCTGACCGGCCACGGCCTGCAAAGCCGAGCGGACTGCGGAGGTCCCTTCCGGGGCCCTGCACTTCAGCTTTCCACCCATTTACGGGACCCCGCAACCGGCGCCACCGTGCACGCCGACGCGCGGCCCGACAGTTCCCGGCGGCTGGTCCGTCGGTGCGGGAGTCGCCCCATCCCGTCCAGTTGCTTCTGGACGACCGGTTCCGACGGGATCGACTCCCCGCCGACCGCTGCGGATCAACGCGGCCGGTGTCAACGCACCCACGTACTTCGGGGGCGGGGGCCGGAGTCCCTTTTGGGTCAGACCTGGGTGGCGTTCCGGTCGCGGACGCCCCGCAACCGGTCGAGGTCCGCCGGCTCCGCGGCGCACCGCTGTTGTCCACAATGTCCTGGAACTCCCCCTGCGGATTGCGTGTTTGGTGCAGTTGGCGGCCCAACAGCGTTGGAGTCACGCCGCCGTCGGCACCGAACCGCGTAATCACGGGAACTCCGGGAAGACGAACGATCAACTAAAGGAGAACACCATGCCCGTCACCTTCCGTAAGAGCTTCCGCATATTCCCGGGCGTCCGCCTCAACGTCAACCGCAAGTCCGTCTCCATCACGGTCGGCAAGGGCGATGGTGCCAGGCGTACTTACTCGTCGACAGGCCGGCGCACGACCTCAATGGATCTTCCCGGCCCCTTCGGTTACCGCAAGACAAGCACACGCCGCAGCCGCCACTGACCACAGTCATTGCGCGCGGCGGGCGACTACCCGGTGCCGCAATCCCCGAGTTACGTTCGGCCGGGCGCGGCAACTTCAGTCCTGGGCAGTCGACTCGGTGAAGGACCCGTGGCGTCCCGCGCCGCCCGCGAACCGGTCGGCGCCCGACTGCGTCTCCCCCGCGGCCAGCGGAACCATACCGTGGCGGTACTCGGCGGCCAGGGCGTCCGCCTCGTTCAGGCCGTGCTGCTCGCCCACGGAGAGCCTGTCGTGGCGCAGGCACAGCTGGGGGAACGCGGCGATCTCGCGCGCGATTCGCTCCGCTGCCCGACGGGCGGTGCCGGTGGGCACGAGCCGGTTGGCGAGCCCCATGGCGTATGCCTCGGCGGCCGGGACGGGGCGGCCGGTGAGGATCATGTCCATGGCGCGGCTCTCGCCGATCAACCGCGGCAGCCGTACGGTGCCTCCGTCCACCAGAGGTACGCCCCAGCGGCGGCAGAACACCCCGAAGACCGCGTCCTCTTCGGCGACCCGCAGATCGCACCAGGCCGCCAGCTCCAGTCCGCCGGCCACTGCATGGCCGGAGACGGCCGCGATGACCGGCTTGCTCAGCCGCATCCGGGTGGGGCCCAACGGACCGTCGCCCTCGGCCAGGACCTTGTTGCCCCGAGGCGTGCCGACGGCCTTGAGGTCGGCGCCGGAGCAGAACGTACCGCCCTCGCCCCACAGGACGGCGACGGCAGCATCCCGCTCCGACTCGAACCGGCGGAAAGCGCCGGCGAGTTGGGCGGCAGTCGGGCCGTCGACCGCGTTACGGACCTCGGGGCGGGCCAGGATCACGGTGAACACGGGACCGTCCCGCTCGATCCGTACCGCCTCACGCTTGCTCATCGCTCGCCCTCCCACGGGGAATCGCGCAGGTCCCGGCGCGGCATCTTGCCGACGGGAGAGTACGCAATGGTCTCGACGAAGTTCACGCGGTCCTGGGCACCTTATAGCCAGTCGGGCACGCAAAGCCGCCTCGGAGACCTCCCCTCTCCGGCGCAGCGTGCAGTTACGTCACCGCGGGGCCTCGGCACCGCGGTCATGAGCGCCCTGCCCACCCGGCGCGCCTACGCGACCATGCAGCAGGGAGTGAATCTCGTACGCCCGGTGTACGGCCACACCCCGACACTGCGCTGCGAGGGCACGACCATCCATGTGGGCCGCACGACCGCCACCGCGGAGGCCCGGGTCTTCGGGGCCGTGGACGGCAAGCTGTACGCACACGGCACCACGACCTGCGCGGTCTTCGCCCTGCCGGGCGCCGGGTGAGCCTGGAGGACTGAGGACATGAGTGGCACCACGGTCGTCAATCTCAGAGGCCACCGTGACGATCCGGAGTTCGCGGATGTGGTCTACGTCGGGCGGGCCATGCACCGGGGCGGCTGGGATCTCCGCGCCTCCCCGCTGGCGAGCCCCTTCCGTCCCGGTCGCGACGGCAGCCGGCAGGAGGTCGTCGAGCGGTACCGCGAATGGCTCGTCGGCCGTCCGGACCTCCTCGCTCTCCTCCCGGAGCTCCGTGGGCACCGACTGGGCTGCTGGCGCGGCCCGCAGGCGTGCCACGCCCAGGTGATCGCGCAGATGGCGGACTCGGGGGCGGGGACCGACTCCGCTGTCTCGGACGATGCAGATCAAGGTGGGACGCCGGCTGACCAGCACAGGGCAGGGCCGGGCGACCTGCTGCCGGGGGCTCAGGAATCTTCGGCGCCGAAACTCGTGGTGATCGGCACGTGCACAGACCGGCGGAGGCCTGATACTGAGTGCATCAACCCGACTTATGCGTACTTTTCATGTTGCGCTCACGACGCAGAGGGATCTCGATGGAGCTGAACCTCACGGACAAGGTCGCCGTCGTCACCGGTGGCAGCAAGGGCATCGGCCTTGCCGTCGCCGAAGCACTCGGCCGTGAAGGCGCCCGTATCGTCGTCGGCAGCCGCAGTGAAACTCCTCAGCTGGCTGACCTGCGCGAAAGATATGACGTCACCTTCGTCCCCGTCGACCTGGCCCGCGCCGACGGTGCCGACCTGCTGATCCAGGCCGCCACAGACCGACATGGCAGGGTCGACGTGCTGGTGAACAACGTGGGCGCCGCCAGCCCACGCGCCAGTTTCCTCGACATCGATGACGCGGAATGGGAGCGGGCGCTCAACCTGACGTTCTTGAGCGCGGTCCGTGCCAGCCGTGCTGCCCTGCCGCATCTGCTGGCCGACGGCGGCGGGGCGATCGTCAACATCAGCTCCGTCAATGCCCGGCTGCCGTTCCCCACCGTGGTGGACTACTCGGCGGCCAAAGCCGCACTGAGCAACCTCACCAAGGCTTTGTCGGAGGAGTTCGCCCCACGTGGCGTACGCGTCAACGCCGTCGCACCAGGGCCCGTCCGCACTCCGTTCTGGACCGACCCCGGTGCCTTCGCCGACGCCGTCGCCGCAGGCGCCGGCAGTACCGCCGATGAGGCCCTGAACGAGGTCGTTCCCCGCCAGATGGGCATCTCCACCGGACGGATCACCGAACCCCACGAGGTTGCGGACCTCGTCGTCTTCCTGGCCTCCCCCCGCGCCGGCAACATCACCGGCGCCGAATTCCTCATCGACGGAGGCCAGATCAAGACGACCTGACCAGCCCCGGGGGATGACGAAGAGGAGGGCCGGCTCGGCGGGACCGGCCTCAGCGGCGCCGCAGGGACTTGTCGGACAGGGCCGGCGGTGTGTAGTACAAGTCGTCCCGGTTCAGGTCAGTGCCCGGAGGCACGATTTCGTCGATCCGGTCCAGCACGTCATCGCTCAGCTCGACGTCCACGCCCTCCAGCAGGTCTTCGAGGTGGGCGGGAGTCCGCGGCCCGATGATCACCGAAGTGACGGCCGGGTGGGCCCGTACGAAGGCGATCGCCAGGTACGGGAGCTTCAGGCCCGCCTCGTCCGCCAGTTTCGTCAGCTCGCCGACGGCCTCCAGCTTGCGGGCGTTGCCCGGCAGGGACGGATCGAACTTGTGCTGCTCGAGAGCCGCCCGCCCGCCGCCTGCCGTGAGGTCGATGTCCGACGGCTTGGCGTACTTGCCGGAGAGCCACCCGGCGCTCAGCGGACCCCAGGTCAGCACACCCATGCCGTACCGCTGGGTGGTCGGCAGCACGGCCGCCTCGACGCCCCGCGCCAGGATCGAGTACGGCGGCTGCTCGGTGCGGAAGCGGATGTGGCCGCGCCGCTCGGCCGTCCACTGGGCCTCAACGATCTGTTCCGCGGGGAACGTCGAGTGCCCGATGGCGCGCAGCTTGCCCGCGCGTACGAGGTCGGAGAGGACGGCCAGGGTCTCGTCGATGTCGGTGGCCGGATCGGGGCGGTGGACCTGGTACAGGTCGATGTGGTCGGTGCCCAGGCGGCGCAGACTGTCTTCGACGGCACGGGTCAGCCAGCGCCGGGAGTTTCCGCTGCAGTTGGGATCCTCGCCCATCGCGGTGTGGCCTTTCGTGGCGAGCACGACGTCGTCCCTGCGGCGCCTCAGCGCCTTGCCGACGATCTCCTCCGATTCGCCCTTGCTGTAGATGTCCGCGGTGTCCAGGAAGTTGACGCCCGCGTCCAGAGCCCGGTGGATCATACGGACCGACTCACGCTGGTCCGGGTTGCCCCAGGCGCCGAACATCATCGCCCCCAGCGCGTATTCGCTGACCGAGATGCCCGTGCCACCGAGGATCCTGCGCTTCATGAGAGGCGTACCTTCCGTAGGTCGGGCGTGGAGAGCTGCAGCAGCACCGGCTCCCCCAGGTGGACGGGGTCGATGCCGTCCACCCGGTGCCGGCGACCGGTTACCCGGAGGGGGCCGCCATCACGATCACCTCAGGGTCTGATCAGCACCGTGATGTCCATCGGTCCTCCGCAAAACTCGCCACGCGGAACGGTAGGGCATCAAGCAACCAATAGCGGATAGACCCGAGCAAAGGACGGTGGACACTGGGGCGCCCACAGGCGGCTCAGGGGCAAAAGGAAGGCCGTTGGCCGGGTCACCGCGTTGGGTGATCCGGCCAACGGCCTTCGCTCGGGTACGCGCGGGCACCCCGTACCGGCGGATTCGGCTCATGGCAGGTGCTTGCGCGCCTCCGCCCGGTCCGGGAGTACGTCCCGCGAGGGGCTTGGCCTCAGGTGGCTCACGAGAGCCTGTCCAGGTAGGCGGTCAGGCTCTTGCGCCGACGCGGGTCACCCATCTGTTCGATGGAAAGGTTCCGCCAGTGTGGCGAGCCGTCCGTGCCCGGACCCAAGGGCCGTCACCCCGCATGCGCTGGTTGGCCTGCAAGGACAGCTTGGCCCATTGCCGGCGGATGTTCCGGGGTCCGTCGCAGCGACAGGCGTGAGCTTGTGCGACGACGCGAACGGTGCGAGACCCTAGTTGCCGGCCGGCTCGGGGACGAGGCCGTCGGCCACCAGACCGGCAAGTACCGCCTGACCCAAGGCATGTACAGCTGACTGGGGACGCACCATCACGGTGAACTCCTTGCCCCGGCCCATCTCATCGAACTGCAACACGTCTATGCCGTGGATCTCCTTGCCGTCCACGACGGCCCGGAAAGGCAGGATCACGGACTGAGCTTCTTCGCCGTCGGCACCTGTCTCGACCGCCCCCTCGAGATGTCCGATGTAGCGGATGGCCTCGAAGGTGCGCATGAGGACGCCGAAGAGTCCCAGCACCATGGGCCTGCCCTCGAAGGGGGTGAACTTCACCGGGCTGTAGAAGCGGATGTCCTCGGTGAAGGGTCCTCCAGTGCGGCGGGATCGCGCTTTCCACGGCATTGCGGAAGCGTTCAGCAGCCTTCATCGCCCCTCCAGTCTCCATCGCCGCTCCAGTCTCCAGGGCCCCCGGCACTCAAGAATATGACTAGTCACTTCCTTGAGTATGATGCAGTGGCGGACGAGCAATGGGAAGACGAGCAATGGGAAGGGGCTGCTTCGATGGCCTTGAGACATGCCGTGCTGGCGGCACTGCTGGACGGCGAGTACAGCGGCTACCAGCTGGCGAAGGCGTTCGACGGCGATGCGGACGAGGAGGAGTTCCTCCGCCGAGGCGAACGGATCGGGCCGTACCTGACATGCCTGCGCGGTCTGGCCTTCGAGCAGGGCCACCGGAACTGGTGCCTGCGGATCGCAGCCGTTCTGCGGGAAAGGCAGACGACTAGTGCCGAGCAGTGAGTACCTGCGCTACGTGGCCATGGGCGACAGCCAGACCGAAGGGCTCGGCGACGGAGACGACACCGTAGGCCTACGGGGCTGGGCCGACCGGCTCGCCGAGCACCTCGCGGCCGTCAACCCCCGGCTTCTGTACGCCAACCTGGCCGTCCGAGGACGTGTCGCCGCCCAGGTCCGCACCGAGCAGCTGGGGCCCGCCCTGGCCCTGCGCCCCGACCTCGTCACCGTCGTCGCTGGGATCAACGATCTGCTCCGGCCCCGGTTCAACGCCGCGACGGTGGCCGGGCACCTGGAAGAGATGTTCGCCGCGCTCACGGCCACCGGGGCACACGTGGTGACCCTGACGTTCCCCGACGTGGGAAAGATCGCGCCTCTCGCCCGGCCGGTCAGGTCCCGCGTGCTCGACCTCAACAACAGCATTCGTGCTGCGGCCGACCGTCACGGGGTCTCGGTCGCAGAAACGGCCCGGCAGGCCGTCGCCACCGACCCACGGCTGTGGAGCGCGGACCGACTCCACGCCAGCCCCCTCGGCCACGAACGGATCGCCGCGGCCGTCGCCCAAGCCCTCACCCTGCCCGGGAGCGACGACGCCTGGACACTCCCGCTGCCGCCACAGGCGGTCCCCGCGGGCCGGCAAGCCGCAGCTGCCGAGCTGCGCTGGGCGGCGGCATTCCTCGGCCCTTGGCTCGGACGCCGCCTGCGCGGTCAGTCCTCGGGCGACAACCGCACCGCGAAACGTCCCCAGCTCCTCCCCCTCAGCGCCATGCCCTGAGTGCCACGGCCCACGCCCCGGCGACCGGATGCCGGGCCGAGTACTCGCGGCAGTACGTGAACCGGCACGGCCGGGACCGAAGGCCTCGGGGCACCGGGCAATCCCCCAGGGGACGGGTCAGCGGCGAATCAGGCGGGCATGAGTGGCGGTTGCCGAACCGACCTGTTCCGCGACCCGGTACCCGTCGATCCCGTCTCCCAGGTGGTCGAAGAGTCGCTCCCCGTGGCCGGAGAGGAGCGGGACGATGGCGATGCGCAGCTCGTCCACCAGCCCGGCGCGCAGGTACTGCTGGATGGTGGCCGGGCCTCCGCCAAGGCGCACGTCCGTGCCGTCGACCACCGGCATGGGGAGCGACCTCCGCTCTCACCCTTGCGTCGAACGAGGGGCGGCCGGATCGACAGCTCCGTCCGGATTCTTCTGAGATCCTCCGCCGTGGCCACCGGCCCGCTCGAGTCCTCCGACAAACCCGACGGATCATGCCGTAGGAGGCGGGGGAATCCCCGGAGGGCGGTGGCTGTTGCGGACAGAGTTGACCTTCCGACCCGCAGGAGGCTGGGAATGCACGGCGACGCCGCGACCATCCGCAAGATACTCACGGAACACGGCGACACGTGGGCGGTGGTCGGCCTGTCCAACAACCGGTCACGGGCGGCCTACGGCGTGGCTGAGGTGCTGCAGCGCTTCGGCAAGCGCGTCGTGCCCGTACACCCGAAGGCGGAGACGGTGCACGGCGAGCAGGGCTATGCCTCGCTCGCCGCAATTCCGTTCCCGGTGGACGTGGTGGACGTCTTCGTCAACAGCCATCTGGCCGGGCCCGTGGCGGACGAGGCAGTGGCCGCGGGCGCCAGCGCTGTCTGGTTCCAGCTCGGGGTGATCGACGAGACTGCGTACGAACGCAGCCGCGCGGCCGGTCTCGACATGGTCATGGACCGCTGCCCGGCGATCGAGATCCCGCGGCTGGGCTGAGAGCCCGGCCTGCCGCCGGCTGGGCGGCGGCCTGACAGGCACTGCGGATGCGTGTCAGCCAACGAATCCGCCCGGGCACAAGACAGTCCCCGGTAGTTCGTCATTCGATGCCATGAGCTTCAGTCGTCGCTGTCGCTCCGGTGTCGAAGAGAGCTGCCGGGGGCCTGGCCAGAGCCGATGAAAGGGTCACGTGGGTTGACGGACGTCTCCGTCAACGAATGTGGCTCTCTCCGGTTTTCCGGTGTATTAACAGTTTCCTCCGTATTTGGCCCGAGTCAAGACTTGGTCCGATCTGCTGCCGGCCAAACCCTTCACCGGTCCGGGCGGGGGCGATCTCAGCCGGACGAGCTCAGATCGCCAGACCGTCGAGCACGACCGCGCCCGGAAGCTCCGCGAAGAGCTTGCCCGGCACGATGATCTTGCCCCGGCGTCGGCCGCTGCCGATCAGCACGTGCGGAATGTCGACGAGGGCGGAGTCCACGAGGAGCGGCCAGTTCGCCGGCAGCCCCAGCGGCGTGATTCCCCCGTACTCCATGGCGCTCTGCTCCACCGCGGTGTCCATCGGGGCGAAGGAGGCCTTGCGGGCCCCGAGTTGACGGCGGACCGCACCGTTCACATCGACCCGTCCGGCAGAGGGGACCACGCACGCGGCGAGCGTCGACTCGCCGCCCCGCTTTCCGGCAACGACGACGCAGTTCGCCGACCGGTCGAGCAGATCCCGCCCGTAGTGCTCGACGAACGCGGCCGTGTCGGCGATGGCCGGATCGGTGTCGACGTAGATGATCTGCTCGGCCGGGACGGTTCCGCGCCAGGCGCGGACCGCGTCGGCCACCGGCCGGGTCAGCAGTTCGAGGCAGTCGGGGGCGGGCCTGGCGTCGTCGAAGTGTCCGAGGGGAGCGCGCATACCCGCACGCTAACAGCGCACGGAGGAAACCCGGTTGACTGTCTCATCGGACGGGCGGGGTGGAGACCGCCATGATCATCTCAACCACCTCCGATCCGTCGTTGCGGCAGGAGTGCGGAACATTCGCCTCGAACGTCGCCGAGGTTCCGGCCGGCACGTCATGCCGTTCGCCGTCGACAAGCAGGGTGAGTTCGCCTGCGGTGACATGCAGCAGTTCCACCGTCCCGGAGGGGTGCGGGTCCGAGGCACTGGCCTCCCCGGGCATCAGCCGCCAACGCCAGAGTTCGAGAGGCCCGCGCTTCTCCGTGCCCACCAGGAGCGTCGTGTGACTCCCGGCCTCGGTGGACCACATGCGCACGGCCTGGTCCGCCGGCACGAGCCGGACCTGGGGGCCCTGTTCGTAGTCGAGGAGTGTGCTGATGCTGACTCCGAGGGCGTCGGCGAGCTTCACAGTGGTGCCGACACTCGGATTGGTACGGGCCTGCTCGATCTGGATGATCATTCCGCGGCTGACCCCGGCCCGGGCGCGCCCTGCCCGAGGGCGGCGGGTGGGGCGTCATCCGCGCCTCGCTCCCGGCGCTGGCCTTCGTGGGCCTCGCGGACGTCGCGGCGAACGGTACGTACTCCATCGCCGCCCAGCACGGCCCGATCACCGTCGCCGCCGTTCTCGCCTCGCTCTACCCAGTGGTGACGGCACTCAGCCCGAGGGGTGCTCGAGGAACGGCTGCGGGCCTACAGGCGGCGGGAGCCGGCCTCGCACTGGTGGGAACGGTGCTTCTGGCCACGGGCTGATCAGGCCGCGCCGCAGCCGGACGCCGGCTCCGCGTCGAGCTCGGCGAGGGCAAGCAGCTGCTCCGGGGTGACACCCTCCGGTATCGGTACGGGAGGCGGTGTACGCAGCGGCGGCTGCCAGCCGGCCTCCGGGTCCCAGCTGCGTACGATCCGGGCGGGCGCCCCGGCCACCACGGTGTGGTCGGGCACCTGGCCCCGGACGACCGCGCCCGCGGCCACCACGACGTTGCGTCCCAGCCGCGCTCCCGGCAGCACCACGGCGCCGGTGCCCAGCCAGCAGCCCGGGCCTATCTCCACCGGATCCGTGCGCGGCCACTGCTTGCCGACGGGCTCGTGGGGATCGTCGTAACTGTGGTTGGTGGACGTGATGTAGACGTACGGGCCGCAGTAGGTGTTGTCGCCTATCGTCACGCGGGTGTCTGCGATGACATGGCTGCCTCGGCCGAGTACGACCCCGTCGCCGAGCAGAAGTATCGGTTCGGCGCCGAGATCCAGGCCGGGCATCATGCCTGCCGTCAGAGTGACCTGCTCGCCGATGATGCAGTGATCCCCCAGGTGGATCCACGGTTCGCCGAACACCGTCCCCTGTGGGAAGGCCAGCCGGGTGCCGGCGCCGATGCGCCCGAAGCGCAGCCGTCCCGGACGGTCGGCGGTCACCGCGCCGGCCTGCTGCATCCACTGCCAGCCCCGGTGGACGGCGTGGGACACGGCGCGGCGCCGCCAGGCGGCGAGCGATGAGAACGTGTTTCGGTTCTTCGGCACCCGCACACGGTACTCGTCCGCCCCGCGGCCCGCGCCCGCCACCCCGGCCGGTTGTACTGGCCCTGGAAGGTTTCGCCTTGTTGCGCCGCACGGGTGTCCGTCGTGCCGCACGGGTGCCCGTCCCCTGCTTCGGTGACCACCTGCGCCGGTGCCGGCGTGCGCATGGCCGCAACGCTGACTCACTCATGCAGCACCCACGGCAGGCCGGCCATCGCCTTGGCGAACGCCTTGAGCGACGCGCGATCATGCGGAACGGCCAGGGCCAGGTACAGGGTCCGGGGTCCGGCGCAGCCAGCAGAACCAGATCGACTGCCAAGGGAACTCCGCTGATTGACTCGTCCGATACCTGGAAGGTGACCGATACGCAACCGCCCGTGCCGAAATCCCCGTCCTTCGACGCGCACAGCACCGGTGCAACGGGCCACCCGCAAGCAGGAACCACGCACGGTGGCGTGCCGACCACCTCGACGTCGTCGAAAAGTTCCAGCATCCGGCTCAGCACCCGGGCACAGGTCGCCACGTCGGCGTCGGCGAGGTCGTCGCCGACCTGGCGCAGCAGGGCGTGCTCGCGGGTGGTCACGGCGGTGATGGCGGCGAGGCCGTCGTCGGTGAGCCGGGACCAGTGAGGCGCGCTGGTGCGCGGGGTTGGGGATCGTCTCTGCGAAGCCGCGCGCGGCGGCATCGTTGACCATGCGCTGCACGAACCGGGTGATCGCCCCGGACGCCCGTGGCCATGGATTCTCCGCGAACGCGAGCAAGCCGTTCCGCCAGGCCGACGACCTCGCCGCGCTGCTGCGCCACCTCGACCTCGGCGGACCGGCGGTCCTGGTCGGCATCTCGGTGGGCGCGCTGATCGCGGTCGACACCGCGCTGGAGCACCCCACGCTGGTGCGTGCGCTGGTCGTCAGCGGTCGTGGGCTCGGAGAACCGGACATCAGCGACCCCTGGTTGTCGGCGCGCCACGAGGCCCAACTGAACGCGCTCGCGGCCGGCGACATCCCCGGCCGGCTCGACGGCTTCGTCCAGTGGGTGCCAGGCCCGAGCCGCACCCTCGCCGAGGTCGATCCCGAAGTCGTGCGCCATGTCAAGGAGATGGCGCTGCGGATGCTGATGAAGCACGTCCCGGACGAGCCGAATCACTGCGTCCCGGTGACCGACGTGGCGGAGCGCGCGAAGGAAATCACCGTCCCGGTCCTGGCCGTCAACCTCGACGCGCCCGGCACGGTGGCGACCGCCGACGCCCTGATCCGCGCGGCCCCCAACAGCCGTACGGCCACGATCGACGGGCGCCGAACGGGCCCCGGCGCTGCGCGCGGAGGCCGCACCATTCCATCGCAGTCCATGCGGCGGCAGAACGAGCAGCGGCTGCTGCGGCCCGTCTTGGTGCGCCACGTCCGGTTCGCCGCACGCGGTCCGGGGACGGTTGACCTCCCTGTGATGGAGCGTGCTCACGGTGCCGGTGGGCGTGGTGGGTACCGCGTGCCGAGGCATTCCGATCCGGGCCTTAAGCTCCGCAGCGAGTGGCGGAGTTGACGGCTCAGCCTCGACTTCCACTCTTTGATGCCACTTCAGGACCCCTTTGCGGTCCGGAACCTATCGATGGATTTCTCTGGAGGCCTTATGAGACGCCGCTGGCTCCTGCCCCTTCTCGCAGCGTTGCTCGCGGTCCTGTCGCACACGCCGCCCGCTGCAGCGGCGCCCGCGGTTGAGGCGGAATCTGCCGACTGCAGCGGCCCGGGCGTGGAGCGCTTCGGCCCTGCCTCGCTGACCGGCGCGCTCGTCGGCGCCGCCGTGCACGCGGGGCGCGGATACGTCGTCACCCGCGGCCTGAAGCCCCCGGTGCTGGCCGAGTTCGACCTCGCGACGCGCACCGTCGTGCGGCAGACGCCGATCCCGGACGGCCCCGCCGAGGGGGCGCCGGAGGGCGCGTGGGCCACCGCCGTCTCGGACGGCAAGATATACATCGGCACCTACCCCGTGCCCGACCTCTACCGCTTCGACCCCGCGACCGGCAAGGTCACGCGCCTGGCCTCCTTCGGAGCCAACGGCGGCTTCATCTGGAGCCTCGCAGCCGCCCCGGACGGGAAGATATACGCGGGCACGTACCCGGACGGAAAGGTGTGGGAGTACAACCCCGCCGGCGGCGCCACCCGCAACCTGGGGGTGCTCGACTCCAACGAGCGCTATGTGCGGTCCGTGGCCGCCGACGCGACCCACGTCTACGCCGGCCTGCTCGACACGGGGAAGCTCATCTCGATCAACCGGTCCACCGGCGCGGTCCGCGTACTGGCCCAGGGCGGCACCGGCTTCTCAACCGTCTCCCTCGGCCGCACGCGGGTGCGCGCCGCGAGCGGCAACACGCTGTACGACCTGCGCACCGACGGCACCGACCTGCGGAAGGTCGACCTCGGCACCAATTCGGTCGACGCCATCGGCCTGGCCCCGGACTACACCGCGTACTTCTCCACCCGTCCGAACGGCACGGTCTACCGCTACCGCACCGGTGAGCCCCTGGTGGAGGTGGGCACCCCGCGACTCGGGGAGGAGACCCGCAGCCTGGTCCTCGACGGCACGACGCTCACCGGCTTCACCGGCAGCGGCGGGGTGTGGACGATGGACGTGAATACCGGGCAGTCGCAGTACACCGACCTGCTCGACGCGGGCCTCACCCCGGGGTCGGAACGCCCCCAGTCGATGCTGCTGGACGCGGACCGCGGAAATGTCTGGGTCGGCGGCCACTACTCCGTGACCGTCCACCACCCCACCACCGGCGCCCAGAAGCGGATTTGGGTCCCGGGTGAGCCCAAGGCGCTGGCCCGTCGCGGGGACAAGATCTACGCGGCGATGTACCCGAGCGGCCAGATCGTCGAGCTCGACGCGCAGACCCCCGAGACCCCCCTGCGCTCCCTCGGCTACCTGGGGCACGGTCAGCAGCGGCCGTGGGACCTGGAGTACGACCCGGCCACCGACAAGCTCCTGGTGGCCTCCGCGCCGCTTGGCGCCAACCTCAAGGGCGCGCTGTCCGTCGTGGACCCCGACACGGCGGTGAAGGACGTGTACGTGGACGTGATCCGCGACCAGAGCCTGATGAGCCTCAGCCTCGGCCCGGACGGCATCGTCTACTTGGGCGGCGACGTCCGGGGCGGAGGGGGCACCACCCCCACCCGAACCTCGGCCAGCGTCGCCGCGTTCGACTTGGCGACCCGTACGGTGAAGTGGGAGTCCGACCCGGTGCCGGGCAACCAGACGCTCCAGGACATCAAGGTCCACAACGGCATCCTGTACGGCGTCTTCAAGCGCAACGCCGGCTGGTTCACGATGAACCTGCAGACTCGGCAGGTCCTCGACAAGGGCACGCTGCCCGGCTACGGCGAGATCGAAGTGCACCAGGACAAGGTGTTCACCTCGACGTACTTCAGCGGCGGCAACGTTCACCAGCTGGGCCCCGGCCTCGCGGATCCCGCGCTGATCGCCACGGGGCTCGGCGACGAGTGGTACACCAACCCCCAACTCGCATTCGAACCCGGAAGCTGGAACGCCTGGGCCCTGGCGGGCCGCGACCTCGCCCGGCTGCGCCTGGATCCTGCCTGCGCGCCGCTGGTCGTCACCTCCTGAGGGTAATCGTCACCTTCTGAACCGGCCGGGGGTCCGTTGGCCGCGGACCCCCGGCCGCCGGGACAGTGAAGAGGGGCTCGCCGGGCGACGTCACCCCGTGGTGGGGCGAGCCCGGCGTGTCGCCCCTGGCGCAGCGGCAAGGGAGCAGGAGCGGCCGGACCTCTTGTACGGGGCCTCAGCCTCCGAGCGCCTCGCGGTGGCCCTTGGCCAGCTCCAGGTACATCACCGCGTTGAGCTTGATGCCCTCCCGCTCCTCGTCGGTCAGCTCTCGCTTGACCTTGGCGGGCACACCGGCGACCAGCGATCCGGGCGGTACGCGCATGCCCTGGGGCACCAGGGCCTGGGCGGCGATCAGGGAACCGGCACCGATGTGCGCGCCGTTGAGCACAGTGGCCCCCATCCCCACCAGGACGTCGTCCTCGACTGTGCATCCGTGCAGGACGGCGTTGTGCCCGACGGACACCCGTGCGCCGACCGTGACCGGGAAACCGGGGTCGACATGCACGGTGCAGTTGTCCTGGATGTTGCTGTCGGCGCCGAGGACGATCGGGCCGCAGTCGGCACGCAGCACCGCGTGGTACCAGACGCTGGATCCGGCCGCCATCGTCACGTCGCCGATCACGACAGACGTCGGGGCGGCGAACGCCTGCGAGTCCAGCTTCGGCACATGGTTACCCAGACCTGTGATCAAAGCCTCCGCCATCGCTACTCCCCTTCATTCGCCCGTCGCGGCCGATGACACGTTAATCGGTCGGCCATGAGTGAGCGCAGCTGGGTCGAGTCGTGATCGTCGGCAGTGCCAGGGCCTTCCTTCGCGCCGGCCCCCTGGTCCGGTGCCGTGTCGGTGGCTGCCGGGCTCGTGACCGCCACAGCTGCGGGAGGGCCCCCTGGAGGGAGACGATGGGGAAGGCAGAGTCACGCAAGCCGAGCCGCGGGCTCGGGCCGGCGCCCTGACACCCATGGGTGGCGGCGCGTGCAGTGAGGAGGGCCTGGGATGTGTGCAGCCGAGTCGTTCCAGGCCCGTCCCGACACGGCGGGCGTCGCTCCCACCGCGTCTGGTGGCCTCCTCGATGTGCTGAGCGTGGCAGCCGTTCTCCTCGATGCCGAGGGCAGGATCGATCTCTGGAGCCCGCAGGCCGAGGACCTGTTCGGCTACAGCGCAGAGGAGGCCCTCGGCGGGTTCGCCGCCCCCTTGCTGGTCCATCACGAGCACCAGCACTTGGTGCTGGATCTGTTCGCCCAGGTCATGGAAAGCGGCGACAGTTGGGCCGGAGTCCTCCCCGTCCGGCACAAGGACGGCAGCACGCGGTTGGTGGAGTTCCGCAACATGCGGTTGCAGGACGACGAGGGGGACTACTACGCCCTCGGTCTCGCCGCGGATCAGGCCACGCTGCGGCAGGTCGAACGGGACCTGGCACTGTCCGCCCGCCTGGTGTCCCAGTCGCCGATCGGACTGGGTGTACTGGACACCGACCTTCGGTACGTCTCGGTCAACCCGTCCGAGGAACGGATGAACGGCGTACCCGCCGCCGAGCATGTGGGCCGGCACGTCCACGAAGTGCTGCCCTTCTTGGACGAGTCGTTCGAAGCGACGATGAGCAAGGTTCTCGCTACTGGCACCCCTGTCATCGACCAGTACACCGTGGGCCGCACCCCGGCCGACCCGGACAACGAGCATGCCTGGTCGATTTCTTTTCACCGCCTCGAAGCGCCCAACGGGCAGGTGCTCGGGGTGGTGACCTCCAGCGTGGACGTGACCGAGCGGCACCGTGCCGTCCAGGAACAACGCCGTACCGTGCTCACCCTTCAGCGCAGCCTGCTCCCCCGCTCGCCACCGCAGCGGCCGGGGCTGGATGTCGCCTCCCGGTACCAGCCGGCCCGAGCGGCCAGCGAGATCGGCGGGGACTGGTTCGACGTCATTGCGCTCGGTGGCGACAAGACCGCCCTCGTCGTCGGTGACGTCATGGGCAGCGGCGTGAGCGCCGCCGCCACCATGGGCCAGCTCCGCACCGCGACCCGCACCCTGGCCGGCCTCGACCTCGACCCCGCCCAGGTTCTCCAGCAGCTCGACCGCATCACCGAAGACCTGGAGCAGGACACCATGGCGACCTGCGTCTACGCCGTCTTCGACCCGCACAGCGAGCAGTGCCGCCTCTCCCTCGCCGGCCACCTGCCCCCGGCCCTTCTCCGCCTCGACGGCAAGCACGAACTGCTCGAGCTGCCCACCGGAACCCCACTGGGCGTCGGCGAGGCCGACTTCCACACCACCACGCTCGCCCTGCACCCGGGCGATCAGCTGTTCCTGTACACCGATGGGCTCATCGAGAGGCGCGACCGGCCCATCGACACATCCCTGGACACCCTGCTCGCCCTTCTGGACGACCCCCATCGCTCCCTGGACGGAACGTGCGAGCTGCTCCTGGACACGCTGCGCCATCCCGGCGACCACGACGACGTCGCGCTGCTCATCGCCCGAGTCCTGCCCTCCGGGCTCAGCCGCGACGGCACACGGTCGCCCGCGGCCTGAGAACAGCAAGGGAGCGACGGGTCCGCTCGGGAGCCGACGACGGACATCCGGCCGTGCCCGAGCCGTACCGCTCCCACTCCGCGGCGGTCCGGTCGGCCGCGAAGAGCGCGCCCGGCGCCCCACGGCCGACCGAGGGCAGATCGTCGTGCCCTGCGCCCGGAGGATCAGAGAGCTCCACTTCCGGCCTGAAAGAGCGGCGCCCGCGGGCCGGGCGGTCAGTCCGCCGCCGGGGCGAGTTCGCGCTCGGCTGCCGGCTGCGCCGGATCCGTGGTCGCCGCGGCCTTCTTCGCGCGGCTCTTGATGACGAGCATCGAAGTGACACCGACCACCACGGCCAGCACCAGGCCGAGCCACGAGAACCGCTTCAGCCAGGCCTCCGCCACGACTCCGACGTAGTAGATGACAGCGGTCGTACCGCCCGCCCAGAGGATGCCGCCGAGCACGTTGGCGATGGCGAACTTCCAGTACGGCATGCGCAGGACACCGGCCAGCGGCCCGGCGAAGATGCGCAGCAGGGCGACGAACCGGCCGAAGAAGACGGCCCACATGCCCCACTTCTCGAAGGACCGCTCGGCCATGGCGATGTTCTGCTCGCCGAAGTGCTTGGGGAATTTGCGCCCGAGTCGCTCCAGCAGCGGCTTACCGCCCCTGCGCCCGATCGCATAGCCGATCGAGTCGCCGACGATCGCGCCGGCGACGGCGCACGCCCCGAGAATCACCGGATCGACGTCCCCGTGCTGCGAGGCGAGCAGCGCCGAGCTGACAAGGATGATCTCACCCGGCAGCGGGATGCCCAGACTTTCCAGCCCGATGACCACCCCCACCAGGATGTAGATGCTGACCGCGGGGACGGTCTCGAGCCACTCCTGGATGTGCAACGCCGGTTCCTCCCGCTCGATGGGCCTCTGCCCCGTCGCGCGCCCCGACGGCGCACGGCGGGCAGCCTACCCGTTCACGCGATGGCAGGCCGATTGCGGAAAACGTGGCAGGGCGCCCCCAGAGGGGACGCCCTGCGACGCAGCGTGCGTGGCGGAGGTCAGGAGTTCGGGCGCAGGGTCCAGACGACGGTCATCTCACCCGTCACGGCTTCGTCCTCGCGCTGGATGGCGATGGCCACAGGGAACTCCGGGCGGCCGCCGGCGTCGAGCTCGGCGACCACCTCGGCCACCGGACGACCGAGCGTGGCGGTGGCGGTGACGACGCCCATGGCGAGCTTCTTGTAGCCGATCTCGGCCTTGACGGCAAGCGGCACTGCCCGCGACAGCTGGTCGCCGAAGGCGGCCAGGACGATCGCGCCGCTCGCGGACTCCGCGAGCGTGAACATGGCACCGGCGTGCGGGCCGCCGACGTGGTTGTGGAAGTCGGGCTGGTCCGGCATCCGCACGACCGCCCGCTCCGGAGTGGTCTCGAGGAACTCCAGGTTCAGCGTGCGGGCCATCGGCACCGTGGCGGCGAGCATCTCGCCGATCGACATCTGGTCTGCGCTCATGGCCAAGATGTTACCCACCGGTAGCTCCATTGGCCATCCCTGAGGAGGGGCGGCCGTAGCCCGTGTGGCGCGGCACCTCTATCGTTACTCGCCATGTGGCCAGGACAGCAGCCGCCCGGGGGCGAGCAGAACCCGCAGGACCAGAACCCGAATCCGTACCAGCAGCCGGGTTACCAGCAGCCGAATCCGTATCAGCAGCCCGGCTATCCGCATCAGCCGGTGCAGCAGCCCGGCTACACGCAGCAGCCGGGTCCCTACCAGCAGTCGACGAACCCGCAGTGGAACGTCCCGACGACTCCGCTGGGCACGCCCCGGCCGCCCCAGGGCGGCGGCCGGAAGACCACCACAGTGGCGATCGTCGCGGCGGCCGTCGTGGTCGTCGTCGCGGCGGTGACCGGGGTTCTGGTCTTCAAGGACAATGGCGACGACGTGGACACCGCCGGAGGCGACGGCAAGCAGTCGGCGTCGCCGTCCGAGCCGGCCGGCGACACGCCGTCGTCCCCCGCCGCCAACCCCCGGGACGGCAGCACCGGATCGGAGAAGCCGCTCATCGCGGGCTGGAAGGTCGTCGTGAACCCCAAATACGGAACGGCCTTCGACGTTCCGCCGGAGTGGGAGGTTCAGACGCCGGACACGTACACGGGCTTCGCGGACGCCAAGAAGGACGACGGCGCGCCCATGATCAGCATGTCGGCTCCCGCCTTCCTCAAGGAGGAGTGGTGCACCGACGATTCCGACAAGGACGGAAACACCGAGACCACCAGCCTCGCCGGCACCGGCACCAAGGGCGGGCAGGGCGCCAAGAACACCGCCGAGGCCGCCCGCAACGAGGCAGGCACATGGGTGTGGGGCGCATACGCCCAGGAGATGCCCAAGAAGACGGTCAAACTCACTCCCGCCAAGGCCTTCACCAGCACGTCAGGGCTCAAGGGCCATGTCGTGGCGGCCACCGCGCCCGGCGTCACGAAAAAGACCAAGTGCGACTCCGACGGCAAGTCGATCGCCTTCACCTTCAAGACCGCCAACGGCGACTTCGCGACCTGGGTTCTCTACGGGGCCAAGGGCGTCAAGGACGAGGTGCCGGACGCGACCATCCAGAAGATCCTGGGCACGGTCCGGCTGACCGCAAGCTGACCGCAGGCGAGCGACAACCGCTCGTCCGGAAACCGGTTTGGAATTCGCGGCGGCGGCGTGGATAGTCCCGGGGTGACCCTTGCCGCCGTACTCCGCCGCCCCCGCCGCCGTCCCGAATGGGCGGGCCGCAACTACAGCCTGCTGACCGCCGCCGCGGTCGTGACGAACCTGGGCAGCCATGGTGCGTTGATCGCGGCGGCGTTCGCTGTCCTGCAGGCGGGCGGCGACGGCGGCGACGTCGGTCTGGTGGCAGCGGCCCGCACGCTGCCCCTCGTCCTGTTCCTGCTGATCGGCGGCGCACTTGCCGACCGGCTGCCACGGCACCGGGTCATGGTCGCCGCCAACGCGCTCAACTGCGTCTCCCAGGCGGCGTTCGCGCTGCTGGTCCTGACCGGCGACCCGCAGCTGTGGCAGATGATGCTGCTGACCGCGCTGTGCGGTACCGGCCAGGCGTTCTTCAACCCGGCCGCGGAGGGCATGCTGCTCTCCAGCGTCAGCGGCGAGCAGGCCGGCCGCGCCTTCGCCCTCTTCCGTATGGCCATGCACGGCGCGGGAATCGGAGGCGCAGCCCTCGGCGGCGCGATGATCGCGGCCATCGGCCCCGGCTGGGTCCTGGCCGTCGACGCCGCCGCCTTCGCCGTCGCCGGCCTGTTGCGCGCCTTCCTCGACGTCAGCCACATCCCGTCGCGCGAGCCGGGCGGCGGAATGCTCGCCGATCTGCGCGACGGCTGGCAGGAGTTCATCGGCCGGACCTGGCTGTGGACCATCGTGATGCAGTTCTCGGTGGTCGTCGCCGTCGTCGCTGCCGCCGAGTCCGTGTACGGACCGCTGGTCGCCCGGGACGAACTCGGCGGCGCCCGCCCGTGGGGTCTGGCCCTGGCGGCGTTCGGTGTCGGCACCCTCGGCGGCGCGCTGCTCATGATGCGCTGGAAGCCGCGCCGGCTGCTGCTCGCGGGCAGCCTCTGTGTCTTTCCGCTCGCCCTGCCCTCGGCGGCGCTGGCGATCCCGCTGCCGGTGGGCGGTCTGGCCGCCGTCATGTTCGTCAGCGGGGTCGCGATCGAGGTGTTCGGCGTCTCGTGGATGACGACGCAGCACCTCGATAGGTGTTGCCCCTCTAGATTGACGCGACGACAGGTCCGGATGCGACGGCCGGCGGGGCTGCACGTGTCGGTCTGAGCCGGCAGCCTCTGGGAAGCCCCAAGCCCCCCGCTCCTACTGGCATCTTGTGGCACGGGCTGGCCCTCTCGATGCGAACTACCGGCAGGGCGGTCGCTGAGGTCTGTTGGGCTGGTTAGTCGTGTGCGATGGGCTGGTGGCGGTCGGCTGCGGTCCCGGTGGTTGCTGTACTTCGCTGCTGTACTGCAACAGCTCCGGAGGCCGGTTCGGCTGAGGCGGTTTCAGTGGGTCAGACGGCTTTCGGCGCTGGGTGCCGCCTTCCCAGTCCACGAAAGGCCGCGGTTCCCGGATGGCTACTCGAGTGCCTGTCTCGCTAAAACCGGGCGTCTGCATCATCGTCATCGGAGTCAGCAGCGGGTAGGAGGGCCTCCAGTCCGCCCGAGAGCTCAAGCTTGTAGCGTGTAGCAATCACCCCAAGCTGAATACCGAATACTGCGCGGAGCTCACCCAGGGCGGCGCCGTACGAAGCGCTCCGCAGGCGAGTCGGCTGACGCCCTACTGAGTCGTTGGTTCCGACGCGGTTCAGGTATCTTCGGCACGCGGCACGCATCACCTTGAGATGGTCGGCAAGTTCCTCGCTTGTATCAGGCTCCATCAGGATCTGGGTCAACATCTCCCGTATCTGCAGCACCGACGCGACACAGTGCTCCGGGTCTCGAAGTGACTCCGCGAACCCGCGCTCAGTCGTTAAGACCCTTCGATCCTCCAGGTATACGAGGACCCTTTTGGCGACGACCCGTTGAGGCACGGGCGCCTCCCAATCCAGACCGCCGAGTGGTGTGCTGAAGCCCTTGATACGTCGCATGATCTCTGAAGCCCTCACCCCTGCAGCGTACGTAGCCTGTTGGTGGAGCGTGGGAGTTCGTTGGGTTTCGTGGGTCGAGCCCTTGCGGCCGGGGCCCCAGCCTCGTTCCATATGAGTCGAGGCGCCCTCGGGGTTCTGCTACCGGCCGAGCCTTGAGAGGGCACCGAGACGATGTACTCGCATGTGACTGCTTGAGCTGGCCCTTCTGGGGTTTCCTTCGTGATCGAGACCGGACAAGCTGTGAGGGCCTACAGCCCATCGCGTTGGCGAGAGAAGGGGGCGTGACTTGTCCTTGACTGCCCTGCATCCGGAGCAGGGCGGGATGCGACGCTGGCGGATCTCGGGTGTGCGTGGTCTTGGGAGGCAGCGCACCGAGTGCGGCCGCGGGTCGACCTTGCCTGCCCGGAGTGTGCACACCGCGTACACGCGAAGGTCTCACCTCGGGGAGCACGATTCTTCGCACACGACCCAGGTGCCCCTACCTGCGCAATGGCGGGCGAGTCCTTGGAGCATCACCTGCTGAAGCTGGAGTTGGCCACTGCCATCCGCGCGGTAGGTCACCAGGCACAGTTAGAGGTTCCCGGCCCAGATGGAAACTGGCGCGCGGATGTGTTGTCCTCTTCACACAACAGCACTATCCGGATGGCGTGGGAGGCGCAGCTATCCCCAGTCAGCATCGAGGAGATCCAGCAGCGCACCCGGCGCATCATTGACGATCGCGTTGGCATCTGCTGGGTGTCCACGCGCCTGCATCCTTGGCTCGGCGCCGCCCTCTCTATCGTGGTGAATCCTCCCACTACGGATGAAGCGGACTGGCAAGTCGCTGCAGGACTCGCACGCTTTGAGATCGAAGCGTGCGACGTGCATGAGCGGCACTGGCAGTGCCCTTTGGGAGAGCACGGCCACTGGCGCAGTTTAGAAAGCACGTTGCCGACATTCGTTCGCCAGGTCCTCGAGGGCTGCGTGATGGCCCACAAGCCGGCGGAGCGCCTCTATTTGAGCCGCTGCTCTTGGTCTGAGGTGTGGAGCTCACCGCATCACATCGCCGCCGCCGCACGATTCGGCGAAGTCGAACGCAAGGGTCGTAAACGGCAGGCCCGGGAGAGCTTGGAATGGCGTGCCCGCAGGTGGCCCGAGGCCAACCGCTTCCTGGTCCAGGAGTGGCAGGGGATCCTCTCCGAGTGCACAAGGCGGAATCTCCACTCCGCGGTTGCACAGTTGATACGCACCGAGACGGGGAAGGAACCAACATTTAAGCCCCAATGGGTCGCGGGGAACTGGGCATGCGGAGTGCCGGTCTGCGTCGACGGCAGACCATACGGAGTAATTCATCCCGACCCCTCTAGGGTCGACTGGCAGCTCTTCTCCCGACTGGTCATGTTCGTGGCCACTAACCCTGATCGAGACGCTCTGCTCCGTTCCGCCCCGGAGGGGACCCGCGTCGTCACACCGCTGTCATCGGTGCCATCGCCTCGTCGGGGCGCGGTGAAGCCCTTACGCCTCGGAGCTGGTGAGCGCAGACGGGTTCGAACCGCCGACACCTGCTGTGTAACTTCGACCGGGCAACTGTCACACCCGCTCGCACCGTGGTCAACGCTGCTGACGGTGGCCGCCGCTCGATAAGACGGATACCCCAGGATGTCAGGATCGTGAGGATCTTAGGGAGTTCCATGGCTTTGATCGACTGCTGGTCGGAGCTGCGCAAGCTGAGCTCGGGGACAACTGTCCCTTGTCCAGGCATCCTTCAA
Organism: Streptomyces sp. NPDC051219; assembly: GCF_040682335.1. Taxonomy (NCBI): domain Bacteria; kingdom Bacillati; phylum Actinomycetota; class Actinomycetes; order Kitasatosporales; family Streptomycetaceae; genus Streptomyces; species Streptomyces sp. NPDC051219. Next base: position 128,381 of record NZ_JBFBAS010000010.1, read on the forward strand.
GTGGCTGCCAAGTTCCTCCATAGTGCGTCTGATAGCCGGTCACCCGTATTGTCTCGACTGTCGGGTGGCCGAAGGCGTTCGCGCATGGACTACATCTGTTCCAGGCTCCGTGCTAACCAGTCACACTGTCGAACTGTCCGTTCCCTCGTCCCAGGTTCGTAACCAGATCAGCCTGTGCCGGGGTCATGGCATCGCGGTTGAGCCGCCACTGGGTAGTGAAGGGAAAAGTGTTGTCCACCCACAGGACGCCAGCCAGTTCCGAGGGCATTGTCCACCGCGGAGGGTTACCCAGCCCGAAGACGACCGGCTCGTGTATGAATGAGTCGCCGTAATTGAACTGGACGGTCATGGTGGACGCGCCGCTAAGTAGATCATCGAGCTGCTGCACTCCGAGACCGGTGAACTTGTGGGCGCCGGCGGCCACGATCAGGGGTAGACCAGCCTCGTCGGCCAATTCGCGATACTTGCTGACCTTCTCGTCGATGCCGTTGGCCAACGGCCGGGCGGAGACGATGCCCGCCATACTGCTCGGCGGGACCAGGATGGTGCGCATCCCCGGAGGCTGCATCGTCCGGCCCGTGCGCCGGTCCGCCTGGAGCAGGAAGGTATAGCCCTGGCTGTTGAAGGCGTCCTGGTGCAGACGTGAGAGAAGGGTCCGGCGCAGGTCCTGGGTGATCTTCTTTGCGGTTCCAGCATCGGGGGCGGGCAGTGGCCGGTTGCCGTCTCCGGCGACGGTCAGAACGACGGGGACGGGGATCTGCTTGATGCGTTCCACCAGGTTGTGCCACGCCTTCATCTTCCCGTACGTGTCCTTCGGCGGACTGTACGTCAGCACCTCCACGAGGGCGACCGGCTTGCCGTCCCCGTCGATGACCGTCCAGTCTGGGGTCAGCTCGCCCCAGCGTCGCTCCAGCTGGACCTCGAAGCCACCGGCACGCAGGGCTGCGCCGGCGGCGAGCTCGATGATGTCGGGCCAGAAGTTTTGATCACGCCACAGCTTCGCGGCCACCGCGTCAGCGGTCTTGTTCGGGAGGAGCGCCAGCTGCTTGTCCAGCCAGGACCGCCAGGGCTCGTACTCCTCTTCCACCGCCAGGTCGTAAGAGAGCATCCTGCCCTCCGGCGGCCGCGCGCCATACCGACGGCGCTGCTCGACCACGAACTCGGATCCGAACCGGCGGACCGGTCGATCAGTCTTCATGGGCATGGATTGTGCACGCCATGCCCACGGCCTCGCACCTGACTTGACGTGGTAGGTGCTTAGAAGATGCTGGCAACACAGCCATACAGATGGTTTTGACCGCTGGGCGCCGATGCCGCTGGGCGCTGCTGACGGCTGTCGTCGTGTGCCCTCGTTGCCGTCAGTGCTGCCGTCGCAGCCGTCACGGCACTTGATCCCGGAGACCACGTCATGCTTGGGGTCTGCATGCTGGTCGACCCCCAGGTCGTGCTCGACGACGAGGTATCGCTTCAACGCTGTGGCGGTGGGGGCCGGTAAAAAGTGGCAAGCCCGCCCGGCACGTCGGCCATGCCCGTACGGTGCAGGATGTCCCGATCCTGATTTGCTAGGAGCCCCGTTGCCCACGCGTGTCCATCCCGCCCACCCTGGCGACCCCGGCCGCGTAGGCCCTTACCGGATCATCGGTCGTCTCGGTGCAGGCGGGATGGGGACCGTCTACGCCGCTCTAGGCCCCGAGGGGCGCCGCGTCGCGCTCAAGCTCATTCATCCTGCCCAGGCCGACGACGACGAGTTCCGTGCTCGGTTCAGGCGAGAAGTTGAGCTGTCCCGGCGCGTCTCTGGTCCGTGTCTGGTACCGCTGCTCGCAGCTGACACCGACGCTGCCACCCCCTGGCTGGCCACCGAATACGTCCCTGGCCCGACCGTTGGTCAGCACATCACCACGGACGGCCCGCTCACCGGGGCTCACTTGTACGCCCTTGCGGCCGGCACTGCAGCGGCACTAACGGCCATACATGAGGCCGGGGTGGTGCACCGCGACGTCAAACCGGCGAACGTGATCCTCGCTCCATATGGCCCGCGCGTGCTCGACTTTGGTATCGCCCACGCTCTTGACGGCACCTCGGTAACCCGCACGGGCGTGATGACCGGCACGGCTGGATGGATTAGCCCCGAGTACTACCGAACTGGCGCGGCGGGCACCGCCGGGGATGTCTTTGCATGGGGAGCCCTGATCGCCTACGCGGCCACAGGCCGCCTGCCATTCGGCACCGGGGCCCCCGACGTGGTGGCCTTCCGGGTGATGTCTGGCGAGCCAGATATCACCGGCATGCCCGACGACCTGCTCGCGTTGGTGACATCCGCGCTGGCCAAAGAACCTCGTGACCGGCCCACGGCCGCCACGCTTACCGAGGAGTGCACCGCGCTGCTCGCCTCCCAGGCCACGAGTGTCCTGTCCCCAAGTGTGGACATGCCCACGGTTGTCGGGGACCTCGTGGCCGCCCAGTGGCACATGCCCGCTTGGGATGACGCGCTATGGACACGTGCCCAACAAAGCACTAGCCGCCGGCACGCCGGGCTCCTTGCCGCCATCGGAGTCACCACACTCGCCGTAGCCGTAGGAGCTGCCTACGCCTTCCTCGGACAGGCACCGCCCGACAAGCGATCCAGCACATTGGGGTCCGGGTCCGCATCATCATCCCCCCCATTCCACGGCGGTAATCGACCAGTCCCGGCGCCGACCTCATCGCCGTCAGGCACTACGGGCTCAGGTCCCGCGTCAAAGAATGGGTTGCCGAACTCTGGGACGTCAGCCACATGCCTGCCCGTCACCTACAAACTTCCTCAGGGCGACCCAAGCTGCGAACCCAAGGCCGCGATCTGCGCACCTGGCGCCCCGTGGTATGTCTCCGACATTAATTCTTTGTGTGGGGGTCCCGTTTCCATGCAGAAGGTTCACCTCGTTTCCCAGCCGGAAACTGGCGGTGACGCCGGTGTCTTTTACTGCATCGCTTGGACGGGCAGCAGTGATGGGACCGGTCGCAACGGCGCGCTCCTCATGAATGCCCCCGGGTATCAGTGCGGCGCCGACTTGTTGGGCGCCGGCGACGCGAAAGCTGTTCACGTGGATGGCAGTTCAAGTGTTTTCTCCGACACTCCGCAACAGTGCGCGCCTCTTTATCCGGGCACCCGTCTAACGTACCCAGCGATCCTCGACTACAGCAGTCTCGACGACGAGCTGCCGCCGATGTACGTCTGCCTTACAGAGCACGTCGGAGCCTGATGAGCGATCATCCCCACGGCAGAACAGCGCACTTGCTGTCTCGTCTGGCACTTCCCCTTGGTGCCGAGCTCGATCGTCGGCTGTGTTCGGTACCGTCCAGGGGTGGCTGTCCGGCTGCCAGGTGCTCTGTCGGGTCGGCTGCGGTCAGCGTGCGTGGTTGTGTACTGCGCTGCTGTACGGGCACAGCCGCTGATCAGCGCCTTATGAGTTCTATCCTGCGGCGTACCTGAAGCCTTGGCTCTCTTGCTGTTCTTGCGAGCTCGACCCGAGCCGCTGTCAACCAGAGAATGATCCGGAACCTTGGCTTGGGTCGCGGTACTGCTTTGGCACCGCTCAGCACCAGGCGTAAGTCCCTTCTACGTGCGGGCAGCACCCGTAAGGTGCCACAGTACGGGGATGCTTGTAAGCCCACTGCCCGGCGTTGACCGGAAGCACCTGTACAAGACGCTTAGCGAGGTGTGCCAGAAGGTCTCGAACCTCCACCCCGGCGGCCCGCACGAGTACTACGAACGGCTGTTGGCCTACCTAGACTGGGCAGCGTATGCCGTTGATCGGCTGGACGCGCTCATCAGCAGCGCTGACCTTGACCGACTTGTTCTCACCAAGCGGCACGACCAGTTGCTTGCGGGGCTGGACAGTTTCACCATCGGGACGACTCAGCGCCTCGTGAACCAGCTGGTAAGTGCCGAGATTCGGCAGCGGACGGCGGCTTTCACGGCTGCTGCTGAGACGCTCGGACAGGAGTTGCAGCAGTGGCAACTCAGCGGGCTTCCTGTGGTAGCTGACAGCAGTTTCTACATCCATCATCCTGACAAGCTGGAAGATACCGACTTTTCTGGTCTACTAGGCATACGAGGGGCGTTCGTTCACCTCATGGTGCCGATGGTCGTGGTGGATGAACTCGACCAACTCAAGGAGAGCAAGGCCCCGCAGGCGCGATGGCGGGCGCGGTACACATTGGCTGTTTTGGATAGGCTTTTCCAGAAGAGCACGGAGCATGCCGTGCTTCGTGAGGTTGACGCCGAGGAACTGCGAACCACCGGCCTTCGACGCGGCGAAGTGACCGTACAGCTCTTGTTTGATCCGCCGGGTCATGTGCGGCTGCCAATCAACGATGACGAGATTGTGGACAGGGCGCTGGCCATCAAGCCGCTGTCGGGGCGCGAAGTGACGGTACTCACCTACGACACCGGCCAGGCAGCCCGGGCACGCGTTGCGGGGCTGCGTGACCTCAAGCTGAGCATGCCGGTCGGCGACGAACCTGAGCAGCACAAGGCCAGCAAGAAGAATCCCCCGTCCAAGGAACGCGGGGTTGAGGTGCCAGCTGGCCGCGTGTGTGGGCAGGTGGATTCAAGCGTCAACGACTCATGACGCTAGTTCTCCAGGTACAGGCATGGTTCATCCAGTGTCGCAGATCAACTTGGGGCGCCCAGGTCAGAGGGGTGAGCGGCCGGGTCACTCGCAGTTGCCCTCTGTCATAGTTAACCAACCTCGAACGGCCCACAGACGGCCCGGCCAGCAGGGCGTCGCGCCTGCTCACGCGGTCGGCGTAGCGGCTTTGGGCGGGAGCTGCCATGGGGCGAGTGATCGCGTTCCTCCAGGCGTGTAGCAGCAAGCTTAGCTACCGGGCCCCGCCCGGGGGCGATACCCGCTGGGGATGGCCCCCTGTACGATGCCGCCGCTTTAATCATTTTTTAGGCGGCACAAGTCAACCAGGGGTGGGGTATGTCGAAGGTTGCGCGCATATTGGGGATCGCAGGAATCCTGATGACGGTGGGTTGCGGCGGAACGGCCGACACCACGGGAGCTGATACTGCTCCTTCAGTGAGCGCCAGCCCGCACACTGCAAAGGACCCGGGCGCCACAGCGACCGATGCAGCAGGCACCGTCCGACTGGCGGCGTCCCTCAAGTTTGGGGAGTCCTACGACTTTGAGCACGACTCAAAGATTGACCCCACGGTGCCGCTCAACCATGGCAACACGACGGTGCTGAGCTACAAGAGCAACATCGCGTCAGGCGACGACACCCCAGAAGCCTTGTACGACTATCTCAAGGGTCGCTACTCGTGGTCGGCGCTCAAGGCCAAGGTCTGCTACGACGGTGGAACCGTGGACGAGGGCGAAGAAGACGTCACCAGCATTGCAGTCTGGCGCTGGCTGCTTGAACTGTCGGACGGGACTGTTGTCAGCCCGTTCGATGAAGACCTCCCGGGCTTCCCGCGCCCTCTGTACCCGACGGAAGATGAAGATCTCCCAGCGGGGTCGTGCCGCACCGGAAACGTTATCTTTGCTGTGCCGCACGGCAAGAACGTCAGTCGGGTGCTCTACGTTCGAGAGGGATCACTCCCTGTTGCGTGGACCCCCGGCAGCACGGACGTCAGGTAGCCGAGTCGAAGTGCGGACCCGCAGCCGGGTGACGGCGGGAGGTCAATGGAGTCTCAATGGCCCGGGTCAGGTGCCGGGCCAGGGACATCTGAAGCACCAGATTGGCAGATCGCGTAACCGCATAGTCCCTGACCTGGGAAGACGGTGACCTGCGCGTTCCTGGGCGGCTCTCCGCCGTTCCCCGCCGCTCACTGTTGGCCGCCGTCGGTTCCGGCACGCGGAGGGCACGCGATCACTCGTAGACGCGGGCGGCACTGAGTGCCAGGGCGAAGAATGTCCAGTCGCCCTCTGAGGGCATTCCTGCCCACGGTGGGTATACCAGCCTGGCGCATCCGCGATCTCCCAGAGACTCCAAGAAGTCGTCCAGCGTGCAGTTCTCCACTCCTCGGCGTGCAGGGCGTAGTCCTCACGCAAGTGGGCTATGAAGGCGGCCATGGCCTCTCCGCTCGGAACGCGCTCATTGGGGAGCAGATGAGTCGGCATGCCGTGACCGTATCGGCCGGCGTCCGTACGGCGGGCATACAGAGCCGCTTCATTGCTCTGAACAGGCGAAACGGCGCCCTGGCGTGCTGCGGCGTATCCCCAGACGGGACCGTCGTCGACCGCGGTTCCCCGCTCCACCTGGAGGCGTGCGGGAAACCGCAGTGCGCGAGCCCACGACGCTCCTCTACTATCGCCCTGCCTGCGTCGGCCGGCAGCTGTAGACCCGCAGCACCGGCCCGTTGTGGAGGGGGCCAGCCCGTTCGAGCCGGGCCAGGTGGGCTGACACCCGCTTTAGGAGTTCGATCCAGCCAGGTCCGACGGGCTTCGGACGCGCAGGATGTCAGGTCACCAGGGTTGCTCGAAGTTGCTGTTGTCTGCCGCCGTTGATGTCAGGTGTGGATGTCAGCAAGCGGTTATTGCAAGCCCTCAGATAAGGGCTGAACCCGTGTACCCGCTGAGGTAAGCCTTGAAGGCCCGGCGAATCTGAGATCGGACCTCTTGGACGCGGTCAGGCGCGCTAGGAGCTACTAGAGGCTCGTACTCGCGCTTGCGTGCGGATAAGTACCGCAGAACATTGGGTGCACTCGTGTTGGAGACGAACAGTTCGTGCTGCGCCCGTAGGTCCGCGTGTAGCCCTTCGAAGTTGCGCGCAAGTTCAATTCCCAAGTGGGTGGTGTAGTACTTGCATTCGATCGCAAGGAGGCACTTGCTGCCGCGCGGCGCGACGCTCTCGCGACGGCTCAGCGCGGCCTCGTCCGCTTGCAGTACGACAACGTCGCACTCATGGAGCACCCCGGATCCCCCTTGGACTCGCACGCCCACATGAGCTTCCAAAGCTGGGGCACGATCGAACTCGATCACGGCGTGGGTGAACGGTTTTGTTTTCTGGTAGAGCTGCCCCGGGCCGGTGCGGAATAAGAGGTCCTGGACAGTGTTGCCGTGCACGTCCTCATAGTGCACTTGCGCGCCCCACTTGCTCGCGGTACTGACCACCAAGGAGAACAAGAATCCCTCGTAAACGTCACAGGCGTCAGAAGCAGACGTGTACGAGAGGCTCCGAGCAGCGATCAGCCACTTCACCTCGTTGAGAAGGTCGTCGATACTACTCATCCGCTGATGTCTTCCCGCACGGCGTCGATGACTTGCGAGATGCCTCGGCGGTGAATTTCAGCACGTTCTCGTGAGAGCACTGTTTCCCGCGCAGAACGACGTCGGTCGGTGTCAGCTGGGACGAAAGCAACTCTGAATACAGGAGGCCGTCGCTCGTCCCCCTCTCCGAGAACTGACAAGGTACTTTCCTCTACCTCGGGCAGTTCCACGAACATTCGATGTAGTGCATCGAGGAGTAGATCGATACGCTCACGCGTGTGCATTGGGCGTGTTGAAATCACCACGCTGCCGGTACGCTGTCCAGCCCGGTACTGACGCTGCGTGTAATCGGACACGGTCGTGTATTCAGGCTCCTCAGGAATCCCTTCCTCGACGACGCTTTCTGGGCGCCGCAACTGCCGTCGTCGCCTGAGCAATTTCTCCTGCGGTACGCCCGCTGCAGCTGAATCCTCTACGGCGTCCGTTAGCCACTCGAAGCCTGACTCGATTAGCACTTGCTGCAACTGCACTTCGAGCCGGCGCAGTTCATCTTCTTGCATAGCCCTTCCCCCCTTGGGTTCAGCTTGCTCAAACCGCGAAGAGCCTCCAATGCGATTGGTGGCGGAGCAATCGGACAACTGACAGCGAGGGCTTCGTACCTCGCAAGTCAGAGGCTCTTGGCGCCCGCTTCGTAGTCCTGCGCCTGGGTGGGTGTCAGCAGGTTCGATACACGGACGAGGATGCCGCCGGCGATGTAGTGGTACTCGGTCGCGCCGGGCATGGACTTGGCGATCGTCTCGATGTACTTCGCCCGAGCCTTCGCCTCCTCGGCGGTCTTGAACACCTCGACGCTGCCGCCGCGCTCAACTGCCTCCTTGCCCAGGCCCTCGACGTCCGCGGAGGAGACACGGCTGTCGGAGAAGGCGGCCTTGCTGGTGTAGCCGCCCGGCCGCCCGAGCAGGTGGTTCGGGTCGTTGGCCTCGGTGTAGTCCTGGACGAGCTTCAATTCCGGGATGGACTTCTCCAGCGCTGCTACGGCCTGCTGCGCCGTCAGTACGTCCGGCTTCTCGACCGAGGCCGTGGCCACAGAGCTCGTGCCCTTTGGCGATGCGCTCGACGCGGTGTCGCTGGAGCCGGTAGAGCTACAGCCGGACAGCAGCGCTCCGGCAAGCGCTAGCCCGGCTACGGTGGTGCGAATGTGCATGATCCCCCCAAGGGTGCGCAGGTGGGGGCACATTACATCGCTTTCGTCGTGCTGTGCCAGAGTCAAGGTCCCGTTGGGGGTGGCACACGTCTGACTACGTCAAGCCCACCGCCCAAGGCTGGTCCATGAACTGATAGATGCTCGTTCGGTCTCACGACGATGCCGTAGGGGCTGGCCGTGATCTTAGCTTGGGAGCTGGATCGCTGCCTTGTAAGCCTGGTAGCGATCACAAGCTGGTCTTGGCTGGTCAAGCGGCGTACAACGGGTCTGAGTCCATCCATGTCCGTCAGCACCCTGCACACCCCGATTGACCGTGGCTGACCGGTCGATCTGGCACGGATCTGGCACGACTCCTCCGTCTACGCGGTGATGGGCAACTCCCGAGCGCGTGCGCGGGCATCAGATCTGAGCTTGCTGAGGGTGGCGTGGAATCCGTTGTGCCGGTTCTGATCCAGATTCAGCGGCACGTCGAACCTTGCTATCAGATCCGACTCCATGGTCCAGGGCTCCTCGTGCTCCAGCCAGCACACTTGAGCGTGCTTCGCCATCCACTCCGTGAGGGAGGCTTCTCCGGCACGGCCGAACGTCATTCGCCCACCGCTGCCGACACGACGCAACTCCAACCCGAGGAGGCAGCCCAGGGTCAGCCGTAGCGTCGAGCCGGCGGCGTTGCCCCGGAAGTGGTACCGCACCCTCCTCCGCAGGTTCTGAGTACTTCGCCGGTTGGACATGTGCCGCGGAGCGATACCGACGTAGAGCAGCCGCCCAGCAACCAGGCCCGGAGCGGGGGCCTCGTCAAAGTGCCAGCCGTAGACGCCAGCGGCGGCAGGAACCGGACACGGACGCATCAACACTTCGGCCGCTGACCACAACCGCGTTGGGCGGCTGAGAGCAGAGTGCACTGACGCCTCCCCGAAGCCGATCTACTGTGGGCAGGCTACTTCCCTATACAGCCAACTCATAAGCGTCGAGGCGTCCGCTGCTTCTGCCACCGGCCAGGCCCTTAGAAGGCGCTGGGCCTCAGTTGCTACAGATAGCTACTGACATGGGAAAACGGAACCCTGACCCCTGCTGCCCCCCAAGACTTCGACGCGCATTCGACAGGGAAGGCCGACTCCTCGGTCTTGGATGAGCGCCTCTAGGTGCCGTAGGCATGGCCAGCCACCTGGGCTAGCTTCTGGGGGTGGACTGGATATCTCCGCTGAGCACGTTGGCTGGTGCCATCGTCGGTGTGAGTTCTGCCTTGATCGCTGAGCGGATCCGCTGGCGTCGCGACAGAGAGAAGGAGACCGCACAGACTCGCAGAGGCGTGTACTCCGAGTTCCTCATGGCTCTGAGCCAGAGTCACTCTGACATGAGGTCCGTGATCCTCCAAGGTGATGCGTCGTCGGCTGAGGTCCGTTACGGCCTGCTCCACCAGGCACTCGATGGCTCAGGCATATGGCGACTCCGTCAAAGCCTGTCCTTGACTGCGCCAGCCGAGATCATTCAATTGGCGGTGAGCACCTGCGATGCGCTCACGACTATGAGAGATGTGCTCATCGACGTCCCTGACGTGAGGAGCGATGCCTACCTGCGATCAAGGGCAGAGCTCTGGCGCACGAACGCCAACCTCCGCGAGACCATGCGTCGAGATCTAGGCATGGACGGCCCGCCGGACCCAGAGGTCGGTCTATACCGCTTTCCGGCTCCTCCGTGAACGGGGCGGCGCCGGCAGCGGCGGGCAGGTAGCCGCAGTTGTGACCACGAGCTCCTTCACGCGTCCAGCCGCCGAGTACGCGGCACAACACGGCATTTGCTGTGTCGACGAGCAGGGGCTTGCCGCCTGGGCATTGCGTACCGGGCCGGCCCCGTGGATGTGAACCCGCCTCATCGGCGGCACAGCTGGAAGCTGCGGACTGGGGAGCGGCGGATGTGAGTCTCCGGCCTGGGCTCAATAACACCCGCGAGGCGGGGCCATGGCACCGCTGCTGTGGGCGTCGTCGCCCGCGGCGGTTTGCTGGTGTCCGTCCTCGTTGCCGTCAATGCCGCCGTGCCCTTGATCGTGCTCACAGACAACCTGCCTGTGGTGGTGATCGTCAACGCCACCTTGGTTAGACGGACTGGCTGCCGAGCTTTGGGAATCACCGATCGGCTTCCGGGCATCTGGCCTACATCTACTGGCAGACCACCTCGACCACTTCTGCCTTCTTGGCCTTGCCGACACGGAAGGCTTCTACTTTGACGGTGGCCGTCTTGCCCTTGCCGAGTTCCATGAAGTGGTTTACTCCTTCTGTGTAGAAATGGCCGTTTTCGTCGTAGAAGAGGACCGTCACAGCACCGACCGGGCAAGAATCTCCACGGTTTTTGACCTTGACTACGCCCACCGCGTAGTTCGGGTCCTCGTCGGATGGCGTGATGCGCACAACATCCACGTCGGCGTCGAGTTCGGTTTCGCTCGGGACTGGCTCGTCGGCTTGAGTCGTTTCAGTCTTCTGAGAGACCTCGGTCGGCTTCGGCTCGGCGGCCTCAAGAGAGCCGCCACAGGCACTCGCCATGAGACTGGCGGCCGCGACGGCCGTTATGACAGCGGTGCGACCCAACATGCGCCTCTTTCCGGTTGTCGTTCTCGGTTAGGCATTCTCGCCTCTAGACGCTTGTTCGAGTGATGCGGCATATTACCGCGAGGCCGGTGCAGCGGCTCTGGGCTGGAGCTGCCATGGGGTGAGAGATCGGGGCCCGCACGCTGGCCGCGAATCAGGCCGGCTCCTCGCATGCCCGCAATAGCCCGATCTGGGCCCCGATCTTCGAGGCTCGCCCCATGGTGGCTGCAGCGAACGGCTCCTGTGGTGCCGGATCCCGCCGAGGTGGCGCCTGTTCCTGCCAGTCCGCCTGAGGTGGTCCCAGCAGCGGTGCCGTTTGGTGTGGTGCCCGTAGGGCAGGGCGGGCCGGTGGAGTTCGAGCGAGTGGTGCCCTATGCGAGTGGGAACCTGCAGGTCGCGGACGGTTTGTGACGATACGTCAACAGCCGCAAGGCGCGGTGACGCTCACGACTCAGTAGCCGCATGACCGGGGCGAATATCGTTGCAGTTGGGCCTAGTTGGACTTGCTTCCACACGTATTCGACAGGGACGACTGGAAGCGCCCGACGCCCGCCGCGGCGCCCGGTTCCCGAAGCGGTGCCTGTTCCGGCACGGGACGATCAAGGATGAGCGACCGTGGGGCGAAGTGCCTCTCGGCGGGATTCGAACCTGAGCACACGGCTCCGGAGGCCCTTTGGGACTCCGACAACGTTGCTGGTCAAGGGCCAATGTCATGTTGGAAAGCTTGGCCGCGTCCACGGATGGTCCACGACTACTCAGCGCCCATTGGCGCGGGCGATTCCCCCTACTTACCGACGCCCTCGGCATACTTCATGGACTTCCCGTCGTGGACACGCTGAGCGAGCTCCTCCCGCTCCCGCCCGCTTCGTTCCGAAGGGGTAGTCGTTGTGGTCGGCGACCTCATCCTCGGCGGGCCCCTCCTCACTCAACAAGGAGCTGATACGGATCGCGTCCAGTCCACGCAGCGGGATTGTCGAGCCTCCCACTGCGCCCGGTCAGCATCCAGCTCGGGGAACGGGAACCGGTGGGACCAGTCGCTCTTGTGGTGACTTGAACAGTTTTAGGTGCGTTCATCCCCCGACGTGCATCAGTTGATCTATGTCGTGGCTCGGATCAGGAGGACGCAATTTCGACATGTACTTGGTACAGCCCTGGCGGATCCAGTTAGGCTCCGACGCGGGCTCGCCGTCCCGCGAGCCGAGCAGGCCGAGTGTGGAAACGAGCAGTGATCGAGTGGGGTCGAGTGCGGTCGGTGTCGGGGAGCAAGAGCTTCCGATGCCGTTGACGCTAGGGGAGCTGGAGTCGTACCTGGCGAAGGCGGCTGATCTGCTGCGCGGCAGCATCGATCAGGCGGACTTCAAGGCGTACATCTTCCCGTTGATGTTCTTCAAGCGGATCAGCGACGTGTACGACGAGGAGTACGCCCGCGCGCTGGATGAGTCCGGTGGCGACCACACATATGCGGCGTTCGAGGAGAACCACCGGTTCACCATCCCCGAGGGATGCCACTGGGCAGACGTGCGCGAACGCACCGAGAACGTCGGCGAGGCACTCAAGACCGCCTTCCGCGGGATTGAACAGGCTAACCAGGGCACGCTGTACGGCATCTTCGGCGGCGCAACCTGGACCAACAAGGACAAACTCCCCGACAGCAAGCTGATCGATCTGATCGAGCACTTCTCGACCAAGACCCTCTCGATCTCCCAGGCCGCCCCCGACGTACTAGGTCAGGCATATGAGTACCTGATCAAGCGGTTCGCCGATCAGTCCAACAAGAAGGCCGGCGAGTACTACACCCCGCGCGAGGTGGTCGCGCTGCTGGTCAACATCCTCGACCCTCAAGAGGGCGAGACGGTCTACGACCCGGCCTGCGGCACCGGCGGCATGCTGATCGAGGTCATCCAGCACATCAAGGCCCGTGGCGGTGATCCGAAGACCGTGCTCGGCAAGCTGTACGGCCAGGAGAAGGTGCTCACCACCTCCGCGATCGCCCGGATGAACCTGCTGCTGCACGGTATGGAGGACTTCCACATCGAGCGCGGCGACACACTGCGCGACCCGGCCTACTTTGACCACGGCCGGCTGGCCAGGTTCGACTGTGTGATCGCCAACCCACCATTCTCGTTGAAGAACTGGGGCCACGAGCAGTGGGCCTCTGATCCGTGGGGCCGTAATGAGCTGGGCGGGGTACCGCCGAAGGGGTACGCCGACTGGGCCTGGGCCCAGCACATGCTCACCTCTGCCGCACCCACCGGAGGAAGGGTCGCGGTCGTACTCCCACAGGGCGCCCTGTTCCGCCAGGGCGCCGAAGGCCGCGTCCGCGAGCACATCCTCAAAGCCAGCTTTGTGGACGCCGTCATCGGCCTGGCACCCAACCTGTTCTACGGCACCGGCCTGGCCGCCTGCGTGCTGATCCTGCGCCGTCAGCGCCCTGCCGAGCAGCAGGACAAGGTGCTCTTCGTCAACGGAGAGTTGCTCTTCAAGCGCGGCCGCAACCAAAACACCCTCGCGCCCGACCACGCCGAGACCCTCCTGAAGGCGTATCAGGAGTACGCCGACCAGCCCGGGCTCGCCGCGGTCGCGACCCTGGACGACATCAAGACCAACGGCTGGAACCTGAATATTCCGCTGTACGTAGAACCGGCTGAGGTCGGCGAGCAACTCACCCTGGAGCAGGCCTCGGCTGACCTGGAGACCGCGCACGCGAAGGCCCGCGAGACCCGCGCAGCGCTGGAGACCGAGCTGGCGAAGTGGGGGCTGGGCGCATGACCACGACGAGCCCGAAACGGATCAGCCGGCGGGAACTGGAGTCCTACTTGTGGGGCGCCGCAGTGCTGCTGCGGGGGCTGATCGACGCTGGCGACTACAAGCAGTACATCTTCCCGCTGGTCTTCCTCAAGCGCCTCTCCGATGTCTACGACGAGGAGCACGCTGCCGCCCTGGAGGCGTACGGCGACGAGAAGCTCGCCGACCTCCCGGAGAACCACCGCTTCGCCATCCCCGCCGGCGACCACTGGGCCGACCTACGCAAGGTCACCAGCAACGTCGGCACCGCACTCAAGGCCGCGATGCGGGCCATTGAGTCCGCCAACCCCGACACCCTCCCTGGCGTCTTCGGCGACGGCGAGTGGACCAACAAGGACCTGCTCCCCGACTCGACCCTCTCGGACCTGATCGAGCACTTCTCGACCAAGACGCTGTCGGTGGCGAACCTGCCCGAGGACGAGCTCGGGCAGGGCTATGAGTACTTGATCAAGAAGTTTGCCGATGACTCCGGCCACACCGCCCAGGAGTTTTACACCAACCGCACCTTGGTGCACTTGATGACGCTCATGCTCGAGCCCCAGCCCGGCGAGTCCGTTTACGATCCGACCTGTGGCACGGGCGGCATGCTCATCTCCACCGCAGCCGAGGTCAAGCGTCAAGGGAAGGAATGGCGAAACCTGCGCCTGTACGGCCAGGAGCTCAACTACGGAACCTCTGCCATCGCCCGCATGAACCTGTTCCTGCACGGCGTCACCGACAGCCGTATCGTCCATGGTGACACCCTCACCAAGCCTGCCTTCCTCAACGCCCTGGGCGGCCTGCAGACCTTCGACGTCGTCCTGGCCAACCCGCCTTACTCCATCAAGGGATGGAACCGCGACGCGTTCGCCAAGGACCCCTACGGCCGCAACATGTGGGGTCTACCGTCCCAGGGGCGCGCCGATTACGCTTTCTTCCAGCACATCGCCAAGAGTCTGGACCCCATCACCGGGCGTTCCGCGATCCTGTTCCCTCACGGGGTCCTATTTCGCCGCGACGAGGCCGCTATGCGCGAGCAGCTGGTCAAGTCCGACCTGGTCGAGTGTGTGCTCGGTCTCGGCGAGGGCCTGTTCTACAACTCCCCAATGCCAGCCGTCGTCATCATCCTGCGGACGCGCAAGCCCGCAGAACGTCAGGGCAAGGTTCTCTTCATCAACGCCCTCAATGAGGTCTCCCGCGAACAGGGACAGACTTTCCTGCGCGAGGCCCACCAGCAGAAGATCCTCGATGCTTACCGTGGCTTCACGAACATCAAGCAGTTTGCGACGGTTGCCACTCTCGATGAGATTGCTGCTAAAGGCTTCAGCCTGGCCATTCCGACGTACATCGGGGGCACCATGGACAGCGGCGAGAGAGAGCAGATCGACCTCGCCGAGGCCCTCGGTGCCTGGCGTACTGCTGCGCAGAGCTCTGACGCGGCCGTCGTCGATGTCCTGTCTCTGATGCGAACGGAGGCCTTGGCATGAGCCTGAGCCTCGACAAGACCTCCTGGAAGCGCGTCACCCTTAAAGAGGTGATCCGGCACGTCACCGACCGAGTCGACGCCGAGACCTCTGGCCTAGAGCGGTTCCTCGCCGGCGAGCACATCCCCAGCGGCAGCCTCACGATTACCGACTGGGGCGTCATCGGGCGCGACCCGATAGGGCCGATGTTCTACAAGCGGTTCAAGCCCGGACACGTCCT
The DNA here is from genome assembly GCF_040682335.1 of Streptomyces sp. NPDC051219. Lineage (NCBI taxonomy): Bacteria > Bacillati > Actinomycetota > Actinomycetes > Kitasatosporales > Streptomycetaceae > Streptomyces > Streptomyces sp. NPDC051219. The sequence goes on from NZ_JBFBAS010000010.1 coordinate 143,851, forward strand.
CTACGTCTCCAGACGAACGTACCTTCGCAAAGTCGCCGTCCCTGAATTCGAAGGGATCACAGGTGAGAAGACCTTCGTGCTGGAGACCCTCGACGAGAACCTGCTCCTGCAGGAGTTCCTTCCGTTCGTTCTCTCGGCCGAGAGGTTCCACGCCTACGCGATCGCCCACTCACGTGGCTCGGTCAACCCTTACCTGAACTGGGGCGAACTGGCTGCGTACGAGTTTGACCTCCCTCCCCTCGATGAACAGCAGCGCCTCGCCGACCTCCTCTGGGCGCTTGAGCGACACCGAAGGCTGCTTGCAGAGCAGGCCGTTCGGATTGAGGCGACGGCCTCAGCCTGGCTTCAGGAGGTGCTCTCCTCAGAGTTTCCGCTCAAGGCCATCCCTGACCTTGTTCTCGACGGCCCGCGCAACGGGAGGTCCGCCCCGGCCAACGACGAGGGCCGCGGTGTGCCGACGCTGAGCATCAGTGCAATCAGGGGTGGCAATGTGCTCGGTGGGGACGCCGTGAAGTACATGGACGTGACTCCGAGCGAAGTTGCAGCGTTCGTCATCCAGGACGGCGACTTCTTGATCGTGCGTGGTAACGGCAACAAGAGGCTCACGGGTCTTGGAGGTCTGGCCGATGCGAGCGTTCTCCCTGAGGGCTGCGTGTATCCCGATCTTCTGATCCGGCTTCGGTTCGATCCGTCGCGGATTCTGCCAAAGTTCGCTGCCGCCCAGTGGAACTCGAAGGCGGCCCATGCGCGGTTGCTCCAGAACGCGAAGTCGACCAACGGCATCTGGAAGATCAACGGGAAGGATGTGAAAGCGCATTCGTTGGCTGTTCCGCCGTTGACCATGCAGCAACGCATCGTGGACCAACTCCAAGAGATGCGCGGCTCACAGTCTGCCGTAATCACTGAACTCGATGGGCTCGTGGACCTGCGAAGCGCGATCTCTAACACCGTCTTCGGGGGTGCCCAGTGACCTTCAACGAGGCGAACACCGTCCGCGACTTGGTCCGGGATCTGGTGGAGTCGGTCGGTGTGCGGTTCGTGCCGGGGAGCCGTCTACCGCGGCGCCCCGATGAGGTGTTGCTGGAGCAGCAGGTGCGGGAGGCGTTGATCCGCCTCAATCCGACCATCGAGGCGGATCCGCGTCTGGCAGATGAGGTGATTTACCAGCTGCGGGCGATCCTGATCTCCGCGCGCAGCACGCCGAATCCGGTGGTGGCGAATGAGCAGTTCGCGGCATGGCTCACGGGGCAAAAAACGATGCCGTTCGGGCCCGGCGGCGAGCATGTGACCGTCAAACTGATCAACTTCGATCACCCCGGCGAGCACAGTGCGAACAACTGGATCGTCTCCACCGAGGTGACCTACGGGATCGGGCGGCTGGAACGGCGCTTCGACCTGGTGATCTGGTGTAACGGCTTCCCGTTGGTCGTGGGTGAAGCGAAGTCGCCGGTGCGGCCGGCGTACTCCTGGATCGACGCGGCGGCGCAGGTCAAGGAGGACTACGAGGTCAACGTCCCGGCGTTCTTCGTGCCGAACGTGCTCAATTTTGCCACTGAGGGCAAGGAGTTCCGCTACGGGTCGGTCGGGATGCCCGTGGAGCTGTGGGGACCGTGGCGGGCGGATGAGTCCGGTGACGACTACACACCGGTGAAGGTGGGCCTCGCAGCGGTCAAGGAGGCGGTCGAGGGCGTTCTGGATCCGGATTCGATCTTGGACTTCCTGCGGTTCTTCACGCTGTTCGCGACCGACAAAAAGCATCGCAAGATCAAGGTGATCGCACGGTTCCAGCAGCTACAGGCGACCAACCTGATCGTGGAGCGGGTGCTGCACGGGCGGATCAAGCAAGGGCTGATCTGGCACTTCCAGGGGTCGGGGAAGTCGCTGCTGATGGTGTTTACCGCGCAGAAGCTGCGGGCGACGGCGGGACTGACCTCGCCGACGGTGATCATCGTGGTTGACCGGATCGACCTGGACACTCAGATTACCGCGACGTTCAACGCCTCCGACGTCCCCAACCTGGTCTCCACAGAGTCCCGCAGGGAGCTACAGGAGCTCCTGGCCGCGGGGGCGCGGAAGATCATCATCACCACGATCCACAAGTTCGGCGAAGCACCCGGTGTGCTGGACGCGCGCGACAACATCATCGTGATGGTCGACGAGGCCCACCGCTCACAGGAGGGCGAGTACGGCCGCAAGATGCGCGAGGCCCTGCCCAACGCGTTCCTGTTCGGGCTGACCGGGACGCCGATCAACAAGCGCGACCGCAACACGTTCATGTGGTTCGGCTCCGAGGCCGATGAGCACGGGTATCTCTCGCGCTACTCCTTCTCCGACTCCATCCGCGACGGCGCTACCCTGCCGCTGCACTTCGAGCCACGCCTCTCGGAGATCCATCTGGACGAGGAGTCGATCAACACGGCCTTCGCCGAGCTCGCCAACCGGCATGGGCTCACCGAGGAAGACCGCACCACCCTGTCGAAGAAAGCCGCCTCCCTGGAGGCGCTGATTAAGGCCCCCAGCCGAGTCGGCAAGATCGCCGCCGACATCGCCGAACACTTCACCACCAAGGTCGACCCGCAGGGCTTCAAAGCGCAGGTCGTGGTCTATGACAAGACCACCTGCGTGGCATACAAGAAAGAGCTCGACGGCTTGCTCGGCCCGGACGTGTCCACGGTCGTGATGTCCGCAGGCCGCGGTGACAAGCTGGCGTGGAAGCGGTGGACGCCCGGCCGAGAGGAGCTGGAGCGGATCACCGCCCGCTTCAACGATCCGGCCGACCCGTTGAAGATCATCATTGTGACCGCGAAGCTGCTCACCGGCTTCGACGCCCCGATCCTCTACGCCCAGTACATCGACAAGCCCCTGCGCGAGCACACCCTGCTCCAGGCAATCTGCCGCACCAACCGGGTCTACCTGCCCGCGAAGACCCACGGCCTGATAGTGGACTACCTCGGCATCTTCGACGACGTCGCCAAGGCCTTCGAGTTCGACGACACGTCCGTCCAGCAGGTCATTTCCAACATCGCTGTCCTGCGCGAGCAGCTCGGCCCCGCGATCGAGGCTGCTCTGACGTTCTTCCCGGGCGTCGATCGCACCGTCGGCGGCTACGAAGGGCTGATCCAGGCGCAGACTGCGATCGACTCCGACGAGTCCCGTGACGCCTTCGGAGCCGCGTACAGCGTCGTCGCCCAGCTGTGGGAGACCCTCTCCCCGGACCCGATCCTGTCCGAGTACGAGTCGGACTACCGCTGGCTGACTGACGTATACCAGTCCGTGCAGCCCACCGACGTCACCGGCCGGCTGGTCTGGCACACGCTGGGCGCCAAGACCCTCGAGCTCATAAACAAGCACGTCACCGTCGAGGTCCCCCGCACTGACCTGGAGACCATCGTCCTCGACGCGCAGGTTATCGAGGACCTGATGACCGGCAAGCGCAAGGGCATCGACCCTGTCGAGGTCGAGAAGTGGATCACCACCCGCATCGCCAAGCACGTCGGCAACCCGGCCTTCATCGAGCTCGGCCAGCGGTTGAATGCTCTGCGGGAGAAGTATGCCCACTCCCAGCAGGCATCGCTGGAGTTCCTCAAGGAGCTCTTCGCACTGGCGCGAGACACGGTCGCAGCGGAGAAGGCCGCCGCCGAGGTGCCCCGCGAGGAGCGTGGTAAGGCCGCCCTGACCGACCTCTTCGAGTCGCTCAGGGGCGAGGAGACCCCGATCATCGCCGAGAAGGTCGTCGACGAGATCGACTCCGTCGTCCGTACCGTCCGCTTCGACGGCTGGCAGGACACCAGCGAAGGCGATCGCCTCGTCCAGCAGGCGCTCCGCAAGGCGCTCTACATCAAGTTCAAGATCCGCGACCAGGAAGTCTTCGGGAAGGCACTGGGATACATCCGGGAGTACTACTAGCTGCTCTTTGATCCGGGTCGGGAAGGACCCATTCCGAGGGTAGTCGGCGGACATAGGAAGGCGTCGCCGGCCCTCCTCTCACTCTGTCTGGCCCGGATGGACGGCACTCTGTGCAGCCACAACCGATCATTGGCGGCCGTAACCTGCGGCCGCCTAAGCAATCAACACTCTGACCTGCTGCTGAGCTGTCGGCAGTTGTCGGCGTTGGTCATCGTTGAGAGCGCCCTTCCACGGCCCCTGGACGGCCCGGGAGGGCGCTTCGTGTGTTGGTCAGTTGGCCTCCTGGTGGTCCACACCTGTCGGGCGCCAGGAGGTGCGGCCGACCGCTGAACAGGCGCGCAACTCGCATGCTGGGGCAGACTCCTCGTTCGAATCTCTGCTCGCTTTCGTGGTCGGTCCTCAGCATGTCGAAGCAAGTTCAGAAAATCCCGCACGCCGCTTGCCGATGCCCCCTACGATTGCGCCTATGCTGAAGAAGCTCACGCTTTCGCACTTTAAAGGTTTTTCGAGATTCGATGTCCAATTCGGCAGGCAGTCCATCCTCGTAGGGCCTAATAATGCCGGTAAGAGCACCATTATTTCTGCTTTGCGCTTGGCGGCTGAGCAGGTGAATCATGCTCGTCGACGCAACGCTACGGAGCGCTTCAGTCTCGACGGCAACCCCTGGGCTAGGGGGCATCTGCTCTCCAGTACAATCGGCAATCCGTCAGGGTTTATTGGTGAAAATATCAGACATGAGTTTCGTGAGTCGGAAAGCAGAATGGTGGTAACGTTTGACTCCGGAGCAATTCTGACATCCGTTTGGCCTGTGGATGATTTGCCGTTCTTCTGCCTTCAGAATTCAGACTCTTCTTTCGTTGTGACAGCCTCGGCTGCGCGATCCGCCAGTCCTACTATTGGAGTGGTGCCTACGCTGACTCCCGTACAGCATCGCGAGTCAGTGTTGACCGAGAAGTACGTGAGAGAAAACCAGTCGACGCGTCTGGCTAGCTCACACTTCAGGAATCACCTCTATCATCTGAAGAACGCGGATCGCGATGCCTATGAAGAGCTAATTGACTTCATCCTGGATAACACGCCAGAGATGGAATCTCTTGAGTTGGCTACTAGCCCCGGCGACAAGACTGTTGAGCTCGATCTATTCTTTGTTGAAACTGCTACACGGTCAGAGAAGGAGATCTTTTGGGCAGGGGATGGGCTCCAGATCTGGCTCCAGGTCCTAACTCACTTGTTCCGGAATAGGACAGCAAAGACGATTGTCCTTGATGAACCAGACGTCTTCCTCCACCCCGACCTTCAGAGGCGTCTCGTAAATGTCCTTGAATCGCGTCCTCAACAGTGGATCATGGCCACTCATGCCCCCGAAGTCTTGGCGGAGTCGCGTCGGGATTCGGTTATCTGGGTGGACAGGACGAAGGTAAGGGCTAAGTCCCTCCGGGATTCCAAATCCTTCGATCAGGCCAGTCAACAGCTCGGTTCTGGATTCAATCTAGGTGTTGCTCGCGCGTTGCGCTCTAAGGTTGCACTATTCGTTGAAGGTCAGGACATGAAGGTCCTTAGGAACGTTGCGCGAAAGGTTGGTGCGACAAACCTGGCTGGCGAGAAAGGTGTAGCGGTTATTCCGCTGGGAGGTTTTGATAACTGGCAACACGTTGGAGCCTTCACGTGGCTGAATGACAATTTGTTGGATAAGTCCGTAACCACATACGTAATCCTGGACCGAGACAACCGAACTGACGAGCAAGTGTTCGATGTCGTGAACGAGCTCTCAGTGAACGGCATTCGCGGGCATGTCTGGAATCGTAAGGAACTCGAAAGTTACTTCCTGTTGTCGGGCGTGATATCTCGAATCTCCGGAGCGAGTATCGAGGTCGTCGATAAGCTCCTCACGGAAGCAGTCCTAGAGCAGAAGGTCGATGCTCAGGCGCAATTTATCCACCGTAGGCAATTGGCTATGGTGTGCGCGACCATGGATGCAATGACGGTGTACCGAAAGGTGCTTCCGGACTTCGAGAAGATCTGGGCGGATCCGATCGAGCGTCTCAGGATCTGCCCACCGAAGAAAGCTTTGGCTAGCCTGAACAGGAAACTGGCGGCGGCCAAGTATAAGAGCGTCTCGGCTCGCTCCATCTCCAATAACATGCGTGCAGACGAAGTGGTCGCCGAAGTAAGGGACCTCCTTTTGGATATCGAGAGTGCGATCTCGGGAGCCCGCTGAGGTCGGCGGAGCGGCTTTGGGCTGGAGCTGCTTTGGGGCGAGTGATCATGGCCCCGTAAGCTTCCGGCGCGTCGGGCAGTCTGTGGACCTGCCCGCTAAAGCACGACGTTGGGGCCATGATCTTAGAGGCTCGCCCCAAAGTGGCTGCCTAAAGCCGTGGAGCCGACCGCCCCAGCCATAGAGGGTGTCTCCCACCTTCATGCCCGCAGCCGCCGAGCGCGCCGCCGTGCGCGGCCAGCCGGGGCGCAGACAGGAGGCAGGCCGCGCCGCAGAGGCGGCGCGCGCCCGCGCCGTGCGCGGGCTCTTGATGATGTAGGGAAAGTCTGTCCGCGCACTGCTGACAACCCGTTTCTGATGTGGGGGTTGTTCAAGCGGCTTGTTCGTCTTCGTCCCAGTGAGCCGGGGCGGCCGCGGATTTGGTCCCTGCGACGCAACGCAGAGGGCGGAGATTTCAGCGGCAGTGCTCAGCGATCTCCATCAGGAGCTGCTGGCCGAGGACGGTCTCACTCCTGTCAGTGCTCCCCTCTGTCTGACGCCTTCATGACAAGCGATGAGAATAGATCCGGTCCAGCGCAACGAGGAGGCATCAACGTGACCGCCCTTCCCGACCAGCTCCCGGAGACACCGTCCACCGACACCGCGCCGCGCGGCGACGGGCGCCCCGAGCTCGTCAAGGTGCTGATGGTCCAGCCATCGGTCCGCCTCCGCGTCACCCGCCAGGAGCTTTTCTTCGAGTTGGACTTCGGATCGTTCCGCCTCGACATCGTTCCGCCGCTCGTGGGGCATCTGCTCGGACGTCTCCGACGCTCTGCTCATAGCCACGCATGATGAGAACCCGAAGCTGTCGGGAATCTTGGCTGCTCACTCCGTACGGACTCTCGGCCTCAGCCGGCGACCGCACTCCCGACAACGCCGTCCGCCGGAACCGGCCACCCCAGAACCTAGCCCGCCAAGAGATCCACAACCCGACGTCAGAAACGGGTTCTGAGGCTCAGCAGGCCCAGCAGCTGGCGTCACGCAGTAGTTGGTGAGGTGTAGCGAACCGAGTCAGTCTCCTGCCCGTCGCCGTAGCCGTGAGCTGTGACGCCCAGCTTGATCCAACCAGGTCGTGAGCTGCCGGTCGGTCTATGTGACGGCGGACCGTTCGGCCAGCTCCACCAGGGACTTCGGGACTCGGGGGCCGGAGAGCTGGACGAGATCACGGATCAACTCACGGGAAAGATGGTGCGAGTTGATCTGCTCCGGTGCGAGTTGCTCGGCTGCAAGGAGTGCAGCTACAGCCTCGCCGACGTGTCGCCGCTGCGCGTGTGCCCGCGCCACGTCAAGCAGGAAACGGGCTTGGCGCTCTGGCGACAACCTTGCTGCATCGACCTGGTCGGCAACGTCCAGGGCTAGGCCAGCGTCTCCGAGATCAACGGCCGTGCTCACGGCGTGAATCTCGACGTTTGTCGGGCCGAACTCAGTGTCGAAGTCGTTCCTGTCTTCGCCGAGCCGACCCGCAATCTTGCGCGCGAGGTTGATGCGCTCATGTGTCGCTGTGCGCTTCCCCTCCCGTGCGTTGATCACTGCTAGCACGAGGTTCATCGCCCCGAGTAGGGAGAGCTCCTCTGGTGGGCAGTTGGGCGACTCTGCACGCGGGGCCAGAACAGCGACTGCTGATGCTGCGGCCTGCTCCGCCTGCTCGGTGTGCTGCTGCCGGATGAAGGCGTGTGCCATGCGAAAGAGACTCGCCACAACTTCAAGTGGCTGCCCTGAGAGTTCGGCGGCTTGGAGTGCCCGGTCCGCAGCGACCCATGCCGCATCTGCTTCGTCCTGCCGGACAAAGCTGGCGGCGGCGGCTTGGTAAGCCCGTGCACGGAGGGCGTGCAACTCGGTCCGCTCGGCGGCCGGCGCGTAACGCACTGCGGCCTCGATGCTCGGCAGCAGGGTCGACAGCTTGTCACTCAGAGCCGCGAAGCTCGAGGCATGAGCCAGTTCCCAGGCCTCTTCGATCTGCGACCGGAAGTCGGCGATGCTCACCGTTGGGCCGCCGTGCTGTTGCTGGAAGAGGCTGCCGAGTGCGGGATGACCGGTGAGTGCTACTCGTAGTCCGTCCAGGTCGTTACTGACCGGCTGAGGAGTTTGCTCGGGCTCTTCTGGTGCGGCTGCATCTGGACGGACCTCCCGTACGGGTACACCCAGTGCGTCGGCAAGGGCCTGTAGTACGGACAGTCGCTCGACCGGCTGCACGCCTCGCTCAACTTGAGAGACCCAGCTCTCTGAACGACCCATCGCTGTGGCGAGATCGGCCTGAGACATGCCGACCTGACGGCGCAGCTCTTTGACTCGCTGGCCGATGGAACGAGGGTCGTTCATGGTCACTTCTGGGCCTTACTCGGGTACTTGCCTGCGTACGGGGACATGCGATCAACCTGCGTCTTAGCGACGTACTTGTCCCGCTCGGACAGGAAGTGACGAGTGTGTGGCTGACGCTCGTGCTCCTCGAACGCCGCGTAATCCTCGTAGAGCTCGAAGAAGATCCGCTCGTTGGGCGCACCCTCGACTTCGTGGCAGGCGTAGATGAGCGTCCCGGGCTCCTTTGCCCGGATCCCCGCCGTTGTCTCACGGATCAGCGCGTCGAAGTCGGCGGCAGCACCGTCCTTGAGCGTGAAGCGGACGAACAGCCCAAAGTTGCCCATCTTTCCTCCTCTGTGTCGCTGTCAAGCATCGCAGACTCGGAAAACTTCTACTAGTCACAGATTTTCTGTTGACTCGCAGTTTTTCTGTGAGTAGCTTTTGGTTACTGCTCCACTACACACAAGATCGCCCCGGGTAAACGTGCGCCCGCCAAGATCGCAGCGTCACCCGGGGCGTCCTCCCCGAAGGGAAAGCCCCAATTATGCGTCAGATTCCCGTGGACACCGCCGCGATGACGGTGATGCTCATCCAGACCCCGGAGCCGAAGGTCAAGAACCGGGAGACCGGTGAGATCGCGGTCGACAAGCAGTCCGGCAAGACGCTGTTCAACGTGAATGTCGCGGTGATCGTGGACGGCCGGCCGGACGCGCTGACCATCGTGGTCGCCGAGGATGGCATTCAGCCGGACCTGTTCCCCGGAGCGCCGGTGGCTCTGCCGGGTCTGGTGGCCCGCCCGTGGGAGAACGACTTCGGGCACGGCATCAGCTACCGCGCCACCGCCGTGATGGCCGCGCAGGTTCCGGCCGCCGCCAACGGCCAGGGATGACCGCCATGTCGGGAGCAACGCTCTTAGTGCTGGTGGTGATAGTCGCCGCCCTGCTCCTGGTGGCCCGCGTCAAGGCCCCGGCCGTGTACTGGACGTTGGTCGGTCTTCCGGCCGCGCTGTGCCGGGTCCTGTCGTCCTACCGCCGGACGATGGAGGCGTGTGAGCTGACGGTTGCTCCGCCGTGGTGGCGGGTGTTCGCCCACAAGCTGTCGGCCGGCGACACGGTGACCCGTCCCGGTATCCCGAGGATTCGCGGGATCCGCCCCACCGCCACAGGGCTTCGTCTTCGCCTGCGGCTCGCTGCGGGGCTGGCTCCGGACGACGTGGTCAAGTCCGCCGAACGGCTGCGGCACGCCTGGGGCATCTACTCGGTCCACGTGGCGGAGATCAAGCCCGGTGTGGTGGAGCTGCGGCTGACCGGCTTCGACGTCCTCGACCGCGTACGGATGCCGCGCCGCCTGCCTACCGGTCCGCTGTCCGTCAGTGTCGCCCTGCGGGAAGACGGTCTGCCCTACGTGCGGAACTACGAGGACATCCCGCACTGCCTCACCCTGGGTGCGAACAAGTCCGGCAAGTCGATGTACCAACGCTGCCTGATCAAAGGTCTCGCGCCGCTGGATGTCGCGCTGGTCGGCATCGACTGCAAGCGCGGTGTCGAGCAGAGCCCCTTCGCCCCGCGTCTCTCCGCGTTGGCCATCACTCCCGATCAGGCGGACGGGCTGCTGGATGCCCTGGTCGATGAGATGGAAGACCGCTTCGACCTGCTGTGCCTGCACCAGGGCATCACCCCGGGCACCCCGCTGGAGGACATCACCTCCGACATCTGGGGCCTGCCCAAGAAGCTGCGCCCGGTGCCGATCGTGGTCCTCATCGACGAGATCGCCGAACTGTTCCTCATCACCTCCAAAGCGGACGGCGCACGGCGGGACCGTATGGTCACCCAGCTGGTCCGCCTCGCGCAGCTGGCTCGCGCGGTCGGCATCTACCTGGAGGTGTGCGGGCAGCGCTTCGGCTCCGAACTCGGCAAGGGCGCCACCGCCCTGCGCGCCCAGCTCACCGGCCGCGTGGTGCACCGCTGCAACGACAAGCAGACCGCCGACATGGGCCTCGGCGACGTCAACGAACTCGCCGTCACCGCCGCGACCAACATCGCCCCCGAACGGGCCGGTACCGCCATCGCGGGCGACTCCTCCGGCGGCTGGTCCCGCATCCGCACACCGAGGACGACGCTCGGTGAAGTCGCCGCAGTCTGCCGCGAGTTCGCGCACCTCACCCCACAGATCCCGGCCCTGGACCCGTTCCGCCCACAGGCCGCGATCCCCGCGCCGGCGGCCGTACCGATGGCGGCCCCGAGCGGCCCGTAGGTCCTCGTTCCACCCGGTCGGCGTGACCGCCTTCGCGCCAGGTCCCTACCCCCGCCATGCCTGAACACAGAAAGGAATGATCGTCATGACCGCTGCGATGGGCTTCTACGCCGACGCCTCCACATCGGTTCGCCTCTCCGACTACGACGCCGAACGCCCGCCGATCCTCTCCCTCGACGGTGCGGGCCACTCCCTGCTCATCTCGGCCTTCGACTCGGTGCCGATCGCCGATCACCTGGCCTTTGCCCGCGACCTGGCCACGGCCGCGGCCGACTACGTGACGGCGCTGGAGCGCTACGCCGCAGCCACCCCCGAGACCGCCAAGGCCGGGTGACCGCCATGACCGCCCGCAAGGCCACCACCGCCCGCAAGCCCACCACCGCGCGCAAGTCCGCGAAGAAGCAGCCGTGTCCGGACTGCACGACCGGTCAGGTCTCCGAAGCCTTCAAGGTCGGCGCCCGCAGCAAGCGCGAAAGCACCGACCGGCAGGAAGCCCTGTGCCTGACCTGCTTCGGCACCGGCCAAGCCCCCGACTAGAGATCCACGCCGGGACCCGGGCGGCAGGACCTTGTGAGCCCCGCCCGGCCCCGGCCCCAAACCCCTTGTGAAGGAGGTGAAGACCCGTGACCCGCTCGATCCGCCCGGACGCCGTGCTGGTGCAAGCCGTGATCGCCGGGGCCCTGTCCTTCGCCCACCTGCACGACATCGCCGCCGCTGCCGGACAGGCCGGCTGGAAAGCCTGGGCCTACCCCATCAGCGTCGACCTCCTGCTCGTCGCCGCCTGGCGACGGCTCCGGATCCTCCGCACCGACGGCGGCCCGACCCGCGCCGCATGGACCTGGTTCACCGTCGCCCTGGCCGCATCACTGGGCGCCAACGTCGCCACCGCCGGCCTGCTCGACCTGCACGACGTCCCCGACTGGCTGCGCATCCTCGTGGCCGGCTGGCCCGCCCTGGCCTTCCTCGGCGGCACCCTCCTCGTCCACACCCCCGAACACCGCCGACCCGAGGTACCCGAAGAGGCCGCCCCGATCACTGAGCCGGTCCCGGACATCGCCATCGCCCGCGACGACCCCGCCCCAACACGGGCTCCTGAGACTGCTCCGGTCCCGGCTCTGCCGCCCGCCACCCCGGTGCCTCCCGCACTGCTGACCCACGCCCGCAAGATCGCCGACACCCACCGCACCGCCACCGGCACCCCGATCGACCCCGCCACGCTGCGCGCCCGCCTCGGCGTCGCCCCCCAGCTGGCCGACGCCATCGCCCACCAGCTCACCGGAAAGGACTGACCCGTCGTGAACGTCGAACTGCCTCTGATCGTCGTGGTCGCCCTCATCGGCTACTTCGGAATCAGGATGCTCCGCCCGCCGACCTGGCTGATCGTCGTGCTCCTCCTCGGCGGCTTCCTCCTCGCCGACACCTTCCTCGCCCCGGCGATCGAATCCGGCACCCGAACCGGCGTCGACGTCGTCAACGGCACCACCAAGTGACCCGAACCTGAAAGGAAGATCCGGCATGTTCAAGCCCAAGTACCCGATCCCGGACGTCTACACCCCGCCCACGCACGCCGCAGCCCCGGCCACCCGCCAGGAGTCCGCTCCGGCGACCCGGCCGGCCGCCGCCAGTACCGCGCTGGAGCTGGTCAGGAGCAAGCCGCTCGCTGTCGTGGCCGGTGTGGTGGTCACCGGTGCGGTGCTCACCTCGATGTTCCTCGCCATCGCCATCACCGCGGGATCCCTCGCCGTGCTCGCGGTGGTCCTGCGCTCGCTCATGAACAACCAGCGCTGACCGGCCCTCCGGGCGGCCTCAACCGCCAAGCATCCGCCGCCCGGACGGCCAAGTCCCTACCCGATCCAACGAACCGGAAGGAACGTCCATCATGCCCGACCGCCCTGCGCCCAACGTGCGGATCTGCCCGACCTGTGACGGCTTCCCCGTCGTCGCCGTCACCACCGGCACCCGCAACCCGGACGGCACCCGCACCACCCTGCCCGTGGTCTGCCCGGCCTGCCACGGCACCGGCACCGCCCCCCGCTGGCTCGTCACCACCACCCGGGTCACCTCGACGGTGCAGGCGGGTGCGTCGTGCTGACCTACATCGACTTCTTCGCCGGGGTCGGCGGCTCCTCCCTCGGCTCCGCCACCGTCCCCGGCGTCGCCCCGGTGCTGGCGGCGAATCACTGGGACCGGGCGATCGCCTCGCACTCCGCCAACTTCCCCGACGTCGACCACTTCCAGGGCGACCTGCACGACGCCGACGTCGCCCGCTTCCCCGCCGCCGACCTGTTCTGGGCCTCACCCGAGTGCCCGCAGTGGTCCAACGCCCGCGGCAAGCGCCGCGACTTCGACAAACAGCCCGACCTGTTCGGCGACACCCTGCCCGACCCGGCGGCCGACCGCTCCCGCGCCTTGATGTGGGACGTCCCCCGCTACCTCGACTCGTGCGCATTGCGCGGTCGTCCGGTGCTGGCCGGCGTGGTGGAGAACGTCATCGACGTCCGCGCCTGGGACCTGTGGCAGACCTGGCGCGACGAGATCCGGACGCTCGGCTACGACACCAAGCTGATCCCGCTGAACTCGATGCACGCCCGCCCGGTCCGCACCGTCGCCGCACCCCAGTCCCGCGACCGCCTCTACCTCGCCTACTGGCACCGCACCCTGGGCCGCACCCCGGACTGGAACAAGTGGCTGCGCCCGACCGCCTGGTGCCCGGTCTGCGAGGAGCACGTGGCCGCGGTGCAGGTCTTCAAGAACCCTCGCAGGGACATGGGCCGCTACCGCCAGCAGTACGTCTACCGCTGCCCCCGCGCCGCCTGCCGCAACAACCGCGTGGAACCCGACGCCCTGCCCGCCGCGACCGCGATCGACTGGACCCTTATGGGCAAGCGCATCGGCGACCGCACCGAGCCCCTCGCTGCCGCCACCATGGCCCGCATCCGCGCCGGACTGGCCAGGTACGGCACCCCGGCACTCGTCCCGGCCGACGGCACCTGGCGCACCGAACCGACCCCGGTCACCGCACCGATGCAGACCCGCACCACCCGCGAGAACGACGCCCTTGCCATCCCGGCTCTGCTCGTCCCGGTGGAGGGACGCGACGGCAAGCACGCCGCACCCGCCACCGCCCCGCTGCGCACACAGACCGCCCGCAACGAAACCGGCCTCGCCTGGCTCCCGTACGTCATCCCGCTCCGAGGCGGCGGGGACAAGGAACGCGCCCGGCCCGTCACCGATCCGCTGGCCACCGTCACAGCGTCCGGCAATCACCACGGGCTCGTCACCGGCCCCGCCATCGACGGCGCTCTCCTCGTGCCCTACTACGGCACGGGCACCGCCCGGCCCACCAGTGAGCCGGTGGGCACGCTGACCACCCGCGACCGCTACGCCCTGGCCACCGGGACGACCACCGCGATCGAGGACGTGCTGTTCCGGATGCTGGAGCCGTGCGAGATCGGCCGCGCCATGGCCTTCCACGACGCCTACACCGTGCTCGGCAACAAGCGCGAACGCGTCCGCCAGTTCGGCAACGCCGTCACCCCGCCCGTCGCCGAAGTCCTCGTCTCCGCCCTCGTCGAAGCCGTCACCGGCACCGACCTGGACCGGGAGGCGACCACATGAACACCACCCTTCCCGAGGTCCTGGGACTGACCTTGTGGCAGCCGTGGGCCAGCGCCATCGCCTACGGCCCCAAGCGGATCGAGAACCGCACGTGGCCCACCGAGCACCGCGGCCTGGTCCTCATCCACGCCGGCCGCACCATCGACCCGAACGCCAAAGACGCACCGCTGGGCCGGCCGTTCCTGCGCCGCCCGTTCCCCAAGGGCGCGGTCATCGCGGTCACCCGCCTGGAGAGCTGCCACGTAGACGACGGCTGGTGCACGCTCTGGTCCACCCCCGGTCTCTGGCACTGGCGGCTGTCCGCCGTCGTCCCGCTCGCCCGGCCGCTGATGTGGCCCGGTGCGCGCGGCCTGTGGACTCCGCCCCCCGGGCTGCTCGCCTCCCCGCTCCTCGCCGACGCGCTGGAGGCCGCCCGTGGTTGACGCGCTTGATCCGATCACCCTGTGCGACCTGCTCAGGGTGGCTTCGGCCCCCGACTTCGACCGCTGGCAAGAGCAGATCAAGAGGACCGGCGGATGCGCCCAGCCCATCCACCTCACCGGCTGGTCCCTGACCCGCGACAAGACCACCGGCCAGACCCTGCACGCCTACTCCACGCAGGATGAGCCCGGTGGCCGGCTCCGCATCGCCTGCGGCAACCGCCGCGCCTCCCGCTGCCCCTCCTGCGCCTACCTCTACGCCGGAGACGCCTACCGCCTCGTCCACGCGGGCCTGGCCGGCGACACCACCATGAACATCTCGCCCGCCGTACGCGAACGGCCCCGCGTCTTCACGACCCTGACCGCGCCCTCGTTCGGCCCGGTCCACAACCGCCCGGACACCGGCCGCTGCCACTGCGGCACCCGCCACACCGCCGACGACCCCACCCTCGGCACCGCCCTCGACCCGGAGACGTACGACTACGCCGGGGCGGTGCTGTTCAACAACCACGCGGGCGAGCTGTGGCACCGGTTCATCAACCGCCTGCGCCGGGAGATCGCCGCACGCGCCGGACTGACCCAACGGGAACTCGCCGCCACCGTCCGGCTGTCATACGGGAAGGTCGCGGAGTTCCAGAACCGCGGCGCGATCCACTTCCACGCCGTCATCCGCATCGACGGACCCGACGGGCCCACCAGCGAACCGCCGAGGTGGGCCACGCTCGAACTCCTCACCGACGCGATCCGCGAGGCCAGGAAGCATCCGTACACCATCGTGACCGTGCCCGCGGCCGGCCGGCAGCCCGCCCGCTCGCTGCGCTGGGGCAACAAGCTCGATGTCCGGCCCATCACGGCCTTCGACAGCGACGACGTCACCGAACAGAAGGTCGCCGCCTACATCGCCAAGTACGCCACCAAGGCGGCCGAGACCACCGGCAGCCTGGACCGCCGCATCGGCGAACTCGCCGAACTCGACCAGCACCGTGTACCCGAGCACGCCCGCAGGCTCATCCGCGCCTGCAAGGAACTCGACCCCCTCTACCCGGACCGGCGCCTCTGGGCCTGGGCTCACATGCTCGGCTTCCGCGGCCACTTCCTCACCAAGTCCCGCCGCTTCTCCTCCACCTTCGCCGAACGCCGCCAAGTCCGCGCCGACTACCGCGCCAGAGAACAGCGCGCAGTCCTCGGCCTGCCCGACCCGGACACCACCCTCGTCCTCGCCGACTGGCGCTACGCCGGCCATGGCCACACCCCCGGCGAATCCGCCCTCGCCGCCTCCATCGCCGAAGACATCCGCATCAACCGCGAAACCGCGCGCGAAGTAATGGAAGCGGTTGGCCAAGGCGGGACGTGGTGATGGCTGTTCGACCGCTGACGACCGCTCCGGCCAATGATTCTCAGGTTGACGATGCAGATATGGCCTGGGCGCGTGCCCATGCTCGTAAAGCGCCTCGCTGGTCTGAGGCGAAGTGGCGGCAGATAAACGCTGTTCTCGGACTGGAGGTGACGACACGCGATGGGGCCGGCCACCATCGCCGTGCTGCGTGACGGGCCCGGCCGCTCCCTGGGCTACCTCTCGGCGTACAGCGGAACCAACCGATCCCGCAGGGGCACCCTGTGCCCGCTGCCCACGGGCAGGACGACAACGGCCGTCAGTGTCTGCTCAACGTAGGCGCGACGCTCCGCCAGAGTGATTCCGTCCCTGTACCACTCCTTGACGATGTCGACGGGCTTGCCCGGGCCTGTGAGTGCCCGACGCTGCCACGCGTTGCGTTCCTTGATCAACCGCCGCTCGTCGGCCTCGTACTCGG
Organism: Streptomyces sp. NPDC051219; assembly: GCF_040682335.1. Classification (NCBI taxonomy): domain Bacteria; kingdom Bacillati; phylum Actinomycetota; class Actinomycetes; order Kitasatosporales; family Streptomycetaceae; genus Streptomyces; species Streptomyces sp. NPDC051219. Next base: position 160,410 of record NZ_JBFBAS010000010.1, read on the forward strand.
CAAGGTCGGCGTAGTACCGCTCAGCACTGATCTGCCGCCCACGCCGCGCCTGCTTGAGGTCGTCAAGGTCTTCCCGGACATTCGCCAGTTCGGCTTCCTTCGGCCACTCCTGCGGCGCCGTGACCGCCTCGCGTTCGGCGGCCTCCTCCTCGTACTTGGCAATCACAAGTTTCCTGATCAGCTCGTCCGTCTCCGGTCCTGGGATCTTGACCCCGCCACATCCTCTCCCCGTGGTCTTCGCCGGACAGCAGTAGTAGAAGTACCCTTCCGGCTTCTTCCGGCTCGGTGCGGCCTTCATCGCGCGTAATGGCGCTGCGCAGTCCTCTTTGCCACAGCGGAGAGTGCCAGTGGACAGATAGACGCGTGCGTTGTTTCCGCCACCGCGCATGGGCCCCTCACCGATGATCTCGTCTATGGCCTCCCACTCGGCCACTTGCAAGATCGCTTCCCATTGGCCCTTGATGGGCTGGCCTTCGTCGTTGCGAGCGATCACCATGCGCCTGATTTCGCGGCCCGACTCCTGGTCGAACTCCACAACGCTATGTGATCGATAGCCGCACAGACGCGGATTACGCATCGCGTCCCTGAGGGCAATCCAAGTCCAAGAGTTGCCCCGAGACGTGGTGATCCCCATGCGGTTCCACTCGGCAACAATCGTGTGCCAGCTGGCTCCCGTGATCAGGCGCTGGGCTGCGTCACGGAGGTGTTTTGACTCGGTCGGGTGCAGGGTGCGCTTGTCCTCCTGCCATCCGAACGGGCGCGTTCCGCCCACGGGTATGCCCCTGTCCCGTCGCGCCTTGTGATTACGGCGCACTCTGCGGGCCGTGTCGGCGGATTGCTTGTTTGCCATGGCGACGACAACACGGGCCATGGCACGCCCGTTGTCGGTCAGCAGATCCAGGGTGCCCGTGATGTCGATGATCGGCCGGTGGTAGTGCTCGACCGTCTCGATCGCGTCTTCGAGGTGGCGGGGGTCCCGGGTGAGACGGTCGATGTCGTAGACGATCAATCCGTCGATGCGCTCGCCATTCGGTGCCATGCCGCGCTTGAGGTCTTCTAACGCTCCTTCGAACACAGGCCGCACGACGCGGTAACCGACGCTGCCATCGGGCAGGCGTACCCGCCTGCGCTTCCATGCAGAGGTGTCGGGCTCCATGTACGTGTGCACGTACTGGCCGCCGCGGTCCTCGACGAATCGACGGCCGTCCTTCTCCTGCTCCTCCGTGCTCTTGATGTCCCTACCGGTCACGAACCGTGAGGTCATTTCTGACGCGCCGCCAGAGGTGATCTCGCCCTCGGTCTCTTCCGTGGACAGCCGGGCCAGCCCGGCCCAGTTCTGCCCCTCTAAATTGCCCCAGTGGGCTCGTTGTACGAGGTCATCGGCCATACAGAAAGGTTACATTCGTAGGGGTGCTGCACGATGCACCAGGAGATCCCGGAGGAGAAGTTCTCCCGGGTCGCCGCGTACGACTGGTTCGGCTCGGTGGGCATGGTTCCGCTGGCCACCGCGCTGGCGGGCCCGGCCGAGTCCCTCTTCGGGCGCGAGGAAGCCCTGTGGGGCTGCGCCGCGCTGGTCGTCCTGGCGACCGCGGCCGTGCTCCTGGTCCCCGAGGTACGGCAGTTGACCCGCCGTACGAAGTACGTGACCGCGGCGCTCGCCACCTCAGCCGATACGGAAAGCCCCGTCGGGCGGCTCGGGTGACGGCACCGCTTCTTCGTCCCGTACGGGGTGCGCGTCGCCCATGAGGCGGGCCAGCGCCGCACCGTGCTCGACCCGCGCCGGAAACGCGTCCGCCGCGGTGCGGCGGGCCAGCAGCGCGACGTCGATCTCCTCGTGCGAGGCCACCAGCACGGCGTTGCCGAAGCGCCGGCCGCGCAGGACCGCAGGCTCGGCGATCAGCGCCAGCTCCTCGAAGACCGCTGCGAAGGTGGCCAGTTGAGAGCGAAGGAAACTGAAGGGCGCGCCGTCGGCGAGGTTCGCGGCGTAGACGCCGTCCCGCCGAAGCACCCGTTCCGCCGCGTGCGCGTACTCGATCGACGTCAGGTGAGCAGGCACCCGCGAGCCGCCGAACACATCGGCGATCAGCACATCCGCGGACCTCGCAGGGGCGCTCTCGAGCCACGCCCGCGCGTCCGCGCCGTGCACGGTGATTCCCGCACCGCCGTCCGGTAGGGGCAGGTGCTCGGCGACAAGAGAGAGCAGTCCGCGGTCGGCCTCCACGACGTCCTGCCGGGAACCGGGCCGGGTCGCGGCCACATACCGGGGCAGGGTCAGCGCCCCGCCGCCGAGATGGACGAGATCCAGGGCGTCGCCCGCAGCGGCCGCTCCGTCCACGACGTGTGCGAGCCGCTGCGCGTACTCGAATTCAAGGTGAGTCGGCTCGTCCAGGTCCACGTACGACTGAGGCGCCCCGTCCACCGTGAGCAGCCAGGCTCGTGGCAGGTCCACGTCCGGCATCAACTTGGCAGTGCCCCAGTCCACGTCCCGCGTCACGGGTATCGGCTCGTTCACCGCACCATTGTGCGCGCCGCGGTGCGAGAGCCGCTCAGCCTGCCCAGACGGCTGCGGCCTCCTCGGCGTGCGCGGCCGCCTGGACCAGGCCCGCATGCGCGGCGGGCGCCCGGCGGGCCGGGTCCAGCACGTTGCGGCCGAAGGCGCTCCGGGCCGCGCGGTCCGGGGTGAGCAGCAGCACGCGCGCGCCCCCGGCGGAGAGCCGCGCCGCCTGGGCGCGGGCGGAGGCGATGGGTCCCCCACCGGCCGTGATGGGGGCGAGGATCACCACACGGCCGTAGCCGGCGGCCAGGTCGGCGTTGGCCGACGACCGCATACCACCGTCGATCCAGCGGCGGCCCCCGATGGTGACGGGCGGGTAGACGCCGGGCACCGCACAGCTGGCCGAGACCGCGTCGACGAGGCCGACCCCGCTGTCCCGGTCGAACGCCTTGAACTCCCCCGTCAGCGCGTCGACGGCGGTGACCACCAGCCGCCGGTCCGGCCAGTCGTGCGAGACGAGCCGCGTGGCGATGACCGCCCGCCGCTCGGCCTCCTGGGGAGTACGGGCGGCGAGCGCCATGGTTCCCATGCGCGCGCCGTAGCCCTCGGCGTCACGTGAACGCAGGACACCCCAGGCGTACCTCGCCATCAGGCCCGTTCCCAGCCGGGCCAGGCTCTCGCCGGTGGCGTCGGCGAGCTGACGCTCGTACAGCTCACGGGTGGTCAGCAGGCCGGAGGTGAGCTGCGCTCCGACGACCGAGCCCGCGGACGTGCCGACGACGAGTTCGGCCGTGCTCAGGTCCACACCCGCCTCGGTCAGGCCGTGCAGGATGCCGCACTCCCAGCCGATGCCGGTGAGGCCGCCCCCGCCGAGCACCAGTGCCGTGTCGCCCATCGCCGCCGCCCTCCGTTTTCCTTGTGGTGGCAGCAGTGTGACGGACGGCGCCTGTCCCTCCCACCCCGGGGGAGGAACAGGCGCGACCTCGCTCAGGCCAGACCGGTCACCGTGCCGGCGCCGACCGTGCGGCCGCCTTCACGGATCGCGAAGCCCAGGCCCGGCTCGAGCGGTGTGTCACGGCCCAGCTCCACGGTCATCGTGACCGTGTCCCCGGGCCGCGCGACCGCCGTGGCACCGAGGTCGACGTCGCCGACGACGTCGGCCGTACGGATGTAGAACTGCGGCCGGTAGCCGGTGGAAACCGGGGTTGTCCGCCCGCCCTCCCGGGCCGACAGGACGTACACCTGCGCGGTGAACCGGCGGCTGGGCACCACGCTGCCGGGCGCCGCCACCACGTGACCGCGGCGTACGGCGTCACGGGGCACCCCGCGCAGCAGCAACGCCACGTTGTCACCCGCCTCGGCGGAGTCCATCGGCTTGCCGAAGGTCTCCAGCCCGGTGACCACCGTCTCGGTCTCGGCTCCCAGTACTTCCACCCGGTCGCCGACCCGCACCGTGCCGCGCTCGATGGCGCCGGTGACGACCGTGCCGCGCCCGGTGATGGTGAGCACGTTCTCGACAGGCATCAGGAACGGCGCGTCGGTGTACCTCACCGGCATCGGTACGTACGTGTCGACGGCGTCCAGCAGCGCCTCGACGGCGGCCGTCCAGCGGGGTTCGCCCTCGAGTGCCTTGAGGCCGGAGACCCGTACGACGGGCACCGCGTCGCCGCCGTAGCCGTGGGCGGAGAGCAGCTCGCGCACCTCCAGCTCGACCAGGTCGGTCAGCTCGTCGTCTCCCGCGTCGGCCTTGTTGAGGGCGACGACGATGTGGTCGACGCCGACCTGGCGGGCGAGGAGGACGTGCTCGGCGGTCTGCGGCATGATCCCGTCGAGTGCGGAGACGACGAGGATCGCTCCGTCAAGCTGCGCCGCGCCGGTGACCATGTTCTTCACATAGTCGGCATGACCGGGCATGTCGACATGCGCGTAGTGCCGGGTGTCGGTCTCGTACTCGACGTGCGCGATGTTGATGGTGATACCGCGCTGCGCCTCCTCCGGCGCCCGGTCGATGCGGTCGAACGGGACGAAGGCGGCGGCGCCGCGGTCGGCGAGGACCTTGGTGATGGCGGCGGTGAGAGTGGTCTTGCCGTGGTCGACATGGCCCATGGTGCCGATGTTCAGATGCGGCTTGGTGCGCACGTATGCCGTCTTGGGCATGGTTCCTTCCTCGGAACTCGAAGCTGTGTGAGACCCCTGGGCCTTGCCGACCCTCCCCCTGTGGGGTCCGCCGGACGATCCGGGAAGGGTCAGCTTCGGGCGCCGTCGACGGGCGCTGCGGCAGCGAACGCTGCGGGGAAAGCCGCGGAAAACGCGGCGTTTTCGGAGAACGCGGCAGCCTTCGGCGCGTCCGCTACTGCGGACGGCGCTGCGGGGAAGGCGTACCGGGACATGCCCTGATCATGGCTGACCGGTGGTGGACCGTCGACCGATTTTCCGCGCGGTCGCCGGTCACATCCTCGCCTCGCCTCGCCGCGCCTGCGGACGGGTTCACGCGGCGTGCGTTGGGGTGGTGTGACGGGCCGCGGTGGTACGGGCACAGTGACCGGCTCACCGACCCTGACGGGTGGCCCGGCTCCGCCCAACGGCAATTCCTTCGTAGGCCAGGGAGGCAACGACGTGATCACCAGTCGCAACGGCGGCTACGACCAGATCGAATGCGGCCCCGGCTTCGACATCGTCGTGGCGGACGCCGCGTCCCTCGACGTGGTCGACGCTTCCTGCGAGGTCGTGCGACGCGGCTTACCGGCTACGAACGGCTCAGGTTTCTGAGGGCTTCCCGTACGGAGAGTGGCGCCAGTCGGTCCCGGGCACCGGCGACGAAGTCGCGGACCGCTTCCGGGTCCGTCTTGGCGTACTCCCGCAGGGACCAGCCGATGGCCTTGCGGATGAAGAAGTCGGGGTGGCCGGCCTGACGCAGGCAGTAGCCGAAGAGCCGCCCCGAGTCGGTCGCGGCCTTGAAGCGCAGTTGGTGCAGGAGCGCGGTGCGGGCCATCCAGAGGTTGTCGTCCTCGATCCACGCGTCCATGACGCGGGTGAGGCCCGGGTCGGCGGCGACCAGGGCTCCGACGGTGTGCGCGGCGAGCGGGTCGACGGTGTCCCACCACGCGTCGGTGACCAGGAGGTGCCGCACCACCGGCAGCAGCCCTGAGGAGCACCGCTTCACCTGGCCGCGCAGGTAGTCGACCGCGAAGTAGCGGTATTCGCGCTCGGGCAGCTCCCAGCAGCGCAAGGCGATCGCCGCACAGTCCCTCTCGTCCGGCCGGGGCAGTCCGTCGAGCACCGTCCGCGACAGCTCACGGCGGTGCGGCGTGCGGATGCCGAGGAAGCGCGCGACACCCTTCATGTACGCGGCCGCGCCCTCGGCCCGTGCCGGATCGGCTGCGGCGGGATACACGGCGGTCAGCCGCCCGAGCACGGTGTCGGCAAGCTCACTGGACGGAATCGGCCGGGCTGTCGGCACTGACGGTCCCATGCGGCTCACATTACGGCGATCACGCTCGATTGTCGGTTAGTCTCCCCGGATGCTCGACCCCGCCATCCGGCCCGCCGGCCTCACCGTGCGCTGCGCGCGGGCGCTGCTGTCCCCGTGGTCCCGGCTCTCGCTGCTCCTGGTGCTCCTCGCGTCGGCCGCAGCGATGGTGCTGCTGTTCGAGCCGCAGCGGCTGCTCGCCGACGGCTGGCCGCCGCAGGTCGCCGGAACGACCGCCGTGGCGCTGTTCGGCGCTGCGTACGGGCTGTGTACCGCCGCCTTCGTACCCCGCCCGCTGCTGAACCTCGCGGCGGGTGCCCTGTTCGGCTCGCAGTTCGGTCTGGTGTCGGCGCTCGCCGGCACCGTACTCGGCGCGGGCATCGCCTTCGGGCTGGGGCGGACGCTAGGGCAGGACGCCCTGCGCCCTCTGCTGCGGGCCGGCTGGCTGAAAGCCGCGGACGGGCAGTTGAGCCGGCACGGCTTCCGCTCGATGCTCGCGGTGCGGCTCTTCCCCGGTGTGCCGTTCGCCGCCGCCAACTACTGCGCCGCCGTCTCGCGGATGGGCTGGCTGCCGTTCCTGCTGGCCACCGGCCTCGGATCGATTCCCAACACCGCCGCGTACGTCGTGGCGGGCAGCCGGGCCTCGACTCCGACTTCGCCCGTGTTCCTGATCTCGATGGGCTTCATCGCGGTGACCGGGCTGGCCGCGCTGGTGGTCGCGTGGCGCAAAAGGCACCGCCTGCGTTCCCGGTAGTGCGCTCCAGGGGGACCCTACGGTCATTCAGTCTTTGCACGGGCCATAGCATCTGACGCGAACTGCCCGACGATCACAAGGACGAGCGCACCCCGACATGAGCTGGTTCGAATCATTCATCCTCGGCCTCGTCCAAGGTCTCACCGAGTTCCTGCCGATCTCCTCGAGCGGGCATCTGCGGCTGACCGCGGCGTTCGCGGGCTGGGAGGACCCGGGCGCGGCGTTCACGGCCATCACTCAGATCGGCACCGAGGCGGCCGTGCTGATCTACTTCCGCAAGGACATCGCCCGGATCGTCTCGGCATGGTGCCGCTCTCTCACCAACAAGGCGATGCGCGCGGACCACGACGCCCAGATGGGCTGGCTCGTCATCGTCGGTTCGATTCCGATCGGCGTGCTGGGTGTCACGCTCAACGATCAGATCGAAGGTCCCTTCCGCGACCTCCGGCTGATCGCCACCACACTGATCGTGATGGGAGTCGTCCTCGGCATCGCCGACCGGCTGGCCGCCCGTGACGAGGTCGGGGGCAAACACCGCGCGATCCGGGACCGCAAGACCCTCCAGGATCTAGGGGTCAAGGACGGCCTCATCTTCGGTGTGTGCCAGGCGATGGCACTGATCCCGGGTGTGTCCCGGTCCGGCGCCACGATCAGTGGCGGCCTGCTGATGGGCTACACCCGCGAGGCGGCCGCCCGCTACTCGTTCCTGCTGGCGATTCCGGCGGTGCTGGCCTCCGGCGCGTACGAACTGAAGTCCGTGAGCGAGGGCCATGTCTCCTGGGGACCGACCGTCTTCGCGACGATCATCGCGTTCGGTGTTGGATATGCCGTCATTGCCTGGTTCATGAAGTTCATCACCACCAAGAGCTTCATGCCCTTCGTGATCTACCGGATCCTGCTCGGCATCCTGATCTTCGTACTGGTCGGGACGGACACGCTGAGCCCGCACGCGGGCGAGTCGGCCGGCTGACGGGCCGTTCATCGCGCAACGTTGTGTCATGGGCGGGCCACAACTCGGCTCCGGTGGGGTCCCGTCCGCAACGTTCCCCACCGGGCGGTTCGTCGTTGTCCTTGTGTGTGCCGGCTCGCGCCCGAGCCGTCGGAGATGAGTGGCAGGGGGTGCCGGATGACCGGCCGAGTGGTGTTGGAGCGGTTCCCCGCGGGGAGTCCGCGGGGAAGTTGGCCGGCCGAGGAGTACGCCGCCGACCTGCTGCGCGAGGGCGTACCGGCCGAGGTGGTCATGGACCTCGAGTCGGACGCGTTCCTTGTGGTCGTACGGCAGCGTGAGGCATCGGCGGCCCACTGAGGCCCCGCCCTGCGGGCGCCGCGGACCGCGGAACTGCGTCCGGCGGGCCGGCCGGCAGTTGTCCCGCACTGCGCCACGGGAGGGTGAAGATCCCCTCCGGGGAGTGAGCACGCCGCACGGCCCTTGGCGCCGGGCTCCGTCTGTCCCACACTGAGCCGATGACGCAGCGTGTGGAACTCGCGACCGTGATGGACCGGCTGGCCATCGATGCGGTGATCACCGGCTACGCGGTGGCCGTGGACGACGCCGACTGGACCGCCTACAAGGCCCTCTTCACACCGGACGGTCGCGCGGACTACCGCTCGGCGGGCGGCATCGAGGGGCGCGCCGGCGAAGTGGCGGACTGGCTGGCGCAGGCGATGCTGCTCTTTCCGGTGCGCCAGCATCTGATCGTGAACCGGCTGCTGCGCCTGGAGGAGCTCAACGGTTACACCGGGGACAGCGCCGAGCTCCAGGCCGACTACATGAACCCGATGCGCCTGGAAGGCGGAACGGGCGACGGGGCAGCCGGCTCCACCGCCCCGAACTTCGTCTCCGGCGGCCGGTACACCTTCGGCCTGTCGCGTACGGACGACGGCTGGCGCCTGCGCGAGGTTGTCGTCCGCGAGAAGTGGCGCCGCACGCAGGGCGCGCTCGGCGCGGGCTGACGCGCCGCGGCGCACGCGCCGGTACTACTGTCCCCTGTCGGTGATCGCCGCGCTCCCCCACACTGGTAGAACACACAGCTCGCGGGGTGGGACGAGGAGGCGCGCGATGCGGGTTCCGGCCGGGTGGCTGCAGCGGCGCCTCACGAACCGGTGGTGGCGCTCGGTAGCCGCAGTACTGGCCGGCGCGTTGCCCGCGCTCGCCTTCCCCGCCCCGTCGCTCTGGTGGTTGGCGTACGTCGCCCTGGTGCCCTGGATGCTACTGGCCCGCTCCGCCCGCTCGGGCCGGCGCGCGGCCCTCGACGGCTGGCTCGGCGGCGCCGGGTTCATGCTCGCCGTACACCACTGGCTCGTGCCGAATCTGCATGTGTTCATCCTGTTGCTGGCAGCGCTGCTGGGGCTGCTGTGGGCGCCGTGGGGCCGGCTGGTGCGGCACATGCTGGGCGGGGCGCCCTCCGCCGCCCGGGCGGCGGCGGCTCTCGTCGTGCTGCCCTCCGGCTGGCTGATGGTTGAACTCGTCAGGTCCTGGGAGGGGTTGGGGGGGCCGTGGGGCCTGCTCGGTTCCAGCCAGTGGGAGGTCACACCCGCCCTGCGGGCTGCCTCGGTCGGCGGGGTGTGGCTCGTGAGTCTGCTCGTGGTCGCGGTGAACACCGCGGTCGCGGTGCTGGTGGCGGTGGAGTCGGCGCGGACGGCGGCGGTGGCCGGCATCGTGGTGTGCGCTGTCGCGGTGGGGGCGGTCGCGGTGTGGGCCCCGCGTCCCGAGTCGTCCGGCTTCATCAGGGTCGCCGTGGTCCAGCCGGGGATCGTCGAAGGGGTGAACGCCGCCGAGCGCCGCTTCGCGCGCAGTGAGGAGCTGACCCGCGCGCTGGACGGGCGGGGCATCGACCTCGTGGTGTGGGGCGAGAGCAGTGTGGGGGCGGATCTGGCCGACCGGCCCGACCTTGCCCGGCGCACTTCCGCACTGGCCGCCGAGGTAGAGGCGCCGGTGCTGGTGAATGTGGACGCCCGGCGATCCGACCGGCCCGGGATCTTCAAGAGCTCGGTGCTCGTCGCTCCCGGCGGACCGACCGGGGACCGGTACGACAAGATGCGCCTGGTTCCGTTCGGCGAGTACATCCCCGCCCGTTCCCTCCTCGGCTGGGCGACCTCGGTGGGCAAGGCGGCCGCCGAGGACCGCAGGCGGGGCACGGAGCCGGTGGTGATGCGGCTCCCGGGTGGGGACGGTCCGCGGATCGGCCCGCTCGTGTGCTTCGAGTCCGCGTTCCCCGACATGAGCCGCCGGCTCACCCGGGACGGCGCGGAGCTGCTGATCGCCCAGTCGGCGACCTCCACCTTCCAGAGCAGCTGGGCGCCCGAGCAGCATGCGTCGCTGGCCGCCCTGCGGGCCGCCGAGAACGGCCGCCCGATGGTGCACGCCACGCTCACCGGAGTCAGTGCCGTGTACGGGCCGCGCGGCGAGCGCACCGGCGCTCCACTGGGCACGGACCGCAGTGCCGCCGCCGTGTACGAGATCCCGCTGGCCCGCGGCACCACGCCGTACGTCAGGTTCGGTGACTGGGCGGTCCACGGGGCGCTGGCCGTCCTGGCCGTGCTGTGCGCGGTGGAGGGCGTGCGGGCGCTCAGGCGGCCTGCGCGAGGGCTGCCCGTACCACCCGCTCGCAGAGCTCATGGGTCTGCAGCGCGTCCTGGGCGCTGAGCACCTTCCCGGCCCGTACGGAGTCCAGGAAGGCGAGTACGGCCTGCTCGATGCCGCGCTGACGGGCGACGCTCACCCAGTCCCCGCGCCGGCGGACGGTCGGCTGGCCCTTGTGGTCGATGACTTCGGCCAGGTTGACCACCTGACGCTTGGTGTCCTGCCCCGAGACCTCCAGGATCTCTTCGGCGGAGCCGCTCATCCGGTTCATCGTGCCGAGGGCGGTGAAGCCGTCTCCGGAAAGCTGGAGCACGACGTGGTGCATGAGCCCGTCGCGGATGCGGGCGCGAACGTCTACGTGCTCGACGGGGCCCGGCAGCAGGAAGCGCAGGGTGTCGACGACGTGGATGAAGTCGTCGAGTACGAGGGTGCGCGGGTCCTCGGGCAGCCCGACCCGGTTCTTCTGCATCAGGATCAGCTCCCGGGGGTGCTCGGCGCACTGCGCATAACCGGGCGCGTAGCGGCGGTTGAAGCCGACGGCGAGGCTGGTGCCGCGCTGCTCGGCCAGCTCCACCAGGCGGCGGGAGTCGTCGATCTCGTAGGCGAGCGGCTTGTCGACGTACGTGGGGACGCCGGCCTCCAGGATGCGGGCGACGATCTCCGGGTGCACGGCCGTCGGCGCGTGCACGAACGCGGCGTCCAGTCCCTCGGCGAGCAGGGACTCCAGTGTGCTGTGGCAGTGCTCCGCCGGAATACGGTTGCTGTCCGCGATCCGGGACAGCGTGGCGGGGGTCCGGGTCTGCAAGTGCAGTTCGACGCCCGGCCGTGTGGTGAGTACGGGCAGGTAGGCCTTCTGCGCGATATCGCCGAGTCCAATGCAGCCGACCTTCACCGGTGCCTCCCTGTCCCTCGTCGTTCTGTCCGTCGTCGTTCTGTCCGTCGCAGTGCCGGCGTCCCTGTCCGGCAGCATACGGACCGGCAGCATACGGACCGGACCGCTCGAAGCTTAATCTCTCGCGCTGCACTGGGCGTTCGGCCAGGATGGCGGCCATGACGACACCTGAGCGCAATGAGCCCCACCCCTCCGCCGACGAGCGCGCGATGCTCGACGGGTGGCTCGACTACCACCGGGCCACTCTGGCCCTGAAGTGTGCGGGGCTCAGCGACGAACAGCTGCGACAGACGCCTCTCGCCCCCTCCGCCCTTTCCCTGATGGGTCTCGTCCGGCACCTGACGGAGGTGGAACGTCACTGGTTCGCCGTGGTCATGGCCGGCGAGGAGCCCTCGCCGGTCTATTACAGCGACGAGGACCCGGACGGCGAATTCCACCTCACCGAGAACGACACATGGGCGGAGGCGGAGGCGACCTGGCAGGCCGAGATCGCCCGCTCCCGCAAGGTGGCAGAGCCCCGTTCGCTCGACGAGCTCACCGTCCGCAAGGACGGCCGGACCGGGGAGCTGTTCAGTCTTCGCTGGGTGTACACGCACATGATCGAGGAGTATGCGCGCCACAACGGACACGCGGACCTCATCCGGGAGCAGATCGACGGAGCGACGGGCGAGTAGGCGTCATCACCCTTGCGGGGGCATTTCCGGTCGCCGGGCCCGCAAACGAGCGCGGGACCAGCAGAGTTGTGCGGGTGCACCGAACCCGAACCACTACGACGCTCCTGCTGGGCATGGCCGTCTCGGCCGTCTCCGGCTGTGTGAGCGTGGCTCCGGCCCCTTCTCCCTTACCGGCCCTCCACGAGCCGAGGCTCACCCGGGAGGCGGAGCCGAGGCTCGTACAGGCCCCCGCTCGTGAGGCGCTGGACACAGCCGGGAAGCTCCCGCTCCCGGCGCCGGAGTCCTCACGCCCGGTCGCGCCGCCGCCCGAGCGGTCACCCGCCGCCGCGCCGCCGCGTCAGCCGCGCGCCGAACCGCGCCGACCGGCTCACGACGTCACTCCCCCGCGGCGCGTGCTGCCTTCCGTGCCGGCTGGGGCAGTGGATGTCTGCGCCCTCGGCAGGCAGTACGGCGGCTGGCCGGCCGACAGCCCCGAGGCCCGTATCTGCCGGGACACTTACGGGAATTGACCCGGGACCGGGCCGGGACCGAGCTCGCCCGTCAGCCGCTCCTCCAGCCGTTCGATGGCGTCGCGGATGCCGTTGCCGTACCCGTCGTCCGCGAGGGTGCCGGTCGCGGCGCGCGCCCGGTCGAGGTGAACCCGTGCGGCCTCCGGGCGCCGGAGTTTCACATAGTCGGCGGCGAGATTGAGATGGAGCGAGGGGTAGAAGGCACGCACGGCGAGCGTGGCATGGTGCTGTGCCACGCGCTCGTCGCTCAGCCCGTCGGCCGCCGACAGCGCTCGCAGATCCCAGGCGAGCTCTGCGGCGGCATCATCCTGGGTGTCGGCCATGTAGTGGGCCAGGGTGCAGCGGTGCAGCGGGTCGCCGTCCTCGCCGATCTCCGACCAGAGCGCGGCGAACCGGTTGCGCGCCTCCTCGCGGTCGCCGCCGTGGAGAAGCATGATCGCCTGCCCGATCCGGGTCATGACGACGTCTTCCGACGACTCCTGCTGCTCCATCACTGCTGCCTCCCGGGGCCGTACGCCGAGTCCGATGATCCAGACGCTAGCCGGAGGCTGTGACAATCCGGTTCAGGCTCGGGCACGGCCCCGGCGGCACTGCGCCGGTCAGCCCAGGTTCGGGATGCGCCAGTCGATGGGCTGGTGTCCCTGGGCGGCGACGGCCTCGTTGATCGCGGTGAACGGGCGGGATCCGAAGAACTTCCGCGCACTCAGCGGCGAGGGATGGGCGCCCTTGACCACCGCATGGCGGTCCTGGTCGATCAGCGGCAGCTTCTTCTGGGCGTAGGCCCCCCAGAGGACGAAGACCGCGGGGTCGGGCCGGGAGGCCACCGCGCGGATCACCGCGTCCGTGAACTTCTCCCAGCCCATCCCCTTGTGCGAGTTGGGCTCGCCTGCCCGCACTGTCAGCACCGCGTTGAGCAGGAGGACTCCCTGCTCGGCCCACGGCATCAGATAGCCGTTGTCCGGGACGGGGTGTCCCAGCTCCTCCTGCATCTCCTTGTAGATGTTCCGCAGGGACGGAGGCGTCCGCACACCGGGCCGTACGGAGAAGCAGAGCCCGTGGCCCTGCCCCTCCCCGTGGTACGGGTCCTGGCCCAGCACGAGGACCTTGACCCGGTCGTACGGAGTCGCGTCGAGGGCCGCGAACACCTCTCCACGCGGCGGATAGACGGGACCGTTCGCCCGCTCCTTCTCCACGAACTCGGAGAGTTCGCGGAAGTAGGGCTTGTCCAGTTCCTCGCCCAGGACGCCGAGCCAGGACTGGGGCAGCTTCTCGGTCACGTCAACAACCTCCGGTATGCGATCTGTTCTTCTCCCCAGAACCTACCGGCGACCACTGACAGCGGGCCCTACCAGCTGGTCTTGCGGTACAGCTCCCACATCTGCATGACCGTCTGCGGGTCGAGCGCCCGCTCTCCGCCCGCGATGTCCTCCTGAGCGGCGATGTACAGCTTGCCCTGCCAGAGCGGGAGCAGCCGGACGTCGTCGACGAGGATCTCCTGCGCCCGTTCGAACTCCTTGCTCACGGCTCCGCGGTCGCTCTCCCGGCGCGACTTCGGCAGCAGCTGCGAGGTGATCTCGGGTGCGTCGTACGGGGTGCCGACGGCGTTCTCCGGGCCGACGAACGGAGCGATGAAGTTGTCCGGGTCCGGGAAGTCCGGGAACCAGCCGCGGCCGAACACCGGGAACTCGCCCTCCTTGTAGCCGGCCTGGAAGTCCTTCCAGGGTCGGCTCTTCAGGGTGACCTTGAACAGCCCGCTGTCCTCGAGCTGGCGCTTGAGCTCGTCGAACTCCGCAGCGGTGGACGAGCCGTACCGGTCCGTCGTGAACCACAGCGTCAGCTCCACGGGCTGGGTGATGCCCGCGTTCCGCAGCGTCTTCTTGGCCTTGCCGACGTCCGGGTCGCCGAAGGTGTCGAAGAACGGGGTGGTGTGTCCGGCCACGCCCTTGGGCACCATCGAGTACAGCGGCTCGGCCGTGCCCTGGTAGACCTTCGAGACCAGCGCGCTGCGGTCGACGATCTGCGCGACGGCCTTGCGGACGGCCGGATTCTTGGCCGCGGGGTCCTTGGGGTTGAAGACCAGGAAACGGATCTCGGCACCGAAGGCTTCGACGAGCTGGATGCCGCTGTCCTTGGACTTCGGGTTCTGGAGTTCTTCGATCTCGTCGGCGGTCAGTCCGCGGTAGGTGGCGTCGATCTCCTTCTTCTTCAGCGCCGCGACCATCTGGTCGGACTGCTTGAAGTACCGGATGGTGACCGCGTCATTCTTCCGGTCGGCGAAGCCGTCGTACTGGTTGTTCTTGACCAGCTCCGCCTTTCCGCCCTCCTGGTAGGACTCCAGGACGTACGGGCCGGAGCCGGTGATCTTCCCGTCCTCGCGAAGCTTGTCCGCCGGGTAGTCGCCCGGGTTCACGATCGAGGCGGCGGGAGTGCCGAGCACGAAGGGGAAGGTGGCGTCCGGCGTCTTCAGGTGGAAGATGACAGTCCGGTCCCCGTTCGTCTCCACCCGTTCCAGGCTGCCGAAGAGGTCCTTGGGGCCGACCTTCGACCCGATCTTCCTGATCCGGTCGATCGAGTGCTTGACCGCGGCGGCGTCGAGTTTCTCACCGTTGGAGAACTTCATGCCCTCCCGGAGATCGCACCGGTAGGACTCGTTCGCCGCGTCGGTGAACTTGCAGCTCTCGGCCGCGTCGGGCTGCGGCTTGGTGCTTCCGGTCGGGAAACTCAGCAATGTCTGATAGACATTCCGGTACAACTCCCACGAACCGTCCCATGCCGCGGCAGGATCGAGCGTGCTGGGTACGCTCGTCGTGCCGACGGTGATCTTCTGCTCACCCTCGCCGCCGCCGTCGGACAGCAGGCCGCACCCGGTGAGCAGGGATATGGACGCAAGGGCCGCAGCGGTCTGCAGACGTCTGGTCCGGTTGAACACGTGCACGCTCCTCGATCAGCCACGGGTCGGCCGACCATACCGCAGTGCCCCGCCGAATCAACGGGTAGGATCGACGGGGCACTTGCTTCGATTAGTACCTAAACCGGTCAGGCGACGCCAGCGTTCAGGAAGATGCCACCATCCACGACCAGCGTCTGTCCAGTGATCCAGTCGGACTGGTCGGAAGTGAGGAACGCTGCGGCGCCCCCGATGTCCTCCGGAACGCCGAGCCGGCCCAGCGGATAGGCGGCCGCCGCCTCCGCCTCGCGTCCCTCGTACAGGGCCTCGGCGAACTTGGTCTTGACGACGGCCGGCGCGATCGCGTTGACCCGCACCAGTGGGGCCATCTCGTGGGCCAGCTGGAGGGTCAGGTTGACCATCGCGGCCTTGCTCATGCCGTACGCACCGATGAACGGCGAGGCGGAGATACCGGCGACGGAGGCGATATTGACGATCGCCCCGCCGTTCTCCTTCTGCCAGGCCTTCCAGGTCTGCTGCGCGAAACCGAGCGCCGAGATCACGTTGGTCTCGTAGACCTTGCGGGCCACGTCCAGGTCGAGCTCGGCGATCGGGCCGAACACCGGATTCGTCCCGGCGTTGTTGACCAGGAAATCGACCCGCCCGAACGCCTCCATGGTGCGCTCCACCGCGATGGCCTGGTGCGCCACGTCGTGCGCCTTGCCGGCCACACCGATCACGCGGTCCGCGCCGAGCCGCTCGACGGCCTCCTTCAGCGCGTCCTCGTTGCGACCGGTGATGCAGACCCGGTCGCCGCGGGCGACCAGCGCCTCGGCGACGCCGTAACCGATGCCGCGACTGGCGCCCGTGACGAGGGCGACCTTTCCGCTGTCCTGTACCTGAGCAGTCATGATCTTGTTCCTAGTCCCTTGCTTCGCGTCAGTTGAGCGGGCCGCCGGCGACGTACAGGACCTGGCCGGACACGAAGCCGGCCTCCTCGCCGGTGAAGAACGCGATCGCGTTCGCGATGTCCTCGGGCTTTCCGACCCGCTGGACCGGAATCTGGGTGGCGGCGGCGGCCTGGAAGTCCTCGAAGCCCATGCCGACGCGCTCGGCGGTCTGGGCGGTCATCTCGGTCACGATGAAGCCGGGCGCCACGGCGTTGGCGGTGATGCCGAACTTGCCGAGCTCCTTGGCGAGCGTCTTGGTGAAGCCCTGGAGCCCCGCCTTGGCCGCGGCGTAGTTCGCCTGTCCCCGGTTGCCGAGGGCGGAGCTGCTGGACAGGTTGACGACCCGGCCGAAGTTCGCGTCCACCATGTGCTTCTGGCAGGCGCGCGACATCAGGAACGCACCCCGCAGGTGCACGTTCATCACGGTGTCCCAGTCGGTGTCGCTCATCTTGAAGAGCAGGTTGTCGCGGAGCACGCCCGCGTTGTTCACAAGGACCGTGGGAGCTCCGAGCTCGGCGGCGACACGCTCGACGGCGGCCTCCACCTGGGCACTGTCGGAGACGTCGCAGCCGACGGCGATGGCCTTGCCGCCCGCCGCGGTGATCTTCTCGACGGTGTCCTTGCAGGCCGCCTCGTCGAGGTCGAGTACGGCCACGGCGCGGCCCTCCGCGGCCAGCCGTACGGCGGTGGCGGCGCCAATGCCTCGCGCCGCCCCGGTCACGATCGCGACGCGCTGCTCGGTGGTGGACATGCTGGTTCTCCTCGCCCTTGGGTGCGGCTCCTGCCGATGCGTTCCGATGCGGCTCGATCGGTGAGCAACCGCTTAGTCGCTTCAGCAGACGAGACGCTAGAAGCCCTGGCACTCGGTGTCAACGGCCCACGGGTCCCGCGACACTCCTCAGCGCACCAGCAGCTCCAGCAGCCTCTCCACCTCGGCCTCGGGGTCGGCCGTCAGCCCGGTGTGGACCGGCCCCGGCTGAACGACCGTACTCCTCGGCGCGATCAGCCAGCGGAACCGTCGGCCCGCGTCGTCACCCGCGGCCTGACCGGCCTCCGCACCACCGCAGCAGACGCCCTCCACGGCACGCAGAGCGGCCCTGACACCCTCCACGTCCGCCTGCGGGTCCAGAGCCCGGAGCTTGCCCTCGTCAAGGTACGTACGGGCTGCGACGAAGGACTTGGCGCGGCAGTACACCAGGACACCCGCGTTGAACTGCTCGCCGCGCTCGACGCGGGGCACGACGCGCAGCAGCGCGTACTCGAAGACGTCCCGCTCGCTCACTTGCCGCCGCCGTTCCGGTCGTTCTCGGCGCTCTCGCCGCTCCTGCCGCTCTTGCCCCTCATGTCACCCTGGTCGATCTTGCCGCCCGTCTCCGCGTGCGACCGGGGACTCGGACGCCCGGTCAGCCAGCCCGGTGCCTGCGACGGTTTGTCCTCACGTGGCCGGCCGATCGTGATGCGGTCGTGGATGGACGCCGCGCGCGGCAGCAGAGCCTCGACATAGGCACGGCGCAGCTCATCGGTGCTGTCGAAGCCCGGCTCGTCGACCAGCCATTCGTCCGGCACGTCCGCCGCGACCTCGGTCAGCAACTCCTCGGTGACACGCGGCGCCAGCTCGGCGGCGGCAGCGGCGACATCGGGTCCGACGGGGGCGAGGACATGGTCGGAGGCGTTGTACGGCTTTGCCGCGGCCGCCCGCGCGGTCGGCCAGTTGTGGTGCCAGATCATCGTCGCGCCGTGATCGATGAGCCACACGTCGCCGTGCCAGACCAGCATGTTGGGGTTGCGCCAGGAGCGGTCCACATTGTTGATCAGCGCGTCGAACCAGACCACTCGGCCCGCCTCCAGTGGGTCCACCGAGTAGGCCAGCGGATCGAAGCCGATGGACCCCGGCAGGTAGTCCATCCCGAGGTTCAGGCCCCCGCTGGCCTTGAGGAGTTCCTGCACCTCCTGGTCCGGTTCACCGAGTCCGATGACCGGGTCCAGCTGCATCTGCACCAGCTCGGGGACCCGCAGGCCGAGCCTGCGGGCGAGCCGGCCGCAGATGACCTCGGCGACGAGGGTCTTGCGGCCCTGCCCCGCCCCGGTGAACTTCATGACGTACGTGCCGAGATCGTCGGCCTCGACGATCCCGGGGAGCGAGCCGCCCTCACGCAGCGGCGTGACGTAGCGGGTCGCGGTGACTTCGGAGAGCATCGGTCCAGGTTACTGGGACTCCCGGAAGAACTTCGCAGGTGTTTGAACGGCCGGCCACAGGCGCTCGTACAACATCACGAACCGGCCGTACGAGGGCCGGCCGTGGAAAGGGAAGCCACCATGACCGGATCACAGGTGCCCGAGCCGGCGCTGGGCCGCCGTACCGTTGTCGCCGCTGTCGGTGTCGCCGGGCTCGCCGCCGCGCTCACCGCGTGCGGGGGTTCGGAGGGATCTTCGTACACCGGGTCCCCGAAACCGGCCGATGGCACGGACAACGCCGGTGCCGGTGCCGGTGCCGGCACCGGTACCGAGCTGGCCAAGACCGCGGACATCCCCGAGGGCGGCGGCAAAGTCTTCGCCGACCAGGGCGTGGTGGTCACCCAGCCCACGGCGGGGGAGTTCAAAGCGTTCTCGTCCAAATGCACCCACCAGGGGTGTGCGGTCAAGGACATCTCGGACGGGACGATCAACTGCCCCTGTCACGGCAGCAAGTTCGATGCCACGGACGGGTCGGTCAAGGCAGGGCCGGCCACCCAGGCACTGCCCGCGGCTTCGATCGTCGTGGAGGGCGACGCGATCAAACTCGCCTGATCCGCGGGCCGGCCGCCGCGCGACGCGGTCGTGCCCAGCAGGCCATGACGTCCTCGGTCGTGGTGATGGTGGCCACGAGGGCGAGTGTGTAACGGATCACCGCGGGGGTGTAGTCGGCAGGCACCCCCGCGATGGCGTCCGACGGCACCACGACCGTGTATCCGCGATTGACGGCGTCGAACACGGTGTTGGGCACGGCGACGTTCGCCGAAACACCGCTGACGATCAGCGTCCGGCAGCCCAGATTCCGCAGCAGAGCGTCGAGGTCGGTGCCCGCCATGGGGGACAGTCCGTGCAGCCGCCGTACGACAAGGTCTTCCTCCGCCACCTCGATCGGGTCGGCGATCCTGACGGCCCTGGTTCCGGACAGCTGCTGGACCGGAAGCCGTTCGGCGGCACGGAAGAGCCGGGCGTTGTGGCTCGCCCCCCGGCCGTCGGGCCGCCGCTCGGCGACGGCGTGCAGTACCTGTACGCCCGCCAGGTGCGCGCCCGCGACCAGCCGGGCCACCCGGGCAAGCGCTCCCGAGGCGCGGGCCTCCCTGGCGAGCTCGGGCAGCGCGCTGTCCTCACCCACGACGCCCTGCTGGCACTCCACGGTCAGGAGGGCGGTGGTGGCGGGGTCGAGCAGTTCCACGAGCTCTTCCGTCGACGGCATGACTCCCCCTGGATGCAACCGGGCCGGGCGCGCGAGGTTAGCCACCATTGCGCGACGAGGGAAGAGACCCCATCCTTTCTGACACACAGTCAGCTCACAGCCGGGAGGGGATGGCCGCAGATGGCTGCCACACAGCGGCATGGCCGCCGGATCATGATGACACCGGGCGAACTGGACACGTTCCTCACCGAACAGCGCACCTGCCGGGTCGCGACGGTGTCCGAGGACGGAAGGCCGCATGCGAGTGCCCTCTGGTACGCCTGGGACGGCACCTCCCTGTGGCTGTACTCCATCACCCGCAGCCGGCGCTGGAAGGACCTCCGCATGGACCCCAGGACGGCGGTGGTGGTCGACGACGGCGAGGACTACGGCCAGCTGCGCGGCGTGGAGCTCTCGGGCACCGCCGAATTCGTCGGCGAGGCGCCGCGCACGGGACTGCCGTGCCCCGAACTGGACACTCCGGAGAAGCTGTTCGCGCGGAAGAACTTCGGTCTGGAAACCATGCCGCACGACGGCCGCCATGCCTGGGTGCGGCTGACTCCGGACGCGGTGGTCTCCTGGGACTTCCGGAAGATGAGTGCCGAGTAGCCGGTCTCGCCGCCCGTTGACCTAGTCCGTCAGCCGTTCCCCGGCCCACCGCAGCGCGTCCACGGCCGCCCGGATCGACGGCCGGCGATCCGCATCCGCCCGCCACACCACGTAGATGTGCCGCCGCACGGTGTCCCGTACGGGCACCAGCCGGACGCCCTCCGGTACGGGGCCGCGGCCGAGACGGGGCGCCACACAGACGCCGAGGCCGGCCGCGATGAGCGCCAGTTGGGTGTGGTGCTCCTCGGCCATGTGCGCGATGCGCGGCTCGACGCCCTCGCCGCGCAGCGTGAACATCAGCCACTCGTGACAGAACTCCCCTTCGGGCCAGGAGATCCAGTCGTCCTCGGCGAAGTCCGCGAGGTCCGCCACCTTCCGGCCGGCGAGCGGATGCCCGGCGGGCACCGCGACATCCGCGGTGTCGTCCAGCAGATGCGCTCGCACGAGCCCG
Organism: Streptomyces sp. NPDC051219; assembly: GCF_040682335.1. Lineage (NCBI taxonomy): Bacteria > Bacillati > Actinomycetota > Actinomycetes > Kitasatosporales > Streptomycetaceae > Streptomyces > Streptomyces sp. NPDC051219. The sequence continues at coordinate 181,103 of NZ_JBFBAS010000010.1, forward strand.
CCGGGCACCGGCAGGCGCTTGTTGTACCAGTCCAGGACCACCGCGAGGTCCAGGTCCCCGCGGACTACGCCCAGTACGCCGTCGGCAGGCTCCATCTCCTGTGAGCGGACGGTCAGTTCTGGGTGGTCGGTCCGCAGCGCCGAAAGCGCGGCCGGGAACAGCCCACGTGCGGCCGTGGGGAAGGCACCGACCCGCAACTCCCCCACCGCCCGGCCGCGCTGGGCCTCCACGTCGGCCTGGGCGAGCTCCACCTGGGAGATGATCCGGGCCGCGTGATCGGCGAGCAGCCGGCCGGCGTCCGTGAGCCGGACGCCGCGGCCGTTCTTCGCGAGCAGCTGCTGTCCGACCTCGCGTTCCAGCTTCGCCATCTGCTGGGACACGGCCGACGTCGTCACATGCAGCCCGTCCGCCGCCCCGCTCACGGAACCGTGGCGGGCGAGGGCGTCCAGGGTCCGGAGGCGCTCCAGGTTCAACATGTAAGCGATGCTAATTCATCGAAGCGAAGAAATCTCGCTTGTCCTACAAGGTTCTAACCGTCATCGTGAGGGTCATGAGCGCTCCCACCACGCCCGGCACGCTGCCTCCGGCAGCCCTCCCTCCGGCGGCCCCCACCCCCGCCGCTCCGGCCCGGCGCCCGTCCGTCGACTGGCGCATCAGGTTCGCGGTGCTCTCGCTCATCTGGGGCTTCAGCTTCCTCCTCATCAAGGTGGGCACCGAGGCGTACGCGCCCTTCCAAGTCACCCTGGGGCGGTTGTTCTTCGGAACGGCGGTGCTGGCCGCCGCCATCGCCGTGAAGCGGGAGCGGCTGCCGCGCGGCACCCGTACCTGGGCGCACCTCACGGTCTCCGCGTTCTTCCTCAACGCCCTGCCGTTCTCCCTGTTCGCGTACTCCGAGCTGACGATCCCCTCCACCCTCGCCGGTATCTGCAACGCCACCTCCCCGCTGTGGGGCATGGCGCTTTCGATGGTCGCCCTCTCCGAGGACCGGCCGACCCGGCGCAGGGTCGCGGGTCTGGGCATCGGCTTCCTCGGTGTGCTGACCGTGCTGGGCGCCTGGCAGGGCTTCTCCGGGCTGGACGCGACGGGCACCGCGATGGCGCTGCTGGCCTCGCTGAGCTATCCGGTGGGCTGGATCTATCTGCGCCGGACGCTGGGCGGCAGCACCGATTCCGCCCTGTCCATGACCGGTGCTCAGCTCCTGCTGGCGACCGTCCAACTGGCAGTCGTCACCCCCCTGTTCACCAGCTTCCCGGCCGCGTTCCCGTTGGCGCCGACCCTTGCGGTGCTCGCGCTCGGCGCGCTGGGTACCGGACTGGCCCTGCTCCTCCAGTACGGCATGGTCGCCGAGGTCGGCCCCACGACCGCCCAGATGGTCACGTACTTCATTCCGGTCATCGCGACGGCCGCGGGCGTGCTGGTCCTGGGTGAGGCGCTCAACTGGAACACCCCGGTCGGGGCTGCCATCGTCCTGGCCGGCGCGGCCCTGACCCAGAGCCGGCCGAAGACCGGCGCCCGGCCGAAGCGGGCCGCCCGGATCAGTCGTAGCGACGCTCCGGCGCAGGACCCGCGGCCGACGCCAGCACGTCGGCCACCGGCCCGATGTCGGCCGCGGTCAGGGGCGACACGGTGAGGCGCACACCCGGGGGCGCGGACATCCGGAAGCGCGCCCCCGGGGCGACGGCCCAGCCCGCATGGAGGAGCCGCGCCACCACTCCCGTCTCGTCGGGCACCGGAACCCACACGTTCATGCCGCTGCGTCCGTGGGCCGCGACCCCGCGCTCGTCCAGAGCCGCGATCAGGGCGCTGCGGCGCTCACCGTACGAGCGGGCCACCGCCGCCGGATCCACCGCGCCCGAGGCCCACAGGTCGACGACGGCGTACTGCAGGAGCCTGCTGACCCAGCCCGGCCCGAGCCGCTGGCGCCCGCGCACCCGGTCCAGGGTGACGGGGTCACCGGTCAGCACGGCGAGCCTCAGGTCCGGCCCGTAGGCCTTGGCGGTGGAGCGCACCAGCGCCCAGTGCCGCGTACCTCCGGCGAGCGGATGCAGCGGCAGATCGACGATGGCGTGCCCGTGGTCGTCCTCGATGAGCAGGACGTGGGGGTGCGCCGCGAGGACCGTACGCAGTTCCCCGGCCCGGGTGGCGCCCACCGCCGCGCCGGTGGGGTTCTGCGCGCGGTCCGTGACAACCAGCGCTCGTGCCCCCTGCCGGAGCGCCCGGTCGACGTCCCCGGGAAGCGGCCCCTCGTCATCGACGGCGACCGGGACCGCGCGCAGCCCCAGCGCCGGGACAAGGTCCAGCAGGCTGCCCCACCCCGGGTCCTCGATGGCCACCGCGTCACCGGGCTTCAGATGCGCCGCGAGCACGCGTTCGATGGCGTCCAGCGATCCCGAGGTGACGCCGACCGGGCCGTTCGGCAAGCCGTCCGCGTCGAACGCGGCACGCGCCATGCGCGCGAGGTCCGGGACGACGGCCTCCTGCCCGTAGAGTCCGGGCCGGTCCGCGTTGCGCCGCGCCGCAGCGGCGAGTGCGTCCCCCAGCGCGGGCAGCAGGGCCGGGTCCGGGTTGCCGGTGGAGACGTCACGTACGCCGTGCGGGGCATCGACCCGGATGGACTCTCGCGGAGTGCTGGCCGGACGGGGGCGAACCCGGCTGCCCCTGCGCCCGTCGGTCTCGATGACCCCGCGCTCGCGCAGGGTGCGGTACGCGGCCGCGACCGTGTTCGGATTGACACCCAAAGCGGCAGCCAACTCGCGCATCGGCGGAAGCAGTTGACCCGGTGGCAGATCGCCCGAACCCACCCCGAGCTCCACACTCGCGGCGATCTCCGATGCGCGACGCCCGATGATTCGATACTCTCCTAGCACAAACGCAATTATGCACTAGTGCAATGGAGAGTGCAATGCCGGACACCGCTGCCGCCTACGAGCCGACCGACCGTACCGTCCCCACGCGCTCTCGCGACCGGGCCTCGTACGACCGCGAAGTCGTCCACGCGATACTCGACGAGGGATACGTCTGCCACCTCGGATTCGTCCGCGACGGCGCGCCGGTCGTCCTGCCCACGCTCTACGGCCGGGTGGGTGAACGCCTGTATGTGCACGGCTCGACCGGTTCGCGCCCCCTGCGGATGGCCGGCCGGGCGGCCGACCCCGGACTCGCCGTATGCCTGACCGTCACGCATGTCGACGGCCTGGTACTGGCCCGGTCCGCCTTCCACCACACGCTCAACTACCGCTCCGTGGTAGTGCACGGCATCGCGCACCAGGTCACCGACCCGGAGGAGCGCCGGGCGGCCCTCGACGCCCTGGTGGACCACGTCGTACCCGGCCGCGCCGCCGACTCCCGCCCCGCCAACGACAAGGAACTTGCCGCGACCGCGGTGCTCCGTCTCGACCTGGACGAGGTCTCGGCGAAGATCCGCACCGGCGGCCCCAACGACGACCCCGAGGATCTCTCCCTGCCCTACTGGACTGGAGTCGTCCCCCTCACCCGGGGATACGGCGAGCCGGTCCCGGCGGACACTCTCGCCGCGGGCATCGCTCTCCCGGACTACCTCACCACGCTCTGAGCCCCACCCGACCGGAGCCGGTGCCGGCCGGCCCGGTCCGTGACGGCCGCCGCGATGGCCTCGGGCTGGTCCTCCGGCGCCAGGTGGGCGGCCGGACCGCAGTGTGCGGTCTCCAGGCCGGCGATGTTCGCCGCGCACCAGGCGGCCATCTCCTCCCCGATCATCAGGGTCGGCGACGAATCGAACGTCAAGGGCAGCTTGGGCACGTCCTCGCTGCTCGCGAGCCAGGCGCCGTACTCGGCGATCCGGCCGACCACGTCGGCCGGTCGGCCGTCGAGCGGCATCGCGCGCGGCCACTCGAGCAGGGGCGGCGGCTGTCTCGGGTCGGGTACGGACGGCGGTACGCCTCCAGGCCCTCACCGCTCAGCCCGCTCAGCACGGTGTGACTCAAGGCCTGTTCGATATAGACGTTCTCGTCGAGCACCAGCGTCTCGCCCACCCCGGGCGTCCGGAACGCCTCGAAGCGCGACCGGGCCACGGCGGGAAACTCGTCCCAGGTCCATGAAGGCCACGCCGCGTGTCCGCCCGGGGTGGCGGGCCGCCCGGTCGAACGCGAGCGCCCCGCCCCAGTCGATTCCGACGGGCACGACGTCCTCCAGCCCGAGCCGGTCGAACCAGGCGTCCGGACAGCGGCGTGATCGGCGGACCGGTAGGGCATGTCGGGCTTGCCCGAGCGGCCCATCGCGATCAGGTCGGGAGCGAGGCGGCGGGCAGGACCACCGATGCGGGGCAGCACGTGCCGCCACAAATGCGACGACGCCGGGTTGCCGTGGAGGAAGACGAAGGGAGTTCCGCTGCCCCTTTCGTAGTACATCGGACCGGCGCCCGTGCCCGCCCGGCCCAGACCGACGCGACTGCCCGGGCGGGCCGGGGCGCGGCGCCGGCCCGGGCGGCCCGGGCCTGGCGCGCGCCTCAGGCGGGAGCGGCTGCCTGGCGCGCGACGGCGGCGGTCCGCGCCTCGGCGAGGGCCAGCCCCGCCACGGCCGTGAGCAGCAGCATCGTTCCGGCCACCGTGGCCGCGGTGAGCTGCTCGCCCAGGACCACCACGGCGATGACTGCCGCGCTCACCGGCTCGATCAGCATGATCACGGAGACGGTGGCGGCGCGCACCACGGCCGCTCCGGTGAAGTAGAGCGCGTACGCGAGAGCGGTCGGTACGGTCGCCACGTACACCAGCAGCCAGACGACCCGGCCGAGGTCCACGGTGTGCGGCAGAAGCCCCTCCGCCAGGCCGAGCGGCAGCAGGCAGACCGCCCCGACCCCGAAGGCCCAGGCCGTGGTCGAGAGAGGGTCGGCTCCGCCGCCGTCACGGCCGAGCCAGCGCGTCAGCAGCGTCATCGCCGCGTACCCGGCCGCGGAGAGCAAGGCGTACGCGACGCCCAGCGGCCGCACGGACTCGCCACCGCTGCCGAGCACCAGCACCACCAGTCCGCCGAGTGCTCCGGCCACGGCCGCAATGCCGCCGGCCCCGAGCCGCTCCCCCATACCGAGCCGGGCGCCGACGGCGATGAGGATGGGGCCGGCGCCCAGTGTGACGACGGTGCCGACCGCGAGGCCGGTCTCCTGGACCGCGGCGAAGTACGCGGACTGGAACACCGTGAACGTGATCCCGGTGACGGCAATGCGCACCAGCCGGCGCCCGCGCGGCTCCGCGGTCGCGGCAGCCTTTCGCGGCCGCATGCTCTGCACGGCGAGCAGCACGGCGAGACCGCCGGCGCAGCGCCAGAAGGACAGGGCGAGCGGCCCGAGGTCGCTGGCCAGGTACAGCAGTGAGGCGGCGGCGCCCGCGGTGCCCCAGGCGGCACCGGCGACGACCAGGTAGAACAGGCTCCGCCCGACGGGCAGGACGGAGGAGGACAGGGATGTGGACGGGGAGGTGTTCGACACGTGACTTCTCCGCGGAAGACAGGAAAGGTGGCCGCTGATCTCGGTACGCGGGCAGCGACGAGCCGCTCGGGGACTGCCCGAGCCCGGTCTCGGTCCTCAGGGGGCCGCTCGCGTTACGCGGCAGGCGGCGGAAGCACGGTCGAATGCATGATCGCCACCTTACGTCGCACTGCGCCCCAGGGCCAACTGTCCGTCCGCGGCGTCGGCCTCGACACCAGGACCGCCCGCGGCCACCGGACCGGCGTTCGCCTTCGGCGTCGACGACTGGGCGATGAACGCGCCCACGAGCACCACGGCCCCGCCGGTGATCTGAGGCGCCGACAGGTGCTCGCCGAGGAGCACCCAAGCGAGTACGGTCGCGATGACCGCTTCCAGACAGGCCACCACTCCGGCCACCTGCGGCGAGAGCCTTCGGACCGACACCACGCCGGTCACGTAGGCGATCACGGTCGCGATCAGCACGACCCAGCCGAGCAGCAGCGCCGCGGGGACCTGAGTGCCGTTCATGTCGGCGCGGCCGGCCAGTACCGACCAGTCCATGCCCCAGGGGCGCGCGACGGCCGTCAGGATCACGGTGCCGATGAGCAGGCCGTAGGCGATGACGCCGAGCGGGTCGGCCGCGTCTTCGCCGCCGCTGCCCTGGTCGGACAGGATGAAGTAGCCGACCTGGCAGCAGGCGGCCCCGAGCGCCAGCAGCAGACCGACGAGGTCGAAGGTCAGTCCGGACCAGACTTCGACAACGCAGGCCAGGCCGCCGACGGCGAGAATCACCCCGAGCGCCGCGGCCCGCGTGACGGGCCGGCGCTGCACGAAACGAACCCAGCCGAGGACGAGCGCCGGGGCGAGGTACTCGATGAGCAGCGCGACGCCGACCGGGATCCGCGAGATCGAGGCGAAGTAGAAGGCCTGTACGCCCGCGATCGCGAGAAGCCCGAAGCCCGCCAGCAGTGCCGGCTTGCGGAACAGCAGACCGCGGTGACGCCAGGCGAGCGGAGACATGACGAGGGCGGCTCCGGCCACCCTGAGCCAGACCACGTGCAGCGGGTCGAGCCCCGCTTCGATCAGCGGCTTGGCCGCGACCCCTGATCCACCGAATGCGAGCGCCGATCCCAGGGCGAGTCCCAGGCCGGCGCTCCTTCCCCGAGACGCTTGCATCGGGCCATCATGGCAGCACTCGTCATGACCGTCATCCTCGTGACGCCTGTTGAGACGGCACCCCGATCCGGTCCGCCAGAACGTCCGCGTCGACGCCGGCCCTTCGCAACACTTCGACCGCCCGACAGCCGCGGTCCGCGACCAGCGCGGCGAGCAGATCGAGCCCTCTGACCGGCTCGCCGCCCCGCCGCCGCGCCCTCTCCGGCGCGTCCGCCGCCGGCGGCCGACGGCGACCAGCCCACGCCGGCAGGGCGCGGCCTCCTCCTCACGGATGACGCCGCAATTTCTGACGGTCCATCAGTATTGAATGTTGCGCCTCCTGCGGATACGTTCCGCGCCACCGTCAGACCCGACACGAAGGGGTGGTCGCATGGCCGAAGTCAGCGCGGAAGCACGCATCGAGGCACCGGCCGGCAAGGTCTGGTCCCAGCTGACGGACTTCAGCTCGTACGGCCGGTGGAACGCCACCCACACCGGCTTCCCCAAGGGAGGACCGGAGAGGCTCCAAGTCGCGGCCACCTACGAGGAGAACATGAAGCTCATGGGCTTCCCCGCGGAGGTGACCTGGACCGTCGACGAACTCGAGCCGGAGCGGCTGCTCGCCACGAGCGGGAAGGGCCCCATGGGCGTCAACCTGTCCATGCGCTACTCGCTCGACCCCGACGGGGAGGCCACCCGGGTCCGTATCGACGGCGAGTTCACCGGGGCCGCGGTATCGCTGATGGCGGGCAAGCTCAAGGACTCCGCGACCGCCGCCCTCCACGAGTCGTTGCGGAAGCTGGGCGGCCTGGTCGCCTGACCCGTCACCCTGGGGACGCGGTCCGAGCCGTCCCGCGCCGGACTCCGGCAAAGGCGAGAGCGCCCCGCGGACCTGCCGGGGGGCGCCTTCGTGCCGGCCGGCTCAGTGCTCGCCGGCCAGGATCAGATAGAGCTTCTTCCGGGCGTCGTTGATCACCGACACCGCCTTGTGGCGCTGTTCGGACGTGCCGGTCTTCCAGACCTGCGCGAACGCCTCCATCAAGCCGAAACCGGCCTGCCGGATCTCGTTCATCGTCTCCCAGTCGACACCGCGCCCCGCCTCTTCCCACGGCGCCTGCGGACCGGCTTCGGCCTCGGCCTGCCCGGACTCGGTGAGCGTGAACAGCTTCTTGCCGCCCTCGCTCCGGCTGATGATCAGGCCTTCGTCCTCCAGCAGCTGGAGCGTCGGATAGACCGAGCCGGGGCTGGGCTTCCATCCCCCGCCGCTGCGCTCGACGATCTCCTGGATCATCTCGTAGCCGTGCATCGGCCGGTCCTTCAGCAGCGCGAGGATCGAGGCGCGCACATCTCCGCGCCGCGCCCTCCCCCGCGGTCCGCCCCGGCCACGCCCGCCGCCGAAGGGTCCGCCGAACGGCGGCCCGAACGGCCCGAAAGCGGCACGCCGCCCCTCGAACTCACCCCGACCCTGATGTCCGGGCCCGCAGTGTCCATGGCCGCGCCCATGACCGCGTTCCTGCCCATGTGAACTCATCGCTACGCTCCTTCCATCGTGATCAGTTGCGATGCGTCAACGATATATCGGGACTGTATTTTTGACAATGCCCCATCCGTGCCGAAAACAGGTGACCTGTCTCAATGAAGGTTGATGCGATCTCAGACAACTGCACTGATAGAGCTTCGTCTCAGCGAAGATCGACGACCTGCTGGTTTGTCTCAGTGAAGGTTGACCACTTAGGTGGGTCGCTGCCCCTTCTCATGCGAATTGGCACCTGTTTACTGGCCCATTGGCGCTACTCATGTCACGCGAGACCTCGACCAGCGCGGCGATGACACCCCAGGGTCTCGGTGAACACCACGCGCCACTATGGTGGCCCGATGGCGTCGATCAAGCAGTTCCAAGTCACCTTTGACTGCGCAGAACCTGAGCGCGTCGCTCGTTTCTGGTGCGAGGTGTTGGGGTACGTCGTACCACCGCCGCCGGAGGGGTTTGCCACTTGGGACGATTACGATCGTTCGCTGCCGCCTGAGCGTCAGGGTTCAGCGTTTGCCTGCGTTGATCCCTCAGGTGTGGGTCCGCGCCTGTACTTCCAGCGCGTTCCCGAAGGCAAGGCCGTCAAGAATCGGGTGCATCTTGACGTCCGGGTCGGCACCGGGCTCGTTGGTGAAAAGCGCCTCGCCACACTCGAAGCCGAGTGCGCACGACTGATCCCGCTCGGCGCGGTACGCGTGCGACTACTGTATGACGGCAACGACTCGTGCATCGTCATGCAGGACATCGAGGGCAACGAGTTCTGTCTCGACTGAGGGGCCACGAACGTGTCCTCGTCCTGTCCCCAAAGGCCAAGACGAAGACGGCCACGGAGCCACCGCCTGTCCGTCCTCGGACTCGGTCTCGGCCTGCGCCAGGATCTCCTTCGCCCGCCAGATGAGATAGGACGCGTCCGGGTGGAGGTGTCGACGCCTTCCTTGATGGCCTGGCGCATCGCGTCCACCACCCGGGGATCCACCGTCCCGAACTCCAACCGCTTGCGGGCCGCTCGGCCATCTGCCAGCCCCGCAACCCCGTCCTTCAGATAGGGCGACGCAGCCGGGCGACCGTGCTAGCCGTCACCGGACGACCAGAGACGCTCGGCCACCGCCATCGGCCGACCAGAGCGTGCCCGGCGATACCGCGCGCCACCGGACGTTGGCCATGAGCACCGGATCCGGACGGCCGACCCACTCGAACTCCCAGCCCACGCCTTGCAGGCCCGTTCGGTCGCCGCGAAGGCCTCCCGCGTCCGCTGATCCTCGTCCTCCTCAGCGCGACATCCACAACCCGGGCCTGCCCCGCGGTCAGCCGGACGAAGTAGTCGGGAGCATGGCGGCGCTGTCGTCCACCGTCATGCCAGTGCAGCCAGAAGGGCTGCGACGACATCGCCCTCACCTGCGGATCTCTGTCGAGCAGGATCAACCGGTCCCGCTCCAACCACGACTCATGGCCCATGTGATCCCGCGCGGTCACCGAGTAGTACCAGCCGGCGAAGCCCGGAGTGCCTTTGTCCAGCGGAACGGCCGGACAGGATCGATCGCCTCAAACGGAACCTGCCAACTCGCTCCAAGAGGGAGCCTGCGACGCTCTCCGTCGCAGAGAAAGTCCAGCTCAAACGCTGTCAACGCCTCATCGCCGTACGCACGAGACAGCGCTTCCACCGCACCCCCAGCCCGACGGCCGAGCCGGTACTCAACCTTCGGTGAGACTAACGAGCACCCGTTCGCCTTCGCTGAGACAGGTCAACAGGCCGCCCATCGGCAATTGGCCTTGGCCTCGGGCGTTGCCCCGCCCCTAAGTTCACGTCCATGCGGATTCGAATCGTCGACGCCTTCACCGACCGCCCGTTCGCGGGCAACCCGGCCGGTGTCCTGCTGCTGGACTTTGCCCCCTTCCCCGACGACCAGTGGCTCCAGCAGGTCGCCTCCGAGGTGAACCTCTCGGAGACGGCCTTCGCCCACCCCCTGCCGACCGGCGGAGGGGCCGACTGGGCCCTGCGCTGGTTCACCCCCGCGACCGAGGTCGACATGTGCGGCCACGCCACCCTGGCCACCGCCCACGTGCTGCACACCGCGGGGCTCTGGACCGGCACGGTGCGCTTCGCCGCGCGTTGCGGCACGCTGACCGCCACGCCCCGGGGCGAGGGCGCGTACACCCTCGACTTCCCGACCTCGTCGCTCACCCCGGTGGAGATTCCGGACGGTGTCGCCGAAGCGCTCGGCACCGAAGTGCTCTCGGCCCACGCGACAGCCGCCCCCATCGGCGACCTGGTTATCGAGCTGGCGGACGAGCGGACCGTACGTGCCCTGTCACCGCATCTCGCAGGACTCGTGGCGCACTCCAAGCGGGGGATCATCGCCACCGCGGCGGCCGAGGATCCGGCCCGCGGCTACGACTTCGTATCGCGCTGCTTCTTCCCCGCCGTCGGCATCGACGAGGATCCGGTCACCGGCAGCGCGCACACCGCCCTCGCACCGTTCTGGTCCGCGAGGCTGGGCCGTACGGAGCTGACCGGCCTCCAGGCCTCGGCCCGTTCGGGCCTGGTTCGGACCTCACTGCGGGGAGACCGGACGCTGCTCACCGGCAACGCGGTCACCGTCCTGGACGGCGAGCTGCTCACCGCTCCCTGACACCCACCACCCGGCACCCACCTCCCGGCACCCGGCATGCACCGGGCCGTACGACAGCGGTCGTACGCCCCGGCCCACCGGTTCACCGGTTCACCGGTTCACCGGTTCACCGGTTCACGCCGTCGGAAGCCATCCCACCTTGCCGGCCAGCAGCGCGTATCCGACGAACGCCACGATGTCGAGCAGCGCGTGGGCCGCGACGAGTGGCCCCACGCGGCCCCAGCGCCGGTACAGCAGCACGAACACCACGCCCATCACCATGTTCCCGATGAAGCCGCCGATCCCCTGATACAGGTGGTACGAGCCACGGAGTACGGAACTGGCGACGAGGGCGGCCGTCGGTGTCCAGCCCAACTGGTCGAGCCGCCGCAGCAGATAGCCCACGACGATGACTTCCTCGACCAGCGAGTTCTGCACCGCGGACAGGATCAGCACCGGAAACTTCCACCACACCTCGGGCAGAGCCTCCGGCACCACCGTCAGGTTGAACCCGGCCGTCCGCGCGACCAGGTAGAAGGCCAGCCCCGCGCTGCCGATGCCCGCCGCGACGAGGGTCCCGCGCCCGAGGTCCTGCCACGGCCGCGTCCGGTCCAGCCCGATCGCCCGCAGGCCGGCCCCCTCCCTCACCAGCAGATGCGCCACGAGCAGGACGGGCACGAGCGCCGTCGCGATGCCGAACAGCTGCCACGCGAGATCCAGCCACGGCCGGCCGGGCGCGTACGAGCCGTTGAGCGTGGCCGCCTGGTCCTTCAGACCGCCCGGTTTGGTCAGCGAGCCCACAAAGCTGATCAGCGCCGACACCGCGCTCGCGCCGAGCGACAGCGCCAGCACGAGCAGCGTCTCGGACCGGAGGATCTTCCGGGCCCCCTCCCCCTCACGCCATGATTCAGCCACGCGTTCCGCCTCCGCCTGCACGCCCGCCTCCTTCGGCAACACCCTCGGCTGCCGGGGACGTCACAGCTTGCCCGACGATCCGCCGCCCCGTGGACCCGGGTCTGGCGTTCGGCAGTTCGCGCGGCCCGGTCCTCAGCCGCGGCCGGCCGTCGTCCTGGCGAGCGTGGGGAGTCCTGCCGGCCAGGTGTGCACCGGCTCCCCCTCACGCATCAGCTCCGCGTAGCGCCGGGTCGTGGCAGCGAGCGCCACGTCCCGCTCCAGCCCCGCCTCCAGCGCCCGGTGGTACGTGTCCACCTGCCACGAGGCACCGTTGACCCGGCGCCTGCACCGCTCCTCGATCACTCCGAGGTAGTAGTCCCGGTCCGCCGGCTCGATCCCCCAGGCGTCGAGGCCTGCTGCGGCGAGCGGCAGTAGCTCCTCCCGTACAAGTGTGACGGCCGGGACGGTCGCCAGACCCCCGGCACGGCCCCGCCTCGGCCAGCGCAGCTCGGCATCGATGCCGTGCCGGCACGCGGTGTCGAAATTGGCGGCCGCGTCGGCGAAGGGGAGCCGGGACCAGACCGGCCGGGAGTCCTCGGCGAGCGCCCGGACCATGCCGTAGTAGAAGGCGGCGTTGGCGATCACGTCGGTGACCGTGGGTCCGGCCGGCAGGACCCGGTTCTCCACCCGCAGGTGCGGCATGCCGTCGGCGACCCCGTACACGGGCCGGTTCCAGCGGTAGACCGTCCCGTTGTGGAGCACCATTTCCTTCAGGCTCGGTACGCCGCCGTCGTCGAGCGCCCTCAGGGGGTCCTCCTCGTCGCAGATCGGCAGCAGGGCGGGGAAGTAGCGCAGGTTCTCCTCGAACAGGTCGTACGCCGACTCCACCCACCGCTCGCCGAACCACGTGCGGGGCCGGACGCCCTGCGCCTGAAGTTCGGGCGGGCGGGTGTCGGTGGCCTGCTGGAAGAGCGGCGGCCGGGACTCGCGCCACAGCTCCCGTCCGAACAGGAAGGGAGAATTGGCGCCGACGGCTATCTGCAGGGCGGCAACGGCCTGCGCGGCGTTCCACACATCGGCGAAGCGTCCCGGCGTGACCTGAAGGTGCAACTGCACGGAGGTGCAGGCGGCTTCGGGGGCGATTGAGGTAGACGTGCAGGTCAGACGCTCCACGCCCTCGATGTCGAGGGTGAAGTCCTCTCCGCGGGCCGCGCGCATCTGGTCGTTGAGCAGCAGGTAGCGGTCGACGTGGGACAGATTCGCCGAGACGAGGTCGTTTCGGGAGAGCGTCGGCAGAATTCCGATCATGACGATGCCGGCATCCACCTCGCCGGCCTTTCGATGGGCATATGCCAGTCCGGTGCGCAACTCCTCGGCGAGCTGATCGAAAACCCGACCACCGAGCCGGTGCGGCACAATGTTCACTTCCAGATTGAACATTCCGAGTTCGGTCTGGAAATCCTGACTGGCGATGCGTTCGAGCACTTGCGCATTCATCATCCTGGGCATGCCGTCCGCGCCGGCGAGATTCAGTTCGATCTCCAGCCCCATGAGATTCTTCGGCCGGTCGAAGCGCTTCTCCTTCAGGAGTCGCGCCAGTCCCTCCAGACACTCATGGTGCTTACGCCGGTAGCGTTGCCGATCGGACAGGTCGAATCCGCCTGCCACGACCTTCTCCCCCATCGAAGCGTCCCTCCTCGAGTGGGCAGCCAGCGGCGCCGGCCGCTCGCGTCACGGTCGATGATGCCCACCGAAGTGATCGACAACGCCCCGCGGGGGCCCGTCGGCCGTTACTCTCCTATCGTAACGGCCCGGCACATTCACCGGGCATGCAGCAATGTGCAGTTACCATTTCCAACTGCCTGGTGAAAAGTACCGATGATTTTCGGCCGTCCGGCTCAGCCGAAGTCCTCCAGGTCGGGGCGCACAGCTGCCCGAGAATCGGGACGAAATGCCTGCAGAGCGAGGCCCGATTCCGCCTTGTCGGCAATACGCGGGACAGCTAGCTGAAACACTGCGTGAACACGGGTCATATAAACTCGACAAACGAGGCAGAGAGTTGGCGCCCGGCCATTGCCCCACGGCCCCCCTCTGGCCCCAGAATGCGACAGCGCCGTCCGCACCTGCCACGCTTCACCGTGTCTCCCAAGTGAGAGGCGTCCCACCATGCCGCTGCATGTCCCCCCGGCTCCCGCGCCCGCCTTGCGCAGCGTTCTCGCGGCACTCGGTTCCCCCACCGCCGTCCGCGAAGCCCGCACCCCCGCTCTCCGCGCCGCCCTTGGCCCGCTGAGCCCCGAACTCCCGCTTCCTGTCCACGTGCTGGACCGGATCACGCCGGGCGACCAGCCGCCACGCACCCGGCTCGCCGGATGGCGCTTCCTGATCCATTGCGGCGACCGCCCCGTCGCAGCCGCGGACACCATGCTCACCCCGGACGGATGGGCCTTCGCGCGCTTCTTCGAGGGTCCGTACGTCGGCGCGACGGAACGTGCACTGCGCCAGGCGGAGACAATGACCTCTCACTACCAGCCGCGACTTCTGTCGGTTCCGGAGCTCTACATGCTCACCCTGTGGCTGCACGGCGAGGTGAACGCCGACGCGTCCGCCGGCGGCCCCGCGCCCGCGGATCTGCTGGTGCCCCTGGCCCCCGCACCGCCGGGCATAGCCGCGGACCGGCCGCACCGCGTGGCCGATCTGCTGCCCGTACTGACCCATCGCCTCTCCAAGGTGCCCCTGCTCGGCTCGCCCGCCTGACACGGCAGTCCAGCGCCCCGCGACCGGGCCCGGTCGCGGGGCGCCCTGCTGTCGGCCCCGTCCGGACTAGTCCGGTCCGGCCACTCCGAACCATCCGAAGAGACCGTGCAGTTGAGCTGAACCGTCCGCACGGGTGATGCGTCATTAATCAGTAAGGCAGAGCTGCCGGGAAATCCCTGCGGATTGACGCCTGTAGGGCAACACTGGGGACCGGACCGACCGACTGATTACGGGGGGCGGCCATGAACACCGCATCGAGCCGCAGGACACTCACTACACCGCAGCGAAAGAACGCATCCATGTGCCAGCACCAGCCACCGTGCCCGTCAGCCGACTCCGCCGACCGGGAGGCGGCGCATGTCGTTGCGCACCACCCGGAACAGGGCTGGAGCCTGCTGTGCAACGGAGTCCTCCTGTTCGAGGACACCGGTGAGCTGCTGCCGGACGGGCAGATCATCGCCCCGCACCGGCCGCTTCAGGTCATGAAGGCCGCCTGACCCCGCCGGGCGGGCGTACTGCGAACCACGAACAGCACGACGAAGGGCCGGCCCGGAGACTCTCCGAACCGGCCCTGACGCACGCCCGCGGGCCGACGCGTCGGACGCGTCAGTTGTCGTACTCGTCCAGCGGCGGGCAGGAGCAGACGAGGTTGCGGTCGCCGAAGGCGCCGTCGATCCTGCGCACCGGCGGCCAGTACTTGTCCGCCGCCGAGACGCCGGCCGGGAAGACCGCCTCCTCACGGGTGTACGCGTGGTCCCACTCCCCGCCCAGCGCGGCCGCCGTGTGCGGCGCGTGATGCAGCGGGTTGTCGTCGGCCGGCCACTCGCCCGAGGCGACCCGCTCGATCTCGCCGCGGATCGCGATCATCGCCTCGCAGAAGCGGTCGAGCTCTCCGAGGTCCTCGCTCTCGGTCGGCTCGATCATCAGCGTGCCCGCCACCGGGAACGACATCGTCGGCGCGTGGAACCCGTAGTCGATCAGTCGCTTGGCGATGTCGTCCACGCTGACGCCGGTGGCCTTGGACAGCGGCCGCAGGTCCACGATGCACTCGTGGGCGACCAGCCCGTTAGGGCCGGTGTACAGCACGGGGTAGTGCGGCTCCAGCCGCTTGGCGATGTAGTTGGCGCCGAGCACCGCGACCTGGGTGGCGCGCTTGAGGCCCTCGCCGCCCATGAGGCGTACGTACGCCCAGGAGATCGGCAGGATGCCCGCGGAGCCCCAGGGAGCGGCGGAGATCGGGCCGACACCCGTCTCCGGTCCCGCGGTCGGCTGCAGCGGGTGGTTCGGCAGGTACGGGGCGAGGTGCGCCCGGACACCGACCGGGCCGACGCCCGGACCGCCGCCGCCGTGCGGGATGCAGAAGGTCTTGTGCAGGTTGAGGTGCGAGACGTCGCCGCCGAACTTGCCCGGCCGGGCCACGCCCACCAGTGCGTTGAGGTTGGCGCCGTCCACGTACACCTGGCCGCCCGCGTCGTGCACGGCGGCGCAGATGTCGGCGACGTGCTCCTCGAACACGCCGTGCGTGGACGGGTACGTGATCATGAGCACGGCGAGCTCGTCGCGGTACTGCTCGATCTTGGCGCGCAGGTCCTCGGCGTCCACCTCGCCGTCGTCGGCGGTCTTGACGACGACGACCGTCATCCCGGCCATCACGGCGCTGGCCGCGTTCGTGCCGTGCGCGGAGGACGGGATCAGGCAGATGGTGCGCTGGGTGTCGCCATTGGCCCGGTGGTACGCCCGTACGGCCAGCAGGCCCGCGAGCTCGCCCTGCGAGCCGGCGTTGGGCTGGATCGACACCTTGGCGTACCCGGTGACCTCGGCAAGGCGCTCCTCCAGCTCACGGATGAGCGTGAGGTAGCCCTGCGCCTGGTCCACGGGGGCGAACGGGTGCAGCGCCGCGAACTCCGGCCAGGTCACCGGCTCCATCTCGGTGGTCGCGTTGAGCTTCATGGTGCAGGAGCCCAGCGGGATCATGCCCCGGTCCAGCGCGTAGTCCCGGTCCGCGAGCTTCCGCAGGTACCGCAGCATCGCGGTCTCGGAGCGGTGCTGGTGGAAGACCGGGTGGGTGAGGAAGTCGTCCGTCCGCAGCAGGCCCTCGGACAGCGTGTCCGCCCCGGCCGCGTCCAGTGCCTCGATGTCGGCCTCGACCCCGAAGGCGGCCCAGACAGCCGTGATCTCGGTGCGGCCGGTGGTCTCGTCGCACGCGATGGAGACGTGGTCGGCGTCGACCAGCCGCAGGTTGACCCCGCCCTCACGGGCGGCGGCCACGACTGCGTCGGCCCGGCCCGGCACCCGTACGGTCAGCGTGTCGAAGTACGCACCGTGCACGACCTCGGCGCCGCCGGCCCGCAGGCCCTCGGCAAGCAGCGTGGCGTAGCGGTGGGTGCGCCGCGCGATCCCCCGCAGCCCGTCCGGGCCGTGGTAGACGGCGTACATTCCGGCCATCACCGCAAGCAGGACCTGCGCGGTACAGATGTTGCTGGTCGCCTTCTCGCGGCGGATGTGCTGCTCGCGAGTCTGCAGCGCCAGCCGGTACGCCTTGTTGCCATCGGCGTCCACGGAGACACCTACCAGACGGCCGGGCAGGCTGCGGGCGAACTTGTCGCGTACGGCCATGAAGCCGGCGTGCGGTCCGCCGAAGCCCATCGGCACACCGAAGCGCTGGGTGGTGCCGACCGCGATGTCGGCGCCGAGCTCGCCGGGCGGGACGAGCAGGGTGAGCGCGAGCAGGTCGGCGGCGACGGTGACGATCGCGCCCAGTTCGTGGGCCCGCTCGACGACCGGCTTGAGGTCGCGGACCTCGCCGGAGGCGCCGGGGTACTGCAGCAGTACGCCGAAGACTCCTCGCTCGGCGACCTCTGCCGGGATGCCCTGGGACAGGTCGGCGACGACGACCTCGACCCCGGTCGGTTCGGCGCGGGTCTCGATCACGGCGATGGTCTGCGGGAGCGTGTCGGCGTCGACCAGGAAGACGCCCTCCTTGACCTTGCCCACCCGCCGGGAGAGCGACATCGCCTCGGCGGCCGCGGTGCCCTCGTCGAGCAGGGAGGCGCCGGAGGTCGGCAGCCCGGTCAGCTCGGCGACGACGGTCTGGAAGTTCAGCAGCGCCTCGAGGCGGCCCTGCGAGATCTCCGGCTGATACGGCGTGTAGGCGGTGTACCAGGCCGGGTTCTCCATCACGTTGCGGAGGATCACCGGCGGGGTGAAGGTGCCGTAGTAACCGAGCCCGATCATCGGGGCGAGCACCTGGTTGCGCTCCGCGAGGGAGCGCAGTTCGGCGAGCACCTCGGCCTCGGAGCGGGCGTCCGGAAGGCGGAGCGTTTCTGCGCTCTTGATCACGTCGGGTACCGCAGCGGCCGTGAGCTCGTCGAGCGAGCCGTAGCCGACCTGGGCGAGCATCTTCGCCTGCGCCTCGGCATCGGGGCCGATGTGGCGGTGCTCGAAGGGAATGCCACGCTCCAGCTGGGAGAGCGGAATGCGGTTGGCGGTCATCGGGAGGCCTCCTGGTCTGACGCGACCTGCGAGGGGCACCACGGCGCGGGTGCCCGGACGGCCTCCCCCTCTGTCATCTCAACCTGAGAGTTTCACCGGCCCGCCGAGGCGCGCCGGCTTTCACCGTCGGTGAGGAGGGGATCCGGTGTGTACCGCCCGACGCCCGCCCCTGCTTTCCAGAGTGACCTCGTCCGTGCGGTACGTGTGCCTGAGAGATTCCGGGGAGGATTTGCTCCTTCGGCGCCTCCGTCTACTGCATTCGGAGGACTCTCCCGCACGGGGTCAGCAGCCGACAGCCAGCCTACCAGCGCCACCTGCGGAGGTCCCCCGAGTGGCCGCAACCCCAAATGTGCACTTTTGTAGTATTTACGGAGCAGTTGCGACCAATTGGAGGGACCGTGCAGACCGATATCGATCCGCGCAGCCTGATCGGCCGCAAGGCGTTCGACCGTAATGGCACCAAGATCGGCACCATTGACGAGGTCTATCTCGACGATGCCACCGGCATGCCGGAGTGGGCGGCCGTACGCACTGGACTGTTCAGCCGTGACGCGTTCGTGCCGCTGGAGCCCAGCGAAGTGGTCGCGGACGGCCTGCGCGTGCCCTTCGAACGGGCTCTCATCAAGGACGCCCCCGACTTCGGTGTGGGCCGCCATCTCTCCCCGGAACAGGAGCTCCAGCTCTACCACCACTATGGTCTGGACGTCTCGTTCCCCGGAGGGATGGCGGGTCCCCCGTCGCCCTCCGCCCCCTCCCCCGCGGACCGCGACTTCGGCCGGATCGCCGGCACCGAAGACGCCTGATCCGCAACCCGGCCGACGAGAGGCAGCGGATCCGAGGGCTCCAGATCCGGATCATCGACCCGGAACGTCCGCACTCTGCCGGGCTCCGACCCGGGCTCCTCGAACCGCACCGTCACCCGCCCCACCCCGCTCCCCTGCACCCATCCCGCCCCGTACACGGCGTGCCGCACATCGTGTCCGGCAGGCCAGCGCCGCTCGGACGGGGGAGCGGGCCCCTCCCCGGCCTGTGCCCCGGCCCGGCCCCCGGCGTTCGGGCCCTCCACGAGTTCACCGACGGCCTTCCCGGCCTCTTCGCCGCCCTCCGCAGGCTCGGCCGGCTCTCCCGCCGCCTGCGCGAACAGATCCTCCTGGGTGAAGTCCGCCAGGCCGGTGACACCCACGCCCAGCAACCTGACCCCGCCCGTGGTGTCCACCGCCTCGAGCAGTCGTGCGGCGGCCTCGCGCACCACGGTGGGGTCGTCCGTAGGACCCCGGAGCGTCTCGGAACGGGTCAGCGTCGAGAAGTCGTACCGACGCACCTTCAGCACGACCGTACGGCCGGACCGTCCCGCCGCTCGCAGCCGCTGCGTACA
The DNA here is from genome assembly GCF_040682335.1 of Streptomyces sp. NPDC051219. NCBI lineage: Bacteria > Bacillati > Actinomycetota > Actinomycetes > Kitasatosporales > Streptomycetaceae > Streptomyces > Streptomyces sp. NPDC051219. Next base: position 200,350 of record NZ_JBFBAS010000010.1, read on the forward strand.
CCGGTCGGCCAGCCGCTGCACTTCTGTCCGCACCCGCCCCCGGTCGTGCAGGTCGACATCGAACGTGTCCTCGACCGACACCGATTTCGCATCACGCTCGGCGACCACCGGCCGGTCGTCGAGCCCCTGTGCCATCCGGTGCAGCGAGCCGCCGTGTGCCCGGCCCAGCAGCCGGACCAGCTCGTCCTCGCCGGCCTCCGCCAGCTCCGCGATCGTGGTGATGCCGGCACGCCGCAGATGCTCACCGGTGGCCGGGCCCACGCCGGGCAGCGTCCGTACCGGCATGGGGGCCAGCAGCTCGCGCTCGGTTCCGGGCTCGACGACCACAAGGCCGTCCGGTTTGGCCTGTTCCGAGGCAATTTTGGCCAGCATCTTCGACCCCGCGAGCCCCACCGAACCGGTCAGCCCGGTCACGGCCAGGATGTCCCGACGCAGCCGCTCCCCCGCCGCTCTCGCGGACGCCGAGTCATCGGCCGACCCGCCCGCCTCCAGGTCGACGAACGCCTCGTCCAGGCTCAGCGGCTCCACGAGCGGCGACAGCCGGCCGAGCAGCTCCATGACCTGGTCGCTGACCGCGCGGTACAGCGAGAAGCGGGGCACGAGGTAAGCCGCGTGGGGCGCCAGCCGCCGGGCCTGCGCCATGGGCATCGCGGAGTGCACGCCGAAGCGTCTGGCCTCGTACGAGGCGGTGGCGACGACCCCGCGCGGCCCGAGACCGCCGACGACCACCGGTTTGCCGCGCAGGCTGGGCTTCGCTGCCTGCTCGGCGGCGGCGAAGAAGGCATCCATGTCCAGGTGCAGGATTGTGGGCGCGGCTCTCACGTCACCGATGCTGCCCTACGCCACTGACATTGCCCCCGTCACGCGCGCACGGCCTCAGACCGCCTTGTTGCGGCGTCTGGCCAGTTCATCGGCGGGGTGGTGCCCGACCAGCGTCTCGCCGGTGTCGATGCGCTCGCCGTGCAGCTGGGACAGTGCACTCTCGACATCCCGCCACACCACCCCGACAGCGATCCCGAAGATGCCCTGCCCACCTTGGAGGAGGTCGACCACCTCGTCGGGTGAGGTGCACTCATACACCGTCGCCCCGTCGCTCATCAGCGTCATCCGCTCCAGATCCGCGAACCCGCGGGCGCGCAGGTGCTGGACCGCGGTCCGGATGTTCTGAAGGGCGACCCCCGTGTCCAGGAAGCGCTTCACGATCTTGAGGACGACGACGTCCCGGAAGCTGTAGAGCCGCTGGGTACCGGAACCATAGGCGGGCCGCACGCTGGGCTCCACGAGGCCGGTACGCGCCCAGTAGTCGAGCTGTCGGTAAGTGATTCCCGCGGCCGCACACGCGGTCGGGCCGCGGTACCCGACCTGCTCGGTCTGCTCCGCGTCCTGCCCGCCGTCCGCCCCCACCGGTCCCTGCTGACGCCTTGTGGATTCGGCCGCATTGCTGTGAAGCGGATACGGCCCGCCCTCCCCCGGACTTCGTCCAGGGGCACCCCCCGCCGTACCGCCGCCGCTGCTTCTCACGCCGACCCTCCGTCCTTGACCTGCCCTCTCGACGGTAGGCAGTCACCAGGGGTGCGTCAACGATCGCCACACTCGGCACGCCGAGTGATAATCACCCTGAGAGTGGTTTCCCGTACCCCCATGCGGGGAAAGGCTACTCGAATGCGCCGATGGCGCCGGGCGGAAAGCTCACTGACTGTTGGTGCCGAAGTCCTCCGGTGAGATCTGATCGAGGAACTCGCGGAACTTCTCCACCTCGTCCTCCTGCTCGTCCGGGATGGCGATACCGGCATCGTCCAGCACCCCGTCGCTGCCGTAGATCGGCGTACCGGTGCGCAGTGCCAGCGCTATGGCGTCGGAAGGCCGTGCGCTGACCTCCACGCCACTGGCGAAGACCAGCTCCGCGTAGAACACACCCTCCCGCAGATCCGTGATGCGGACCTCGGTGAGTTCCTGTCCCACCGCCTCCAGCACGTCCTTGAACAGATCGTGGGTCAGCGGTCTGGCGGGGGCCATGCCCTGCTGGGCAAAGGCGATCGCGGTCGCCTCCCCCGGTCCGATCCAGATGGGGAGGTACCGATCGCCTCCCACTTCACGCAGGAGCACGATCGGTTGGTTGGAGGGCATTTCCACCCGGACACCCACAACGTCGAGCTCGTTCACACAGCAACCCTAGGACCTGCCCGGCAGGTTTGGGTAGTCGGGCTGCCCCGAGGTCAGTGCAGGCGCACCCCGAGAGCGGTCTGCACCAGCGCCGCATGGAGGCGTACGGACAGCGCGGCAAGCTCTTTCAAAGTGGCTTCGGCATGGGCCCTGGTCTGCGGATTGCGGTGTCTGCGCAGGGGCGCGACCACCTGCTCGACCAGCCCGGCCTCGCGGTCCGCGGCAGCCTTCATGGCGCGCAGATGGCGAGGTTCGAGGCCGTAACGGCCCAGGTCCGCCACGAGTCTGGCCACGTTGACCGCCTCGGCGTCGTAGCCGCCCCCGGACGCCGCCGAGATCAGTCCGTACGACTCCCACTCTTCGAGTCGCTCCTCGCCCACCTCGGCCGCCGCGAGCAGCTCCGACCGGCCCACCCGAGGGACGGTCGGCAGGTCCGGCTCGTGACCGGACGCGCCGGACGCCGCCTCGCCCTGCGGCCCGGGAATGCCGACCTGCTCCCCGCGAGCCTTCGCGTCCAGATGCTCGCGGATGACTTTCAGCGGAAGATAGTGATCGCGCTGCATACGCAGCACCTGAGCGAGCCGCTCCACGTCCTCGGGGCTGAATTTGCGGTAGCCCGAGGGCGTGCGCTGTGGCTCGACGAGGCCTTCCGCCTCCAGAAAGCGGATCTTCGAGATGGTGACTTCGGGAAACTCGTCACGCAGCAGGTTGAGCACCGTTCCGATGCTCACCAGCCGTCCGCCCGCGGTGGCGGTGCCGTGTCCGGCACCGCCCGTCGGTGTTCGCAGCATGGACCTTCCCTGACGGGTCAGATGCCCCGCTGGCTCGCGTAGAAGACCAGCCGGTACTTGCCGATCTGCACCTCGTCGCCGTTCGCCAGCGCGACGGAGTCGATCCGCTCACGGTTGACGTACGTGCCGTTGAGGCTGCCGACGTCGGCCACGGTGAAGCCGCCGTCCTGGCCCCGGCGGAACTCCACATGGCGCCTGGAGACCGTTACGTCGTCCAGGAAGATGTCGCTCTGCGGGTGCCGGCCGGCCGTGGTCAGGTCGCTGTCGAGGAGGAAGCGGCTGCCCGAGTTCGGCCCGCGGCGCACCACCAGGAGCGCGGAGCCGAGCGGCAGGGCGTCAACAGCGGCCTGGGCCTCCGGGGAGAGCGAGGGCGCGGCGGTCTGACCCGTCGCCTCCGCCTCGTACGCCTCGAGGCCGGAAATGGAGATGGTCGAGGTCGTCTCCGAGGGGCGCTCGGGAGTCAGCCCGGCCCGCAGCGGCGCTCCGCAGTTTGAGCAGAACCGACTGGCCTCGGCATTGCGGTGCCCGCACCTCGTACAAACCGGCAAGGCCGACATGGACGGATCCTCCTGCCACGGCTGCCCCGCGGGGCCACTGGATGCGTACGGGTCGTGGGCAAACTCTCCACCCGTACTTGAGGCTGATGGTCCCCCGAAACCTATGCGGCCGGATGCCGCAGGGTCAACAGAAGACGCGCCCTGGCCACCGGGAATGTCCCCGCCGTGGCCGCCGACCTCATCGCGGAACAACGGGCGGTCCGCGCCCTGCTCCTCCGCCTCGCCATGACGCGGCGCACGATGCCTGGCGGTACCACTGCCACCGTCTTCGCGTGCGCTCTTGCCGAACAACTTCGCAAACAACTTCACGGGCGATTCCCCTTGACCGAAACAGACCCGCCCGTGGGGCAGGACGAACCCTGAATGCACACACCTGCCGACCCGGACATACTCACAACGTCCGTAACCACCAGACAGTTTCCACCACGCGCTGCAGTTCCGGTGCGTCGACCCCCCGCAACCGCCTGCCCGCCTCCCGCAGGCCCCATGTGCCCCCGGCTCACGACGATGACGACCGAGCGTAGTCAGGCCGCTTCGCCGGCCGCAAGGCATCCACAACGATCTTCTGAGACCGCGTCACGGTGGCGGTGGCCTGCTCCTTCTCCAGCGTCTGGATCACACCGCCGGGGATGTTGAGGGCCGGCTCGAGGTCCTGCGGCCTGCCGATCGCCTTGAACTCGTAGGGCGGACCGATCTTGCGGCCGTCGACCCGCACACCGCCCTCGTCGTCGGTGAAGTAGGTGTTCGCCACCACCCGTACGTCGTTGATCTGAATCGCCTCGGCTCCGGCTGCCCGCAGCTCCTGGATCGCGTCCAGCAGCATGTCCGCCTCGACCAGGCCCTTCGGGTCGGTGACGGTCAGGGTGATACCGGGTCCCTGCGCGGCCACCGTTCCGGCGAGGACGCCGAGCTGCGCTTCCTTCTCCACCGTCTGCTTGCGCGCCTCTTCGGCCTGGTCGGAACTGTTCTCCAGTTCCGTGCGCTGGTCCTCCAGCCGCTGCTTCTCGTCCTGGAGCCGCTTGGTGCGGTCGTCGACCTCGTCGAGAATGCGCACCAGGTCCTCCTGGCGTGCACCACGCAGTGCGCTGGTGTCACTGGTCGAGCGCACCTGGATGGCGAGACCGAGCCCGAGCACGAACAGCAGCAGGGCGACGATGAGTTGAGCCCTGCTCACACGTGGCGGCCAGAGCCCGGCGACGAGGCGCTGCCGACCCGTCTGTTCCGTTTCCTCGGAGGGTTCTTCCGTGTTGATCGGTTCGGTGCTCATCGGCCTCACGCCCGGAACACATGCCGCCGGATCGCGGCAGCGTTGGAGAAGATGCGGATGCCGAGGACGACCACGACACCCGTGGACAACTGGGCGCCGACGCCCAACTTGTCGCCCAGGAAGACGATCAGGGCCGCCACCACAACGTTGGAGAGGAAGGACACGACGAAGACCTTGTCGACGAAGATTCCGTCGAGCATCGCGCGCAAGCCGCCGAATACGGCGTCGAGCGCCGCAACAACCGCGATCGGAAGATAGGGCTCAACCACGGCCGGCACCTCGGGCCGGACCAACAGTCCGACCACCACTCCCACAACGAGGCCCAATACCGCGATCACGATGCACCCTTCCCTGAGTCGGCCGCGCCTTGATCGGCACCCTCGGCCTTCGGCTCTGCTGTTCGTACGGTCAGGCTCGGGGCCGCCGGGAGTCGCACCTCGGCCTCGACGGAAATGCCGGTGCGGATGCCGTAGTTCTCCTGAAGCACATGCAGGTACTGGCCATCGGCGCTGTCCTGGAACCTGGTGCTCAGATCCTTCCCGTCCCCCACCGCGAGCACCGTGTACGGCGGCACGAGCGGCTTGTTGTCGACCAGTATGGCGTCGCCGGCCGCCCTGATCGCGGACAGGGCGGTAAGCCTCTGCCCGTTGATCGAGACCGCCTCGGCGCCCGACTCCCACAGGCCGTTGACGACCCGCTGCATATCGCGGTCCCGTACGCGGCCCGTGTCGGAGAAACCGGCGCTGTCCCTCGGCCCGCCCCCGCCCTGCGAAGCGTCCTTGGCGTCGTCGACGACCAGCTTCACGCCGGGACCACGCACCTCCGTGGAGCCCGACAGCAGGGTCACGAGTCCGGCCTCGTCTCCACCCTGCTTCTGGAGTGCTTGGCGCCGGCGGCTCGCCACGTCGTCACTCAGTCCGTCGACATCCTTCTCCAGCGCGTCCGCCGCCGACGTCTCTTTGTCGATGCGGTCGATGAGTTCCTGCCGCTCCTTGGCCAGCACCGGAGCTGATATCTGCGCCTGAGCCGCACCGAGTGTCACCACAAGCGCGGCCAGGACCAGCCCGGCCGCGAGCCCCAGCTTCGCCCGGAGCGTGCGGGGAAGGCCCGCACTGCCCTCCGCCTCGCGGCGCGCGGACGCCTCGGCGTACCCGTCGTCGAGACTGTGATCCATTACGTAGGTCAGCAGCGACATGGACGCGTCGGGCCGCGGCGGCGGCGAGGCCGTGCTCCGAACGGGGGGCTGCTGCGACATGCCGCACATCGTCGCACGTCGGCAGTGCTACCGCCGAATGGCCCCACCGGTGGGGCGGACAGCGTCCTCCGACGCCGTCCGGCCCACCGATCGCACGTCAGTGACCTGCGCTGTCCACCACGGCCGACCACTCGTCGAGGAGGGCCTGAGCGGACGCGTCATCCGGCCCTTCGGCCCACAGATGGGTGACGGCCTCCGCCGGGTCGGGCAGCACCATCACCCAGCGCCCGTCGGGCTCGACCACACGCACACCGTCCGTGGTGTCCACCGACCGGTCTCCGGCGGCCTCCACCACAGTGCGCATGACCAGGCCCTTGACCGCCCAAGGCGTCGCCAGGTCGCGGCGGAGCACATGGGCCCGCGGAATTCGCGCGTCGATCTGGCTCAGCGTGAGCTGCGTACGGGCCACCAGGCCGATCAGCTGCACAAAGGCGGCCGTCCCGTCGAAGACACTGCTGAACTCGGGGACGATGAAACCGCCACGCCCGTCACCACCGAAGATCGTCGTCTCCGCGCGGCACACCCGGGTGAGATCGTCGGGGGACGTCGTCGTCCACTCCACCTGGGTGCCGTGGTACGCCGCCACCTGCTCGGCGATCCTCGTCGTCGTCACGGGCAACGCCACCCGCCCACTGCGGCGCTCGGCCGCGACCAGGTCCAGCATCACCAGCAGAGCCCGGTCGTCCTCGATGATCCGGCCACGCTCGTCGACGAGGGACAGCCGCTCACCCACGGTGTCGAAGCGCACCCCGAAGGCGGCACGTGCCGAGGCGACGATCTCGCCCAGCCGCACCAGTCCCGCGCGCCGCGCGTCGGGAGTCTCGGTCGGCCGGGATTCATCGAGTCCCGGATTGATGACCAGGGAGTCCACACCCAGCCGGCCCAGCAGGCTGGGGAGCACCAGCCCGGCGCTGCCGTTGGACGCGTCCACGACGACCTTCAGGCCCGACTCGGCCACACCGGTCGTATTCACATGCCGCAGAAGCGAGCCGGTATACGAATCGAAAACGCTCGCGGGGAACTGCAGGTCACCGATTTCCCCGGGGAAGGCCCGCCGGTACTCCTGACGCGCATACACGCGGTCCAGCTTCCGCTGGCCCGCTTGCGAGAGGTCCGCTCCACGCTCGTCGAAGAACATGATGTCCACGGAGTCCGGCACGCCCGGTGAAGTCCGCACCATGATCCCGCCGGCGCTGCCCCGGGCGGTCTGCTGCCGGGCGACCGGCAACGGCACGTTCTCGAGGTCGCGCACGTCGATGGCGCTCGCCTGCAGAGCCGAGATCACCGCACGCTTCAGCGCACGAGCACCGCGCGAGTGGTCACGAGCGGTCGTGACCGTGGAGCCCTTCTTCAGCGTCGTGGCATAGGCCCCGGCCAGTCTGACGGCCAGTTCGGGGGTGATCTCGACGTTCAGGATCCCTGAGACCCCGCGGGCTCCGAAGAGGTGCGCCTGGCCGCGCGACTCCCAGATGACCGAGGTGTTGACGAAGGCGCCTGCCTCGATCGTCTTGAACGGATAGACGCGGACGTTGCCCTGGATGATCGATTCCTCGCCCACCAGACACTCGTCACCGATAACCGCACCATCCTCGATACGGGCAGCACGCATGATGTCGGTGTTCTTGCCGATGACACAGCCGCGCAAATTGCTGTGCTGGCCGACGTAGACGTTGTCGTGGATGACGGCCCGGTGAAGGAACGCCCCGGATTTAACGACGACGTTGGACCCGACGACCGTGTGCTCACGGATCTCGGCATCCGCTTCGACCTTCGCGTAGTCGCCGATGTACAGCGGCCCTCGCAGCACCGCGTCGGGGTGCACCTCCGCCCCCTCGGCCACCCACACCCCGGGCGAGATCTCGAACCCGTCGATGTCGACGTCGACCTTGCCTTCAAGTACGTCGGCCTGTGCCTTGACGTAACTCTCGTGCGTGCCGACATCCTCCCAGTAGCCCTCGGCGATGTAGCCGTAGATCGGCTTGCCTTCCTTCATCAGCTGCGGGAAGACATCGCCCGACCAGTCCACGGAAACATCGGCCTCCACATAATTGAAGACCTCCGGCTCCATGACATAGATGCCGGTGTTCACCGTGTCCGAGAAGACCTGGCCCCAGGTCGGCTTCTCCAGGAAACGTTCGACCTTGCCCTCTTCGTCCACGATGGTGATGCCGAATTCGAGTGGATTTGGCACTCGGGTCAGGCACACCGTGACGAGGCCGCCCTTCTCCTTGTGGAACCTGATCAGGTCCGTCAGGTCGAAGTCGGTGAGCGCATCGCCGGAAATGACGAGGAAGGCGTCGTCCTTCAACGCCTCCTCGGCATTCTTTACACTGCCGGCGGTACCGAGTGGCTTCTCCTCATTGGCATAGGTGAGCTCCATTCCAAGCTCTTCGCCGTCACCGAAGTAATTCTTGACGAGGGATGCCAGGAACTGCACGGTTACGACGGTCTCATTGAGCCCATGCCGCTTGAGCAGCCGCAGCACATGCTCCATGATCGGCCGGTTCACCACCGGCAGGAGTGGCTTGGGCATGCTCGAGGTCATGGGGCGAAGGCGAGTGCCTTCACCACCAGCCATCACAACGGCCTTCATGTCGGAAGCGTCCTCCTTGAAGAGACGACGGTCTAGCCGACTGCGCCCGTCCGGACATACCCGCAGATGGGAGTGCGGGCGTTCGGGCCATTGCTCGGCGCCGCGCGGGCGAGCTCAATCGGCTGCAGCGTCCGCCTTCACCAGGCGGCGGACCTGAACCACGTAAAGGATTCCTGCCCACCAATAGAGGGTTGTACCCCATCCTGCGAACGCCCATCCGAAAACTGCGGCCAGTGAGGCGAGCCAGGAGCTGCCGTCACTGAGCAGAAGCAACGGGAAGGCATACATAAGGTTGAAGGTCGCGGCCTTCCCGAGGAAGTTCACCTGAGGAGGCGGATAGCCGTGACGGCGGAGGATCCACACCATCACCAGCAGCATCAGCTCACGGGCCAGCAAAGCCGCGGTCAGCCAGAGAGGCAGGATCTCCCGCCAGGTCAGTCCGACGAGGGTCGAAAGGATGTACAGACGGTCGGCGGCGGGGTCGAGCAGGCGTCCGAGGTTGCTGATCTGATTCCAGCGCCGGGCGAGCTTTCCGTCGAGGTAGTCACTCACTCCACTGAGCATCAGGACGAGCAGGGCCCAGCCGTCGCTTTTCGGTCCGCCGAACTCGGGCAGCAGGATGAGCCACAGGAACAGGGGCACGCCGGCGAGGCGAGCCATGCTCAGGATGTTGGGGATAGTGAGGACCCGGTCCGTCTGAACGCGAGTCTCCTGGACCTCCACCCGGGGGCCTCCAGTGGGAAACGTACCAACGATGCCCCATGACCTTACCTTCAGCCGCGGGGTGCCCGGTGCACGGGGTGGTGCCGGCCCTGGAACGCAGAAAAGCCCCGCACCATGAGGTGCGGGGCTTTCCCACAATGATTGTTCGGCGGCGTCCTACTCTCCCACAGGGTCCCCCCTGC